>QGVD01000039.1 GCA_003242685.1 Pseudomonadota bacterium | reverse complement strand
CTTGAGGGGGGCCCGGTTTGCCGGGGCGTGTACGCAGCAGGCGATCCGAACCCCCGGGTGAACGGCGGCGGGGCGGCCGCATTGCGAGCGGCGGGTATCGTGGTGGAAGGCGGGCTGCTCGCCGATGAGGCCGAAGAGCTGAACCGCGGTTTCTTCACGCGCATGCGGCGCGGCAGGCCGTGGGTGACGCTCAAGCTCGCCATGAGTCTCGACGGCCGGACGGCGCTCGCGAACGGCGAGAGCCGCTGGATCACGGGTCCCGCGGCGCGCGAGGACGTGCACCGCTGGCGCGCGCGCAGCTCGGCGGTCGTCACCGGCGTCGGCACGGTGCTCGCGGACGATCCGCGGCTCGACGTCCGTCTGCCCGGCGAGAACCGCCGCCAGCCGCTGCGCGTCGTGCTCGACAGCCGTCTGCGCACGCCACCCGAGGCGCGGCTCTTCGAGGCGCCCGGCGAGGTGCTGATCCTCACCTGTGCGAACGATGCCGCACGGGCGGAGGCTCTCGGTGCGCGAGGGGCGAGCATCGAGTTTCTGCCTGAGGAGAACGGGCGAGTCGCGCTCGACCAGGCGCTCGACCGGCTCGGCGAGCTCGAGATCAACGAGGTCCTGGTGGAAGCGGGTCCGACGCTCGCGGGAGAGTTCCTGCGCCGTGATCTCGCGGACGAGCTGCTCGTCTACGTGGCGCCGGTCCTGCTCGGTGTGGAGGCACGTCCGCTCGCCGATCTGCCGCAGCCCGCGAGCCTCGCTCAGGCTCGGCGATTCTCGCTGTGCGAGACGCGTACGGTCGGTACGGATGTGTGCATGCGGCTGCGCCGGGCAGCGTCTGCCGCGGGCGAGGCGGATTCCGCAGCAGCGCCCGGGAATTGAGAGAACGGTCGGGAGGCCGAGGCGGATGTTCACGGGAATCGTGCAGGACGTCGGGGAGATCCGGCGGAAGGAGACGCGCTCCGGCGATGTCCGGCTGACGATCGGCGTCCGGAGGCTGGATCTCCGGAGCCAGCGCATCGGCGACAGCATCTGTGTGCAGGGCGTCTGTCTCACGGTCGTCGAGCTCGAGGACGGCGCGTTCGCGGCGGACGTCTCGCGGGAGACGCTCCGGCTGACGACGCTCGGCGAGCTGCGCGAAGGCTCGCCGGTGAATCTCGAGCCCGCGCTGCGGGCCGGCGATCCTCTCGGCGGGCATCTCGTTTCCGGACACGTCGACGGCGTCGCGGAAGTCGTCTCCGTGTCCGGGGATGCGCGCTCGATGCGTGTCGTTTTTCGCGTGCCGGCGCACCTGTCGCGCTATATTGCGCGCAAGGGTTCCGTGGCCATCGACGGCGTCAGCCTCACGGTGAACGACGTCGAGGGCACGACGTTCGGGGTGAATCTCGTCCCGCACACGCAGGAAGTGACGACGCTCGGCGCTCTCGCTCCCGGCGCCCGCGTCAATCTGGAAGTCGATCAGGTGGCTCGCTATGTCGAACGTCTACTCGCTGCCGGCGCGTCCGGCGGATAAGGATCCGCAGGCCAGGGGGGAGCCGCAGATGTCCGGCCTCAACACCGTGGAGGAGATCCTCGAGGACCTGCGCGCAGGGCGCATGGTCATCATCATGGACGACGAGGATCGCGAGAACGAAGGCGACCTCATCATGGCGGCCGAGCACGTCACGCCCGAGGCCGTCGCGTTCATGATCCGCCACACGAGCGGAATCATCTGCGTGCCGATGGATGCGGACTGGCTCGCGCGGCTCGATCTGCCGCAGATGGTGCCGAACAACGACGACGCATTCCGCACCGCGTTCACGGTCTCCGTGGACTATCGCCACGGGACGACGACCGGCGTTTCCTCGAAGGATCGCGCGGCGACGATCCGCGCCCTGGCGGATCCGAATTCGACCGCGAGCGATTTCGCGCGGCCGGGTCACATCTTCCCGCTGCGCCCGAGGAAGGGCGGGGTGCTCGTGCGGGCGGGACATACCGAGGCCGCAGTGGACCTCTGCGTGCTCGCGGGTTTGAAGCCCGTCGGCGTGCTCTGCGAGCTCATGAACGACGACGGCACCATGGTGCGTCGGCCGGGCCTCGAGGCGTTCGCGCGCCAGCACGGGCTCAAGATCGGCACCATCGCCGACCTCATCCGCTATCGTCTCCGCACCGAGCGATCCGTGGTGCGCATCGCGGAGCGTCCCGTGCAGACCGAGTTCGGCGAGTTCCGGCTCTACGTGTACGAGGATCTCGTCTATCAGGACGTGCACCTCGCGCTGGTCCGCGGCGTGCTCGATCGCTCCGACGTTCCGCTCGTCAGAGTGCACGTCGCCGATACGCTGCGCGACCTCCTCGGCATCCGCACGGACTCCAAGGCCTGGACGCTGCGCGCGGCGCTCAAGCGCATCGCGCAGGCGGGCAACGGCATCGCGGTGATCCTGCACGAGCAGCTCTCGCCGCGCGAGCTCGCGGAGTCGCTGCGCTCGGGCAGTCTTTCACCGGCCGCTGCCGGCTCCACCGCCGCGCAGAACGGGGAGCGGCAGAGGCCGAAGGAAGACGGCGGCAGAGAGCGCGTGCTGCGCACGTACGGCATCGGCGCGCAGATCCTGAAGGATCTCGGCGTCACGCGCATGCGCGTGCTGTCCGCGCCCATGCAGATGCACGGCATCTCGGCCTTCGGGCTCGAGATCGAAGGCTACGTCGGCGAGGAGGCGTAGGCACTCGCGAAAGCGCCTGAGCCACGGCAGACCATGGACGCTTACCGCACCATCGAAGGAGAGCCGAGCGCGCGCGGCCGCAGGGTCGCGATCGTCGCCGCGCGCTTCAACGACTTCATCGTCTCGAGCCTCCTGAAGGGAGCGGTCGCTGCGTGGCGCGCGCACGGCGGCGCGGACGAGGATCTGCTCGTGGCCCGCGTGCCGGGCGCATTCGAGCTGCCGGTCGCGGCGAAGCGCCTCGCGGCGAGCGGGCGCTTTCATGCGGTCGTCGCGCTCGGCTGCGTGATCCGCGGCGATACGCCGCACTTCGATTACGTCGCGGGCGAATGCGCGCGGGGACTGCAGCGTGCGAGCCTCGACACGGGCTGTCCGATCGCGTTCGGCGTGCTCACCGTCGAGACCGTGGAGCAGGCGCTGGAGCGCGCGGCGACTTCCGGCGGGAACAAGGGCGGCGAGGCGATGGAGACGGCGCTCGAGATGGCGGATCTCCTCGGCCGGCTGTAGTCGGAGCCCCGCGATGTCCCGCCCGGATCGAGCACATTCACAGTCCGCCGCGCGCTCGCTCGCCCGCAAGCTCGCGCTGCAGGCGCTGTACGGCTGGCAGCTCCGCGGCTGCCCGTGGCAGGACCTCGTGCAGGAGTTCTCCGAGTGCGAGGAGATGCCGCGCGCCGATGCGGAGTATTTCCGCGAGCTGATGCAGGGTGTGTGCACCTCGAGCGGCGCGCTCGATGCCGCGCTCGCCGGCTGGATGGACCGGCCCCCCGCGCAGCTCGATCCCGTCGAGCATGCAGTGCTGCTGATCGGGACCTGGGAGCTCAAGATGCGGCCGGAGATCCCGTACCGCGTGGTCATCAACGAAGGCGTGGGGCTCGCCAAGCGCTTCGGCGCCACGGACGGTCACAAGTTCGTGAACGCGGTGCTCGATCGCGCCGCGAGAGAGCTCCGGCCTCACGAGCGCTGAGCGCAGCGCAGGGAAGTCGCGAGCCATGCCGCTCACGGAGTTCGCGCTGATCGAGCGCTTCTTCCGCGACTGCGGCGCGGTGCGCTGCGACGTGCCGCTCGGCGTGGGCGACGACGCGGCGCTGCTCGAGACACCTCCCGGAACGCAGCTCGTCGCCGCCGTCGACACGCTCGTCGAAGGCGTGCATTTCCCGCCCGGCTCGCCGCCCGAATCCATCGGACATCGCGCGCTCGCCGTGAACCTGAGCGACATCGCCGCGATGGGCGCGCGTCCCGCGTGGGTACTGCTCTCGCTCACTCTGCCGCGTGCGGACGAGGCGTGGCTCAGCGGATTCGCGGCAGGACTGTCACGCCTCGCGCGTGCGCACGATGTCGCGCTCGTCGGTGGCGACACGACGCGAGGACCGCTTTCCGTCACGATCCAGGTGCTGGGTCATGTGCCTGCCGGCACGGCGCTGCTGCGTTCGGGTGGCAGTGCCGGCGACGTCCTGTTCGTCTCCGGAACACCGGGTGACGCCGCGGCGGGACTCGCGCTCGAGCAGGGCCGCCTGCGTGTCGACAGCGAGCCCGCGGCCGGGTATCTGCGCGATCGCTTCCGCTTTCCCGAGCCGCGCCTCGCGCTCGGTGAACGGCTGCGCGAGTTCGCGAGCGCCTGCATCGACGTCTCCGACGGCCTGCTGGGCGATGCCGGCAAGCTCGCCGCGGCGAGCGGCTGCGGCGCGCGTCTCGAGCTTTCGGCGCTGCCGGTATCGGATGCGCTGTTGAGGGCCGTCGGCGCATCGCGCGCACGGGAGCTCGCGCTCACGGGAGGCGACGACTACGAGCTGTGTTTCGCCGTGCCGCAGTCCCGCGTCGCAGCGCTGCAGCAGACGCTGCCGCCCCGGGAGTGGGGCTACGCCCGGATCGGCGTGCTGCGCGAAGGGCAGGGCGTACAGGTGTACGACGCCGATGCTGTGATCGACATCTCGCATTCCGGCTTCGATCACTTCGGCGGCGCGGCGACGCCTTCTCCCGCAGATTAATTCAAGTCGACGCGAGCACCGGCCGCCGGCGCGCGGTCACGAGCGCGCGGCGCGGTGCGGTGCCGGGCGGCGTGAGCGCTCGATCACAGTCATTGCGCTGCGCCGCACGTATCCTGCCCTGACCCAGCGGGCTCCTCTTCGGATCATGTCCATACCGGTTTCAAAGAAGCCGCAGCCTCGTCCGATTCCGGAGAAGATCGGCAAGTACGTCGTGATTGCCGAGGTGGGCCGCGGCAGCACCGGCACCGTCTACCTGTCCCACGACGCGTACTACGGCCGCGACGTGGCGATCAAGGTCTACAACATGGACACGGGCGGTGACGCCGAGCGTGCGCGCATCGCGCGCAAGATGTTCCTCTCCGAAGCGCACCTCGTCGGCATGCTGCAGCACCCGAACATCCTGCCGATCTACGACGCCGGCGAGGAGAACGGACACTGCTACATCGTGACCGAGCACGTGCACGGCGCCCGCACGCTCGCGGCTTACTGCCGGCCGGACAACCTCCTGCGCGTCGACGACGTCGTGGAGATCATCTACAAGTGCGCCAAGGCGCTGCACTACGCGCACTCGCGCGGGGTGATCCACCGCGACATCAAGCCGTCGAACATCATGCTCACGCAGGACTCCGACGTGCGCATCATCGACTTCGGCATCGCGCTCGTCGCCGATTCGGAGATCTCGCGCATCGAAGGGATAGCCGGCAGCCCGTCCTACATGTCGCCGGAGCAGGTGCAGAGCGCGGAGCTCACCAACCGCTCCGATCTCTACTCGCTCGGCGCCGTGATGTACGAGCTGCTCACGGGTCACCGGCCGTTCCGCGCGGGGAATCTCCAGAAGCTCCTGCACCAGATCGTCTACGCCACGCCGCAGCCGATCCACACGTTCCGCAAGGACATCCCCGAGGAGCTCGAGAACGTCGTGGCGGTGGCGATGCAGAAGGATCCCGCCAAGCGCTACAAGAGCGGGCTCGACTTCGCGGCCGAGCTCACGCGCGTGCACCAGAAGCTGCGCGAGCGCAATTCGCGCCTCGACCGCCAGGAGCAGTTCGGCGTGCTGCGGCGGCTCAAGTTCTTCCACGAGTTCTCGCACGCCGAGATCTGGGAAGTGCTGCGCGCGAGCCAGTGGCAGCACTACGCGGAGGGCGAGGAGATCGTCAAGGAAGGCGAGATGGACGACCGCTTCTACGTGATCGTGTCGGGCTCCTGCACGGTGGAGCGGCACGGTCAGCGCGTCGGTCAGCTCGACGTGGGCGACTGCTTCGGCGAGGCGAGCTACGTTCCGGGCGCGAAGCGTACTGCGACCATCCGCGCCCAGAGCCCGGTTACGGTTCTGAAGGTGAGCTCGACGCTCCTCGAGCAGGTCTCCACGTCCTGCCAGCTGCGCTTCAACCGCGTGTTCCTGCGCACGCTCATCAGCCGCCTGCAGAAGGCCGAGCTCCCCACCGGCTGATGCTATGCTCACGCCTCCCGCAGTCGCAGGGGGGTAGAGACCGTGGGTATGGATCGTCGTACGGCGCTCGGCGTCATGTCGGGCTTCGCGGCGGCTGCCGCCGCCGATCTGCGTGAGATCCACGCGCAGGAGAGCACGCCGCGCCGCGGCCGGCTCTTCAAGATCGCAACCGAAGAGGCGTGCTCCATTCCCGAGATCGCGGAAGAGCTGCGCAACATCGCGCGCACCGGCTGGGACAACCTGGACGTGCTGCTGATCCGCGACGTCTATCTCCGTCCGTCACGCACGACCGCACGCTTCCTGCCGAGCCTCCTCGACATCGGGGCGCACCGCATCGAGGAGATGGACGCACACGGCGTCGACATGCACCTGCTGTCGCTCACCGCGCCGGGCGTGCAGATGTTCGACACCGAGACGGCGGTCTCGCTCGCGCAGCTCGCGAACGACCGGCTCGCGGAAGCCGTGAGCGCCCACCCGGCCCGCTTCGCCGCGCTCGCGAGCTTCGCGCCGCAGGATCCGAAGCGCGCGGTGAAGGAGATGGAGCGCGCGATCCGCGAGCTCGGCATGAACGGCTTCGTGGTGAACTCGCACACGAACGGCGAGTACCTCGATCAACCGAAGTACTGGCCGATCCTCGAGGCGGCCGAGGCGCTCGATGCGCCCATCTACATCCATCCGCGCGCGCCGTCGGACGGCATGGCCGCCCCGTTCCGCGACTACCGCATGGAGGCCGCCGTCTGGGGCTACGGCTGCGAGGTCGGCACGCACGTCGTGCGGCTGATGCTGAGCGGTGCGCTCGACCGCTTCCCGAAGCTGAAGATCGTGATCGGGCACATGGGCGAGGCGATTCCGTTCTGGCTCTGGCGGCTCGACTTCATGGGCGCGCCGGGCGAGCGGCGGCCGAATCAGCTCAAGCCCAGCGAGTACTTCCGCCGCAACTTCGCCATCACGACGAGCGGCGTCGAGGATCCGCTCGCGCTGCGCTACTGCATCGACAGGATCGGCGTGGACAGCGTGATGTGGGCCATCGACTATCCCTACCAGCCGACGGCGCCCGCGGTGAAGTTCATCGAGACCGCGCCGCTTTCCGACGAGGAGCGCGAGAAGATCGCGCACGGCAACGCCGAGCGCATCTTCAGGATCAGGGTGGCGCGCGAGAGCTGAACGCGGATTCGAGCCGCCGGGAGTCTAGCCTTCGGCGTCCTTGTCGCGCTCGATGAGCGCGTACGCCGAGTGGTTGTGGATGGACTCGAAGTTCTCGGACTCCACGACGTAGGCCGCGATGCGGTCGTCGGCGTTCAGCCGCGCGGCCACGTCGCGCACCATGTCCTCGACGAACTTGGGGTTCTCGTACGCGCGCTCGGTCACGTACTTCTCGTCGGGGCGCTTGAGGATGCCGTACAGCTCGCACGAGGCTTCCGACTCGGCGATCTCGATCAGCTCCTCGATCCACATGTGGCGGCGGAGCTTCGCCGTGATCGTGATGTGCGAGCGCTGATTGTGGGCGCCGTACGCGGAGATCTTCTTCGAGCACGGGCACAGGCTCGTCACCGGCACGACGACCTTCACCCACATCTCGTTGCGTCCGTTGCGCCGCTCGCCGATCAGGCTCGCGCGATAGTCCATGAGGCTCTCGACGCCGGTCACCGGCGCCTTCTTCATGACGAAGAAGGGGAACGTCATCTCGATGTGCCCGGCGTCCGCCTCGAGCCGCTGCGTCATGCGCTCGAGCATCGTGCCGAACGACTCGACCGAGATCTCGCGCTCGGCATGGAGGATCTCCACGAAGCGCGACATGTGCGTGCCCTTGAAGTTGTGCGGCAGGTTCACGTACATGTTGAACGTGGCGATCGTGTGCTGCTCGCCCGCCGAGCGGTCCTTCACGCGCACGGGATGGCTGATGTCCTTGATCCCCACACGGTTGATCGGGATGCGCCGCGTGTCCGCGCGGCTCTGCACGTCCTCGACCTCGATGTGCGCGATCCTGTCCGCGCCGGCTGCCGCCTTGGTCATGTGAAATCGGGCCTCGATATGTCAGATGGCTGCGCAACCCGGCGCGCGAGGGCGCCCGGAACGGCCGATCCTGCGGCCGGCGCAGCGGTGAATGATACGGGCTATTGTTGCCCGCGGTCCGGATGAAACCAACTCCGCCGATACTTCGGAGGCAGACCGGGATCTGCCTTCAGGGCTAGGCGCCGCTCGCCGAGCGCAGGCGCCCCTCGCTCTGCAGCTTCCACCAGCGCTCGATCGCGCCCGCGAGACTCGCGTGATCGAGCCCCGCGGCGGCGAGACATTCCTCGCGCGAGCCGTGCTCGATGAAGCGGTCCGGAATCCCGAGATGCAGCAGCGGCACCTGCAGTCCCTCCGCCGCATACAGCTCGCCGATGGCCGAGCCTGCGCCTCCCGCGGTGGCGTTCTCCTCGATCGTCACGACGGCGCGGTGACGTGCCGCGATCTCGAGCGCGAGGTCTTCGTCGAGCGGCTTGATGAAGCGCATGTTGACGAGCGTCGCGTCGAGCCGCTCGGCGATGCGCTGCGCGGGCTCGACCATCGTGCCGAACGCGAGCAGCGCGAGCCCGCTGCGGCCCTCGCGGCGCAGCTCCGCGCGCCCGATCGGCAGCGCCTTCATTTCCTGCTCGATCGGCACGCCGGGTCCGCATCCGCGCGGATAGCGCACGGCGGCAGGGCACGAGAGCGTCGTCGCCGTGTAGAGCATCTGGCGGCATTCGTTCTCGTCCGCCGGCGCCATGATCACCAGGTTCGGGATGCAGCGCATGAACGAGAGATCGAAGCTGCCCTGATGCGTCGCGCCGTCGCCGCCGACGAGGCCCGCGCGATCGATCGCGAACACGACCGGCAGGTTCTGCAGCGCCACGTCGTGAATGAGCTGGTCGTACGCCCGCTGCAGGAACGTCGAGTAGATCGCGACGACCGGCTTGAGCCCTTCCGCCGCGAGTCCCGCGGCGAAGGTCACGGCATGCTGCTCGGCGATGGCGACGTCGAAGTAGCGGTCGGGGAAGCGGCGCGAGAACTCGACCATCCCCGAGCCTTCGCGCATCGCCGGCGTGATGCCGATGATGCGCGGATCGCGCTCCGCCATGTCGCACAGCCACTGGCCGAAGACCTGCGAGTACGTCGGGCCCGGATTCTTTTCCTTGAAGATCGTGCCGCTCGCCGGATCGAAAGGACCCGGGCCGTGCCACTTGATCGGATCGGCTTCCGCCGGCGCGTAGCCCTTGCCCTTGCGCGTGACGACGTGCAGGAACTGCGGACCACGGAGCTTGCGCAGATTCCGCAGCGTCTTCACGAGTGCGTTGAGATCGTGTCCGTCGATGGGCCCGATGTAGTTGAAGCCCATCTCCTCGAACATCGTGCCGGGCAGGACCATGCCCTTCATGTGCTCTTCGGAGCGCCGCGCGAGCTCCCACACCGTCGGCATCTGGCGCAGCACCTTCTTGCTGCCCTCGCGCAGATGCGCGTACACGCGCCCGGAGAGCACGCGCGCGAAGTAGTTCGACAGCGCGCCGACGTTCTCCGAGATCGACATGTCGTTGTCGTTGAGGATCACGAGGAGATCCGCGGGCAGGGAGCCGGCGTGGTTCAGCGCCTCGAAGGCCATGCCCGCGGTCATCGCACCGTCGCCGATCACGGCAACGACGCGCCGGTCGATTCCCTGACGTGCCGCCGCCACGGCCATGCCGAGCGCCGCGCTCACTGACGTGCTGGAGTGGCCCACGCCGAACGTGTCGTACTCGCTCTCCGCGCGGGTGGGGAAGGGCGCGAGGCCTCCCTTCTGCTTGATCGTATGCAGCCGGTCGCGGCGGCCGGTGAGCACTTTGTGCGGATAGGCCTGATGGCCGACGTCCCACACGATGCGATCGTGCGGCGTGTCGAACACGTAGTGCAGGGCGACCGTCAGCTCGACCGTCCCCAGACCGGCCGCGAAGTGGCCGCCGCGGGTGCTCACGGTCTGAATGAGGAACTCGCGCAGCTCGCGCGCGACCGCCGGCAGCTTCTTCTGCGGGAGCTTGCGCAGATCGGCCGGGCTGTCGATGGCGCGCAACAGCGGGAAGTCGGCAGCGGGATCGGACATGGTCGAAGTTTAGAGCGTCTGCCGCCTGAGCGCATTGTGAGCGGAGCCGGCGCCTCGGGTGGCGTGCGGGGCGAGGCGGAGCGGGCGGCTCCCGCAGCGTCCGCCCGACGGAATCACAGGCCTCGAACGCTCCGCTCGATGCATGGACACGGGCCGTCTCCCGCGGTTGCTCAGCTCCGGCGCGCCAGGACTTCGCGTGCGAGCTCGGCGAGCAGCGCGCCGCGCTCGCCGAGCGGCGCAAGCGCCGCGATTGCGCTGTCGCACAGCGCGTTCGCACGCCTGCGTGCAGCCTCGAGGCCCGCCGTGCTCGGGTAGGTGGGCTTGCGTCGTGCCGCGTCCGCACCCGTCGACTTGCCGAGCAGCGCCGGATCGCCTTCCACGTCGAGAATGTCGTCCTGGATCTGGAACGCGAGGCCGAGATCCGCGCCGAAGCGCTCGAGCGCGCCGAGTATGGGTCCCGAAGCAACGCCTGCCGCCGTGGCACCGAGCAGCACGCTGCCCTGGATCAATGCTCCCGTCTTGCGGCTGTGCATGTTCTCGAGCGCCTCGACGGAAAGGGTCTGCCCGACGGCTTCGAGGTCGATGGCCTGTCCGCCGGCCATGCCGCTCGTGCCGGTCGCGCGCGCGAGGATACGGATCATCGCGAGCCGCGCTTCCGGCGGCACGTCCGGCGCCGTGTCCTGTGCGAGCACCGCGAACGCGAGCGCCTGCAGAGCATCGCCGCAGAGGATGGCGGTGGCTTCACCGAAGGCGCGATGACACGTCGGCCGGCCGCGGCGCAGGTCGTCGTCGTCCATGGCCGGCAGGTCGTCGTGCACGAGACTGTAGACGTGAATGAGCTCCACGGCGGCTGCCGGCGCATCGAGCCGCTCGAGCGGCGCACCGAGCGACTCACCGGTTGCGTAGACGAGCACCGGCCGCAGGCGCTTGCCGCCACCCAGCGTGCTGTAGCGCATGGCTTCCCGCAGGCGCGGCGTGCCGGGGTCGGGAAGCTGCAGACACTCGTCCAGAACGCGCTCGATCCGTTCCCGGTAGCGCGCGAGGCGCGTGGCGAAGTCCGTCGTCATTCGTCTTCGGAAGGATCCGCCGGCTCGTCCTCGGGGACCCCGAAGGGCTCGATGCCGGCTTCTCCGCTGCGCTTGAGGAGGATCTCGACCTTCTGCTGAGCCGCGCGCAGCGCGGTCTGGCAGTGGCGTGTGAGCTCGATGCCGCGCTCGAAGGTCCGCAGCGCCTCCTCGAGCGGCAGGTCACCCCGCTCGAGCCGCTCGACGAGCCGCTCGAGCTCCTCCAGGGAGCGCTCGAAATCGGGCGTGGATTCCTGCCCCGCTTCAGGCTCAGGTGTGTTCGAAGGACGCGCCAAGCAGGTATTCTCCGGGTCTCGAGGTTGCGACGGGTCGCCGCGAGGCGCGCCACGTTACACACCCCTGCGGAGGGGGGTCAACGTGCGGACCGCCGGTATGCTGTCAGCCCGTTGACGGGCCTGCTGCGAAGCGCATAGAGTTCCACGGCCCAATTAGACTCAGTCTAACCTCTCAGGAGGAGCGCGTCGTGAAGAGTCTCAAAGGTACCAAGACAGAAGAGAACCTGAAGGCCGCATTCGCCGGCGAGTCGCAGGCGAACCGCCGCTATCTCTATTTCGCAGCCAAGGCCGACGTCGAGGGTTACAACGACGTCTCCGCCGTGTTCCGTTCGACCGCCGAGGGCGAGACGGGCCACGCGCATGGTCATCTCGAGTACCTCGAGCAGGTCGGTGATCCGGCGACGGGTCTGCCGATCGGCGACACGAAGCTGAACCTGAAGGCCGCCATCGCCGGTGAGACCCACGAGTACACCGACATGTACCCGGGCATGGCGAAGACGGCCCGCGAGGAAGGCTTCGACGAGATCGCGGACTGGTTCGAGACGCTCGCCAAGGCCGAGCGCTCGCACGCCAACCGCTTCCAGAAGGCACTGGACTCTCTGCAGTAAGCGGAGAGGGCTTCAGTCCCTGGTTTCTTCCGGTTCTTGCAAGTCTTCCGTGACCGACCGCCCGACCGCACCCGGTCGGGCGGCGCGGAAGCATCGTCGCTGCACGCATGAGCTCTGAACCGACCGGCGGAAGGGAAGGCAGTCTCGAGGCGCCCACGCGCCATCCGCTCGACTGGCGCAACCCGCAGTTCTACGACGAGGCCGCGCTGTTCGCGGAGCTCGAGCGCGTCTTCGACATCTGCCACGGCTGCAGACGCTGCTTCAGCCTCTGCAACGCGTTTCCGACGCTCTTCGACGCCGTCGACGAGTCGCCGACCGGCGAGCTCGATGGCGTGGACAAGAAGGTCTACTGGAAGGTCGTGGATCACTGTTACCTGTGTGACATGTGCTTCATGACCAAGTGTCCCTATGTCCCGCCGCATCCGTGGAACATCGACTTCCCCCACCTGATGCTGCGTGCCAAGGCGGTGCGCACGCGCAAGGAAGGCACGCGGCTGCGCGACAAGGTGCTCGCCTCGCCGGGCACCGTCGGCAATCTCGCGGGCATTCCGGTGGTGGCGGAGGTGGTGAACGCGGTGAACCGCACCGGTGCGGGCCGTGCGCTGCTCGAGAAGATGCTCGGCGTCGACCGCACGGCACCCGTGCCGAAGTACCACTCGCGCAGCGCGCGCGGACGTCTCGGTCGCAGGCTCGGAAAGGACGGTGCGGCCGCGCCCGAAGTGCGGGCGACTGCGGAGACGCGCGGCAAGGTCGCGCTGTTCACGACCTGCTACGGCAATCGCAACGAACCGGATCTCGCGGAGGATCTGGTCGCGGTCTTCGAGCACAACGGCATCGCGGTGCGCCTGCTGCCCGCGGAGCGCTGCTGCGGCATGCCGAAGCTCGAGCTCGGTGACCTCGAGGCGGTCGCCTCGCTCAAGGAATTCAACATCCCGCAGCTCAAGCGCGCGATCGACGAGGGTTACGACATCGTCTCGCCGATTCCCTCCTGCGTGCTGATGTTCAAGCAGGAGCTGCCGCTCATGTTCCCGGACGACGC
Source organism: Pseudomonadota bacterium (assembly GCA_003242685.1). Lineage (GTDB taxonomy): Bacteria > Pseudomonadota > Gammaproteobacteria > Steroidobacterales > Steroidobacteraceae > ZC4RG24. Next base: position 20,609 of record QGVD01000039.1, on the reverse strand, counting down.
GGACGTGCAGGCGGTCAAGGCGCGCACGTTCGATCCGTTCGAGTACCTCATGCTGCGGCATCGCGAGGGGCTGCTGCGTACCGATTTCAAGACGTCGCTCGGCAAGGTGAGCTACCACGTGCCCTGTCACCTGCGCGTGCAGAACATCGGGCTCAAGACGCGCGACGTCCTCAAGCTCGTCCCGGATACCACGGTGGAGGTGATCGAGCGCTGCTCCGGCCACAACGGAACCTACGGGGTGAAGAAGGAATACCGCGAGGCGTCCGTGAAGATCGGCCGGCCCGTGATGCAGCGGGTGCAGGGCTCGAATGCCGGGTACTACGCGAGCGACTGCCCGATGGCCGGGCGGCAGATCGAGAGCGGGCTCAAGGAGCCGCGCCCGCCCACGCATCCGCTCAAGCTCCTGCGGCTCGCATACGGAATCTGACTGCCATGGAAAAGCTCTCGGTCAAGGATCTGATGACGCTCGAGCAGTACGCGCGCGAGCGCAAGGCTTTCCGCGAGCGCGTGCTCGAGCACAAGCGTAACCGGCAGATTTCCGTCGGCCCGAACACGACGTGGTGCTTCGAGGACCGTCTCACGATGCAGTATCAGATCCAGGAGATGCTGCGCGTCGAGCGGATCTTCGAGCCCGAGGGAATCCAGGACGAGCTCGACGCCTACAACCCGCTCATCCCGGACGGCAGCAACTGGAAGGTGACGCTCCTCATCGAGTTCCCCGATCCCGAGGTGCGCAAGCGTGAGCTCAGGCGCCTCAAGGGCATCGAGGACCGCTGCTGGGTGCAGGTGGCGGGACACGAGCGCGTGTTCGCCGTCGCGGACGAGGATCTCGAGCGCGAGAACGAGGAGAAGACCTCTTCGGTCCACTTCCTGCGCTTCGAGCTCACGCAGCCGATGATCGCCGCCCTGAAGGACGGCGCGGGGCTCGCCGTCGGCATCGATCACGACCAGTACCGCTACTCGGTCGATGCTGTATCGGAGCCGATCCGGCGCGCACTGATCGCCGATTTCGCGTGAATTTCCGGGCATTTCTGCCCGATTCGCGCTCCGGTTTCTGTTAGACTGCCGGCATCCGACGGGGGGCCTTGCCGTCTCGCGCGTGTCCCTCTTTCCACGCACTCTCTACCCAGACAAGAAACCGGATGAGTCAGTCGTATACCGCTTCCGACATCGAGGTCCTGAGCGGTCTCGAGCCCGTGCGGCGGCGCCCGGGCATGTACACCAACACCTCGCGCCCCAATCACCTGGCGCACGAGGTCATCGACAACAGCGTCGACGAGGCGATAGCAGGTTACTGCAGGAACATCGAGGTCACGCTGTTCAAGGACGGCTCGCTGCAGGTGGCCGACGACGGCCGCGGCATGCCCGTCGACATCCACCCGAAGGAGAAGGTGAGCGGCGTCGAGCTCATCCTCACGCGCCTGCACGCGGGCGGCAAGTTCTCGGACAAGACGTACAAGTTCTCCGGCGGTCTGCACGGCGTGGGCGTCTCGGTGGTGAACGCCCTGTCGAAGCATCTCGAGTGCTGGGTCAAGCGCGGCGGCAAGGAGTACAACATCAGCTTCCGCGACGGTAAGGTCGCCTCGAAGCTGGAAGTCGTCGGCACCGTCGGCCAGCGCAACACCGGCACCACCATCCGCTTCTGGCCGGATCCGAAGTTCTTCGATTCCGACAAGTTCTCCGTCCCGCAGCTCAAGCACACCCTGAAGGCGAAAGCGGTCCTCTGCCCGGGCCTGCGCATCCGCTTCATCAACGAGGCGACGGGCGAGACCGACGAGTGGTTCTACACCGGCGATCTCGGCGCGTACCTCCTCGAGGAGGTGGGGAAGGAGGAGCGGCTGCCGGCCGAACCCATCACCGGCAAGCGCGAGGGCGAGAACGACGCGGTGGAGTACGCGCTCATCTGGACGCCGAACGCGGAGAACGTCGTCGCCGAGAGCTACGTGAACCTCATCCCCACGAGCGAGGGTGGCACGCACGTCAACGGCCTGCGCTCGGGCGTCACCCAGGCGGTGCGCGAGTTCTGCGAGTTCAGGAACCTGATCCCGCGCGGCGTGAAGCTGGCACCCGAGGACGTGTGGGACAAGGCGAACTACGTTCTGTCGGTGAAGATCCGCGAGCCTCAGTTCGCCGGACAGACGAAGGAGCGGCTCGCCTCGCGCGACGCCGCCGCGCTCGTCGAAGGCTACGTGCGCGATGCCGTGTCGCTGTGGCTCCACCAGCACCCGGACGCGGGCGAGCGCATCGCGCAGTACGCAATCGCCAACGCGCAGGAGCGCATGCGCGCCGCGCAGCGTGTCGTGCGCAAGCGCGTCTCGGCCGGTCCCGCGCTGCCGGGCAAGCTCGCCGACTGCACGAGCCAGGATCCCGCGCGCTCCGAGCTCTTCCTGGTGGAAGGCGATTCCGCGGGGGGCTCGGCGAAGCAGGCGCGCGACAAGGAGTACCAGGCGATCATGCCGCTGCGCGGCAAGATCCTGAACACCTGGGAGCTCGAGCCGGGCGAGATCGGCAACTCGCAGGAAGTGCACGACATCGCCGTGGCGCTCGGCGTGGAGCCCGGCTCGCCGGATCTCTCGCAGCTCCGCTATCACAAGATCTGCATCCTCGCGGACGCGGATTCGGACGGACAGCACATCGCCACGCTCCTCTGCGCGCTGTTCCTGCGCCACTTCCGGCCGCTCGTGAAGAACGGCCACGTGTACGTCGCGATGCCGCCGCTCTACCGCATCGACGCGGGCAAGTCGGTGTACTACGCGCTCGATGACGCCGAGCGCGACCAGATTCTCAGGAAGATCGAGAAGGACAATCCGCGCGTGAAGCCCGTCGTCACGCGCTTCAAGGGCCTCGGCGAGATGAATCCGACACAGCTCCGCGAGACCACGATGGACCCGCGCACGCGGAGGCTCGTGCAGCTCACCATCGACGCCGAGGACGAGACGGACAGACTCATGGACATGCTGCTCGCGAAGAAGCGTGCGGCGGACAGACGCGAGTGGCTCGAGCAGAAGGGCAATCTCGCCGAAGTGCAGGTATAAGCAGCGATGAAGAACCAGGAGCTCAATTTCGAGGGCATCGAGCGTCAGCCGCTCCGTGCCTTCACGGAGAAGGCGTACCTCGACTACTCGATGTACGTCATTCTCGACCGTGCGCTGCCCGCGCTCGGCGACGGCCTCAAGCCCGTGCAGCGGCGCATCATCTACGCGATGAGCGAGCTCGGCCTCTCGGCGGGCGCCAAGCACAAGAAGTCCGCGCGCACGGTCGGCGACGTCATCGGCAAGTTCCATCCGCACGGCGACAGCGCGTGCTACGAAGCGATGGTGCTGATGGCGCAGCCCTTCTCGTACCGCTACCCGATCATCGACGGGCAGGGCAACTGGGGCTCGCAGGACGACCCCAAGTCCTTCGCCGCCATGCGCTACACCGAGGCGAAGCTCACGAAGTACGCCGAGGTGCTGCTCGCGGAGCTGGGCCACGGCACCGTGGACTGGGTGCCGAACTTCGACGGCACGCTGGAGGAGCCTGCGATCCTTCCCGCGCGTCTGCCGAACGTGCTGCTTAACGGCACGACCGGCATCGCGGTCGGCATGGCGACCGACATCCCGCCGCACAACCTGCGCGAGGTGGCCGCGGCGTGCATCCATCTGCTCGAGGACCCGGACGCGACGACGCGTGCCCTGATGAAGCACATCAAGGGCCCGGATCTTCCCACGGGCGCCGAGATCGTCTCGCCGCGCTCGGACATCGTGGAGTTCTACGAGAAGGGCACGGGCTCGTTCCGCGCGCGCGCAACGTACAGGATCGAGGACGGCAACATCGTCATCACGGCGTTCCCGTACCAGGTCTCGGGCAGCCGCGTGCAGGAGCAGATCGCCGAGCAGATCCGCGCGAAGAAGCTGCCGATGATCGAGGACCTGCGCGACGAGTCCGACCACGAGAACCCGACGCGCCTCGTCATCGTGCCGCGCTCGAACCGCGTGGACCTCGAGCAGGTGATGAACCACCTGTTCGCCACCACCGATCTCGAGCGCACCTATCGCGTGAACCTCAACGTGATCGGCCTCGACGGGCGGCCGCGCGTGATGGGGCTCAAGGAGCTGCTCACCGAGTGGCTCGAGTTCCGCCTCGCGACGGTGACGCGGAGGCTCAATCACCGTCTCGAGAAGGTGGCGCGCCGGCTGCACATCCTCGACGGCCTGCTGATCGCGTACCTCAATCTCGACGAGGTGATCCGCATCATCCGCCGCGAGGACGAGCCGAAGCCCGTCCTCATGAAGCGCTTCAAGCTCACCGACGAGCAGGCGGAGGCGATCCTCGAGACCAAGCTCCGTCATCTCGCGAAGCTCGAGGAGATGAAGATCCGCTCCGAGCAGAAGCAGCTCAAGGAGGAGCGCGAGCAGCTCGAGGCGATCCTGAAGAGCAAGGCGAAGCTCAAGAAGCTCGTCGCCGACGAGATCCGCGAGGACGCCGAGAAGTACGGCGACGCGCGCCGCACGAAGATCATCGAGCGCGAGGCGGCCCAGGCGATCGACGAGACGGCGCTCATCCCGAACGAACCGGTCACCGTGGTGCTCTCGACGGCCGGCTGGGTGCGCGCCGCGAAGGGCCACGAGATCGATCCGCGCACGCTCTCGTACAAGAGCGGCGACTCCTATCGCGCTTCGGCGCGCGGCAGGAGCCTGCAGCAGGCCGTGTTCATCGACAGCACGGGACGCACGTACAGCCTGCCGGCGCACACGCTGCCCTCGGCGCGCGGCAACGGCGAGCCGCTTTCGGGACGGCTCAATCCGCCCGACGGTGCGCGCTTCGCGGGCGTCATGATCGGCGAGCCCGACGATCTGTGGCTCCTCGCCACGGACGCCGGTTACGGCTTCACGGTGCGCCTCAAGGAGCTCATCACGGACCGCCGTGCGGGCAAGACGGTGCTGACGGTTCCCGAAGGCGCGCAGGTGCTGCCGCCCGCCTTCGTGCACTCGAGCGACTCGCTCGTGGTCGTCGTGGGGAGCGAGGGCAAGATGCTCGCGTTCAACGTGAGCGAAGTGCCGGAGATGCCGCGCGGCAAGGGCAACAAGCTGTACGACATTCCGGCGAAGAAGGCGGCCGCGCGCGAGGAGTATCTGACCGGCATCACCGTCGTGCCGCCGGGAGGACGGCTCATCGTGTGGTCCGGAGAGCGGCGCATGACGCTCGAGTGGGAGCAGCTCAAGGAGTACCGCGGGCAGCGTGCGCAGCGCGGCGCGGTCCTGCCGCGCAACTGGCGCAAGGTCGACCGGCTCGAGGCCGAGCCGCCGCCCGCCAACGGCAATGGCGGCTGATCCGCGCGAAGGAAATCCCGGAAACGACTTCGCGCTGGCGCGGTGCTTGCCGCGTCAGCGCTCCGCCTTCAGCACCACCTGCTCGGGTGCGTTGACGAAGTAGCCCTGGATGTACTGCACGCCGAGCTGCCAGAGCACCGCCATGGTGTTCGCGTCCTCGACGCGCTCGGCGATCGTCTGCACGTTGCGCGTCCGCGCGGCTTCCACGAGCGTGCGGATGCGGTCCTGCAGCTCCTGATCGGCCGAGAGGCTCTGCACGAGCGCGCCGTCGATCTTCACGAAGTCGAGCGGCACCGTAGAAAGCATGCCGAGCGGATCGCGGCCGGAGCCGAAGCCTTCCAGCGCGAACCGGAAACCCCGCTCGCGCAGCCGCTGCGAGAGGCTCTGCACCTGCGTGATGTGGTTGGCCGCGGCGTCCTCAGCCACCTGGAAGCAGAGGCGCCGAGGTTCGGCACGCGTCGTGCGGATGTGGTTGTCGAGCCAGTCGAGGAAGGAGGCGTCCTTCAGCGTGTCCTTCGAGAGGCGCACGAAGAGACAGCCGGGCTTGCGCTGCGCGGCGAAGGACAGCGAGGCGCCCACGACCCAGCGGTCGATGTTCTTGAGGAGATCGTTGCGCTCGGCGGCGGCCATGAACTCCGCGGGCAGGACTTCCTTGCCCTGGTGATCGAGCATGCGCACGAGCACGTCGAACATGCCCGGATCCTCGCCGTGCAGGCTCGCCACCGGCTGCTGCACCAGGCGGAAGCGGTTCTCCATGAGCGCCGACTTGATGTGCTTCACCCAGATCCTGTCGTACGACTGCACGCGCGTGTCGGTATCCGCGCGGTCCGAGACGTACACCTGATTGCCACCCTTCTGGCGGCCGCGGCGGCAGGCATCGAGCGCGTCGGCGATCGCGGCATCGAGACTCTCCGCCGCAGGCGGCATTGCGCTGAGACCGACGGTGCAGGTCAGCGTCAGCGACTTGTCGCCGACGCGCACGACGTGCTTCGCGACCTTCGCGACGAGCTGCTCGCACCAGACCTCGATGTCGCGCTGATTGCCGCGCTCGAGGAGCACGAGGAAGGACGTTCCGCCGAAGCGGCCGGCGATGTCCTGCGGATGGAGCTGCTCCTTCAGCACGGTGGCGAAGGCGACGAGGCAGTCCTCGCTCGCGGTGATGCCGAGATCGCGCTCCACCGTCGCGAAGCGGTCGGGGCGGATCATCGCGAAATAGCGCACGCCGGCGGCCGCCGGCGCTGCCACACGCTCGGCGAGCGCGGCGAGCAGCGGACGGCGCTGGAGCAGCCCCGTCGCGGCGTCGCGGTTCATCGCCTGCGTGACGTCCTCGGCGAGACGGCGCTCGTCGCGCGGACGCGCGGGAACGATCAGCCGCACGCAAGGCTCGCCTTCGTGCTCGCCGAGCGCCAGGACCATCTCGAGCGCGAGACTCGTGCCGTCGGCAAGGACGGCCTGCGCCTTGAGCGTGTGCTCGCTCCACCGGCCCTGCAGGCACGCCGCGAGCGCGCCCTTGAGGGCGGGATGTGTCGCCTCGTCGAAGAGATCCATGATCGGCTGGCCGACGAGCGCGGACGGTTCCGCGTACCCGAACAGCTCGAGCCACGATTCGTTCGCGTCGATGATGATGCCTTCCTGCACCTGGACGATCGCGTCGTGCGAGCGCCGCAGGACGGTCTCGAGCTGACGCCGGGTATCGCGCGCGCTGCGCAGCGCGCCGTCGAGCGCGCGCTCGAGGCGGAACGCTCTCAGTTCGCGTGCGACGACCGCCTGCAGCCGCACGGGATTCGAGAGCGAGACGGCATCGCGCGCACCCTTCTCCATGGCGGCGGCGATGCCTGCTTCGTCGCAGGTGTCGGCGAGCGCGACGAGCGGCACTGAGGGCGCGAACTTGTCCCGCACCCTGGCGACGAGCGCGAGCTCGTCGGGTGAGGCGGCACACACGAGCAGCTCGGGGTCGAGCTGCTGAAGCGCGTCACCGAGGTCGCGCAGCGCCGGGATCCACGTGCAATGCACCGGGTGTCCCGCGCGGCGCAGGATGCCGTTTATCGCTTCCACGGGTTCGCGCGCCGCGCTCAGCACGATGAGCGGAACGGCATTCTGTTCGGACAAGTCGGCCCCCTGGCAGTGTCGGTCGGCGGTAGGCGAGGAAAATTGTAGGACCGCCCGCCGGGCGCCCGCGTGCGGGGTCTCTCACATTTCGCAAGGGCGGCTCAGGGCATTATCGGTGCAATGCTCAGTTTCGCGGGAGCGCCGTATACCTCGCGTGCGAGGCGCGGCACGAGATAGCCCGGAAGGCTCGCCGCGAGCTCACCGGCGATGCGCCGCGCGCGCTCCTCGTCGACCTCGAAATGCGCCGCCCCGCGCACGCGGTCGAGGAGGTGCAGGTAGTAGGGCAGCACGCCGCAGTCGAAGAGCCGCCGCGAGAGCTCCGCGAGCACCTCAGCATCGTCGTTCACGCCCGCGAGAAGAACGGATTGATTGAGGAGCGTCGCGCCGGTGGCGCGCAGGCGGCCGCACGCCGACCGAACGTCGGCGTCGATCTCGTTCGGGTGGTTCGCATGCAGCACGAGCACCACCGGCCACGGCAGGCGCGAGAGCCAGCGCTCGAGGCCTTCGTCGACGCGGGAAGGCAGCACGATCGGCGTGCGGGTGTGGACACGCAGACGGCGGACGTGCGGGATGCGCGCGAGCGCGTCCGTGAGCTGCGCGAGGCGCGCGTCGGAGAGCGAGAGCGGATCGCCGCCGCTCAGAATCACCTCTTCGATCGATGCGTCGTTCCGGATCACTTCCAGCGCCTCGTTCCAGCGCGGCGCACCGGCCGTCTGCTCGGCGTAGGGAAACTCGCGTCGGAAGCAGTAGCGGCAGTGCACGGCGCACGCGGGCGTCGTCACGAGCAGCACCCGTCCGTGGTACTTGTGCAGGAGCCCGGGTGCGCGCAGTGCCGCGCGCTCGCCGAGCGGGTCGCCCGTGTAGCCCGGATGCTCGTCGAGCTCCCGGGCGACGGGGAGCACCTGGCGCAGCAGCGGATCTGCGGGATCGCCACGGCGCATGCGGCGCACGTAGCTCCAGGGCACACGCAGCCGGAAGACCTCATCCGCGGCAAGCGCACCCGGCAGGACGGCCGGATCGAGACCCAGCGCGGCAACGAGCTCCCGCGGGCTCTTCACGGCTTCGGCGAGCTCGCGCTGCCAGCGTGTGGCGATGCCGGAATCGGTGCGACGGGGAGAGGAATCGGGTGTCTGGTCAGTCCTGGACGATGCCGGTATCATACGCCGCCTTTTTTTGGGGGCTCCATTCTGGAGCCTTGCGCGGCGAGAAGGAAATGGCCACTTACAGCACCAGCGAGTTCCGCTCCGGACTCAAGATCCTGCTCGACGGCGATCCCTACGTGATCGTCGAGAACGAGTTCGTCAAGCCGGGCAAAGGTCAGGCTTTCAACCGCGTGAAGGTCCGCAATCTCAAGACGGGCCGCGTGATCGAGCGCACCTTCAAGTCGGGCGAAACCGTCGAGGCGGCGGACGTCGTCGACACGGAGATGCAGTACCTCTACCAGGACGGCGAGTTCTGGCACTTCATGGTGCCCGACACCTTCGAGCAGTACGCCGCCGGCAAGTCCGCGGTCGGCGACAACGCCGTGTGGCTGAAGGAAGGTGTCACCTGCGTCGTCACGCTCTGGAACGGTGTGCCGCTCGTCGTGACGCCTCCCGCGCACATCGAGCTCAAGATCGTGGAGACCGATCCGGGCGTGCGCGGCGACACCGCGACCGGCGGTCAGAAGCCGGCCAAGCTCGAAACGGGCGCGGTGGTGCGGGTGCCGCTGTTCGTCAACGAAGGCGAAGTCATCCGCGTCGACACTCGCACCGGCGAGTACATCTCGCGCGCCAAGTAATCTCCGGCGCGCGGGAGCATCCGGCGTATCTTCCGGTGCGGGCATTCGCCCGCACCGTCATATCTGGCGTCTCGCGCGCCAGAGCCCGTCGACCGCGTAGATGACGAGCGCCAGCCAGATCAGCGAGAAGCCGATCGCGCGCTCGCGCCCGAACGGCTCTCCGTAGACGAGAACGCCGAGCGCGAGCTGCAGGCTCGGTGCGATGTACTGCAGGAGCCCTACCGTGGAGTAGGGGATGCGGCGCGCGCCGAAGGCGAAGAGCACCAGCGGCACGGCGGTCACCGCGCCGCTGCCGACGAGCAGCGCGTCGATCGCGAAGCCCGAGTGCCCGAGCGCTCCGGTGCCGGCGGCTTCGCTCCATATCAGGAACGCGGCGGCGAACGGCATGATGAGCAGCGTCTCCGTCGCGAGCCCCGCGAGCGCGTCGACGCTCACCACCTTGCGCAGCAGTCCGTAGAGGCCGAAGGACACGGCGAGCGTGAGCGCGAGCCAGGGCGGGTGACCTGCGGACCAGGTGAGGTAGAGCACGCCCGCAGCGGCAAGTCCCACCGCCGTCCACTGCATGCGATTGAGACGCTCGGACAGCAGCACCACGCCGAACAGCACGTTCACGAGCGGGTTGATGAAGTAGCCGAGACTCGTCTCGACCACCCGGTCGTTCGTGACGCCCCAGACGTAGACCAGCCAGTTCACGCTGATGAGCGTGCCCGTTGCGAGCAGCGTCCAGCGCGCGCGGCGATCGGCGAGCGCCGCGCTCACGCGCCCGAGCTCGCGGCGTCCCGCGAGCCAGCCCATCACGAGCAGACAGCACCACACCACCCGGTGTGCGATGACCTGCAGCGGCGGCACGGTCTGCAGGGCCTTCAGGTACATGGGAAACAGCCCCCAGATCACGAATGCGCCGCCGGCGGCGAGCACGCCTTCGGTGGCGCGGCGGGAGGCCGCGGCCGCTGCGGGCCTCGAAAGTGTGGAATCCGACATGTGCCGGCTCAGCCCCTGTGGCCGGAAGCAGCCGGGCGCAACGAGGCGACGTAGATCTGCGCCAGACGCTCGAGCCCGCGGCGATCCTGCTCGTCGAAGCGCGCGGGGCGCGGACTGTCGAGATCGAGCACCCCGATGAGTTCCGCTCCGTCGAGGAGCGGGACGACGATCTCGGATGCGGACGCGCTGTCGCAGGCAATGTGACCGGGGAACGCGTGCACGTCGGGAACGACGAGCGTCGTGCGCTGCGCGGCCGCCGTTCCGCACACGCCCTTGCCGAGCGGGATGCGCACGCAGGCGGGCTTGCCCTGGAAGGGGCCGACGACGAGCTCGCCGTCCTTCAGAAAGTAGAAGCCTGCCCAGTTGAGCTCGGGAAGCGCGTCGAAGATCAGCGCCGACGCGTTCGCTGCATTCGCCACGGCGTCGTGCTCGCCGTGGAGCAGTGCCTCGAGCGTCCGCGCGAGCTGCGCATAGCCCGCGTCCTTGTCGCTGAAGTCGTAGTTCTGCGGGGTGTACGTGCTCATGAACTCCTCATGCCCGCTCCGTCGGGAACGGGAGCACTTCGTCGATGCTGCCCGCGCCGCAGGCGAGCATCAGCAGCCGATCGAAGCCGAGCGCCACTCCGGCGCAGTCGGGCAGTCCCGCTTCGAGCGCGGCGAGCAGCCGCTCGTCGATGTCGTGGACCGGAAGCCCGCGCCGCTCGCGCGTGCGGCGGTCGTGCTCGAAGCGAGCGCGCTGCTCCGCAGCCGAGCCGAGCTCGTGGAAGCCGTTCGCGAGCTCGATGCCGGCGCAGTAGAGCTCGAAGCGCAGGGCCACGCGCGGATCGTCGGGATCGAGCCGCGCGAGAGCGGCCTGACTCGCAGGATAGCGATGTACGAACGTGAACGCATCGTGGCCGAGACGCGGCCCGACCGCGAGGCCCATGAGGAGATCGAGCAGCTCGTCGCGCGCTTCGTCACGGTCCGTCGCGCCAGGATCGTCGGGCACCGCAAATCCCAGCGTGCGCGCGGCTCGCGCGAGCTCCGCGATGCTCGCATCGAGCGGATCGACGCCCACTTCGCGGAGGAACGCCTCGCGATAGGTGATGCGCTCGCTCCGCCAGCTTTCGGCCCGGGCGCCGAGCAGCGCACGCGCGAGCTGCTCGACTTCGTCCATGAGGGCTTCCAGCGTGAAGCCGGGGCGGTACCACTCGATCAGCGTGAACTCGGGGTTGTGGAGCCGCCCGCGCTCGAGGCCGCGCACCACGTGACAGATCTGATAGATCGGTCCGCTGCCGGCCGCGAGCAGCCGCTTCATCGCGTACTCGGGCGACGTGTGCAGGAAGAAGCGGCGCTTCGTCCCGTGCGCACCGTCGTCCGGGAAGTGGACTTCCGCCGAATGGATGTGCACGTCGGTGACGGCGGCGTTGACGACCGCCGGCGTGTCGACTTCCAGTACGCCGCGCCCGGCGAAGAACGCGCGCGTGCGGGCGAGCAGAGCGGCACGCTGCTCGAGCCGCTCGCGCGTCGCCGTCGGCCGCCAGTCCTCGTGCGACGACTCCGTCACGGCTGCACCAGCCTCGCGAGCGGCTCGCCCATGCGGATGACGCTTCCCGGCGCGAGATCCGCGCGCCACCTCAAGGCGCCGCGCGGAAACAGCAGGATCACGGTGGACCCCATGTTGAATCTGCCCATTTCCGCACCGCGTGGGAGAGTGAGCGGCGCGTGCGCGGGCTCGAGCGGCAGATCGATGCGCGCCCGGGGACTGCGCGGCGTGACGTCGCCGTGCCACACCGTGGAAATGCTGCCGACGAACAGCGCGCCGACGAGCACCATCGCGAACGCGAGCGACCCTTCCTCGAACACGCACACCACGCGCTCATTGCGTGCGAAGAGACCGGTGACCGACGCAGCCGTAGTCGCGTTCACACTGAAGAGGCGCCCGGGGACGTACCACGCCGCGCGCAGCGTTCCCGCGAGCGGCATGTGGATACGGTGATAGTTGTACGGCGCGAGATACAGCGTCGCGAACGCGCCTCCGGTGAAACGCGCGCTCCACGGCGTTCCGCCGAGCAGCGCATCGAGCGAGTAGTGGCGTCCCTTCGCCTGGATGAGCCGATCGCCCGTGATCTCGCCGATCTGGCTCACCGTTCCGTCGACGGGAGAGGCGACCGCGTCGGCATCGGTTGCGATCGCCCGGGCATCGGGCTTCAGCGCGCGCGTGAAGAATTCGTTGAAGCTCGCGTAGGCGAGCGGATCGGGCTCGGCGGCCTCGTGCATCTGCGGACGGAAACCGCGCACGAAGGCGCCGATGAGCGCGTTCTTGACCGGACGGAAGCGTACGCGCGCGAGACGGTTCACGCCGCGCGAGAGCAGATGCTGCGGCAGAACGTACTGCATTCCCACGAAGAGCCGCGCGCCGAGCGTCGGCGGATCGGGCCGCTCCACCTGCGCGGCCTCAGGCGCCGAGACGGGAAGCCGCACGCTGCAGATCCTCCGCCATGCGCGCGACCTCGAACGGCGGCGTGAATACCGCGACCATCCGGCCCTGCGCATCGAGCAGGAAAACCGCGGCGGAATGGTCCACCGTGTAACCGCCGCCCGGCAGCTCCGTCCTTGCCGTCGCGACACCGAAGCTCCTCGTGAGCTGCGCGACCGCCTGCGGATCGCCCGTCACACCCGTGAACTCGCGATCGAAGGCGCGGACGTAGGCGGCGAGCGCCTCGGGCGTGTCGCGCTCCGGATCGACGCTCACGAGCAGCACGCGGAGCTGCGGCATCGATGCAGCCTGTTTCACCTGCGCGAGCTTCGCGAGCGTGGCCGGGCACACGTCGGGGCAATGCGTGAAGCCGAAGAACACCAGCGTGGCATGGCCGCGGAGGCTCTCGCGCGTGAAGGGCGCGCCGGTGTGATCGACGAGCTGGAACTCGGGCAGCTCGCGGGGCTGCGGCAGCCAGGTTCCGCTTGTCAGCTGTGGGTCCGGGCTGTCAAGTTGACGCGCCAGCCAGAAACCGGCGAGCGCGGCGAGTACCGCCGCGAGCCCGAGGGCGATCCAGGACGTGATACGACTCATGCAGAAATTATCCCATAAACGCTACACCGCCCGTTCGCGCACACGAAAACCCACGGTGCGCGCGCTCATCGCACGCGGCGCGCGGCGCCTCGCGCGTGCGCGCGTCTTCTTCGGGCACGGCACGGACAACGCGTGGGACGAGGCGGCCGCGCTCGTCTGGCACGCGCTCGAGCTCCCCGACGAGTTCACGCCCCGGATCTATTCACGGCGCGTCTCGCAGGAAGGAGAGAAGCGCGTGGAGGCGCTGCTCGACCGCCGCATCCGCGAGCGGATCCCGGCCGTCTACCTCACGCGGCGCACGTGGTTTGCGGGTCTCCCTTTCTACGTCGATCAGCGCGTGCTCATTCCGCGCTCGCCCATCGCCGAGCTCATCGAGCGGGGCTTCAGCCCGTGGATCGACCCCAGACGGGTGCAGCGGATTCTCGACGTCGGGACGGGCTCGGGATGCATCGCCATTGCCTGCGCGAAGGCGTTCCCCCGTGCGCGGGTGGACGCCGTCGACATCGCGGACGAGGCGCTCGAGGTGGCGCGCATCAACGTGAGGCTGCACCGCCTGACAAGGCGCGTAAGGCTGGTGAAATCCGACCATTTCGCCGCGCTGAAAGGCGAAACCTACGATATCATCGTCAGCAATCCGCCTTACGTAGGTACGCGCGAGCTCGCGGGTCTGCCCCCCGAGTATCGACACGAGCCGCGGAAGGCTCTCGCCGCGGGACGCGCGGGTCTCGATTCCGTCCGGGTGATTCTGCGTGATGCCGGCCGTCATCTGCGGCCGCGCGGCATTCTGGTCGTCGAGGTGGGTAACACCGAGTACGCAGTGCGGCGCGCGTTCCGCGAGCTGCCCTTCGTGTGGCTGGAGTTTGAACGCGGCGGAGGAGGCGTGTTCCTGCTGACTGCGGAGCAGCTCGCGGCATGGGGCGGAAGAGCGGGAAGATCATGAGCCGCGGGCGGCAGACGGGCTGCGGGCGATTCGGGCAATGTCTGGCAACACCATCGGCAAGCTGTTCACGGTGACCACCTGTGGCGAGAGCCACGGGCCGGCCATGGCGTGCATCGTCGACGGCTGCCCGCCGGGGTTGCCGCTGGACGAGTCGGACCTGCAGCGCGACGTCGACCGGCGGCGCACGGGCACCTCCCACTTCGTCAGTCAGCGCCGCGAGGCCGACCGGGTGCGCATCCTTTCGGGTGTGTTCGAGGGCCGAACCACCGGCACGCCGATCGGCATTCTCATCGAGAACACCGACGCACGCTCGCGCGACTACGAGAAGATCAAGGACCGCTTCCGCCCGGGCCACGCGGACTACGCGTACCAGCAGAAGTACGGTATGCGCGACTACCGCGGCGGCGGCCGCTCGTCGGCGCGGGAGACCGTGGTGCGCGTCGCGGCAGGCGCCATCGCGCGCAAGTATCTCGCGCATCGCCTCGGCGTGCGCATCTACGGATATCTCAGCCAGATCGGCGATCTGCGGCTCGATCCCGTGAAGCCCGAGTTCGCCTACGAGAATCCCTTCTTCTGTCCCGATCCGTCGCGCGTCGAGGAGCTCGAGGCGCTCATCTGGAAGATCCGCAAGGAAGGCGATTCCATCGGCGCACGTGTGACCGTCGTCGCCACCGGAGTGCCGCCCGGGCTCGGCGAGCCCGTCTTCGACCGGCTGGATGCCGACATCGCGCACGCCATCATGGGCATCAACGCCGTGAAGGCGGTCGAGATCGGTGCCGGAACGCTTGCCGCATCGCAGCGCGGCAGTGAGCATCGCGACGAGCTGACGCCTGAAGGCTTCCTCAGCAACAACGCGGGCGGCGTGCTCGGCGGGATCTCTACGGGTCAGGACATCGTCGTGCACGCGACGCTGAAACCGACTTCGAGCATTCAGGTGCCGGGCAGGACGATCGACGTCGCAGGCAATCCGGTCGAGATCGTCACCACGGGGCGTCACGATCCGTGCGTCGGCCTGCGGGCCACGCCCATCGCGGAGGCGATGCTCGCCATCGTGCTGATGGACCATTACCTGCGGCACCGTGCGCAGAACGCGGACGTCGTCTGCACGACACCAGACATCACCCAACGCAACAGGAGCAGTCAGTCAAATGAGTAGGAGTTGGCGGGTGGCCGTCGTCGGCGCCACCGGGCTGGTCGGCGAGACCATGATCCAGGTACTCGAGGAGCGGGGCTTCCCCGTATCCGAGCTCTATCCCCTGGCCAGCAGCCGCTCCGTCGGTAAATCGGTCGTGTTCCGGGGCAAGAGCTATCCGGTCGAGGACCTCGCCACCTTCGACTTCTCGAAGGCCGATATCGGCCTGTTCTCCGCGGGCGGGGAAGTGTCGGCCGAGTACGCCCCGAAGGCTGCGGCCGCGGGCTGCGTCGTCATCGACAACACGTCCCACTTCCGGTACGACGACGACATCCCTCTCGTCGTGCCGGAGGTGAATCCGCACGCCATCGCGCAGTACCGCAACCGGGGCATCATCGCGAACCCCAACTGCTCGACCATCCAGATGGTCGTGGCGCTCAAGCCGCTGCACGACGCGGCGGGGATCGAGCGCATCAACGTCGCGACCTACCAGTCCGTTTCCGGCGCGGGCAGGGAGGCGGTCGAGGAGCTCGCTGCGCAGAGCACCGCGCTGCTCTCGGGCAGGGGCCCGGTGGAGCCCAGGGTCATCGCCAAGCAGATCGCCTTCAACTGCGTGCCCCAGATCGACCGTTTCATGGAGAACGGCTACACCAAGGAAGAGATGAAGATGGTCTGGGAGACCCGGAAGATCATGGAGGACCAGACCATTCGTGTGAACCCGACCACAGTCCGGGTACCCGTTTTCTTTGGACACTCTGAGGCGGTGCACCTCGAGTTGCGCCGCAAGATGACGGCCGAGGAGGCGCGGGCCCTGCTCGAGAAGGCACCGGGGGTCGAGGTTCTGGACGAGCGCCGGCCCGGCGGGTACCCCACGCCGGCTACCGAGGCAGCGAACCGCGACACAGTTTATGTCGGGAGAATACGTGAAGATCTCAGCTCGGATCGTGGGCTGAATCTATGGATCGTCGCGGACAACATTCGCAAGGGCGCTGCCACGAACAGCGTGCAGATCGCGGAGATTTTGGTCCGCGAGTACTTATAAGTTATATTGCCTGCTCATCGCGCTTGGGCCTGCGAAATGCGGCCCAAGCGCTTGTATTTAAAGGAATTTCTTGCGGGCTTTCGCCGCGCGGGGTGTCGTAATGGTCGCCAAATCGGTTGGTCGGGCGATTGCCGGACTGCTCGTCTTTCCGCCCGCAGCACTGGCACTGGGCCTCGGAGACATTCGTCTCAATTCCTCCCTCAACTCGCCGCTGGATGCGGAAATCGAGCTCATCGGTGCAACGCCCGAAGAGCTCTCGAGCCTGAAGGCGCAGATCGCCTCCCGCGACACCTTCGAACGCTATGGTCTCGAATGGCCGGCCCATCTCGGCACGATCGCGCTGAGCCCGGCGCGCACACCGGACGGACGCGAGGTGCTTCGGCTGCGGTCGAGCGAGGCCGTCACCGAGCCCTTCGTCACGCTTCTCGTCGAGGTGAGCTGGGCCCGCGGACGTCTCGTCCGCGAGTACACGATGCTGCTCGATCCGCCGGTCTACACGCCCACACAGACCGCAGCCGCACCTGTCGTCGCGCCGTCTATCGGCACCGAAGCGCGGGGCGGCACGATCGAGAGAGGCCCGGATGCGCAGACGGCGCCCGCGGAATCCCTTGCGGCCGCGCCGGGCATCGCAGCGCCTGCCGTCGCGCCGGGCGCAGGCGAGTCCACATACACCGTCCGCCGCGGCGACACGCTCTCGGGTATCGCGAGCGAGCTCGCCGGCGGTGACCGCGTCGAGGCGCGGCGCTGGATGGTGGCGCTGTTCCAGGCGAACCCGAGCGCCTTCGACGGCAACATGAACATCCTGCGGTCGGGCGCGGTGCTCCGTATTCCCGACGCGGCAACCGTCGCAGCGATCTCGGCGAGCGATGCGGCCGCCGAAGTGCGCCGTCAGTACGCCGCCTGGCGCGGTGCGGCACCGGAGCGTTCCGCAGTCGAGGAGCCGGGTCGGCTGCGGCTGGTCACGCCTTCGGATGCTTCCTCGGAAGGTGTGGTGGCCGGAACGGGTGCCGACACCGCTGCCCTTCAGAGTCGCATCCAGCAGCTCGAGGCGGAGCTGCAGGAGTCGCGCCGCCTGCTGGAGCTGCGCAACGCGGAGCTCGCTCGCCTGCAGCGGCAGCTCGGCGAAGCGCCGGCGGCACCTGTCCAGCAGCCCGCCACGCAGGAGGCCGAAGCCGAGCTCGAGATCGAAGCGGCTCCGGCCGAGACCGTCGCCGCTGCGGAAGCCGTTGCCGAAGCGACGGAGACCGCGGAACCGGTCGATACCCCGGCAGTGGAAGAGGCGCCTGCCGCGCCCGTGGCTGCGGTCACGCCGGCCGAGACTGCGCCTGCCGAGGCTGAGTCTTCGCTGTTCGATACGCTGAAAGGTCTCTGGTGGCTCATCGCCCTGCTCGTGGCGGCAGTGGCGGGCCTTTTTGGGGTTCGCGCCTGGGGTTCGAGACAGCAGGCGAGCCTCCACGATTCCCTGGGCCGCCTTGCCGCGGCCGGAGCGGAGCTGGCCGAGCAGCGCGAGCCCGTCATCTCTTCGACACCGGTTACGCGCCCCGCACCGGCTCCGCGTGAGGAGTCCTTCGTCGTCGAGGAGTCGGGTGTCCACGAGCGCCCGGCGTTCGCAAGCGATACGCCGATCGCCGCTGCCGCACGCAGCGTCTCCGTCGACGACACGCTCACGGGCGAAGTCGCGGCACTCAACGACACCGCGATCAATCTCGATCAGGGCGATCCGCTCGCCGAGGCCGACTTCCACATGGCGTACGGTCTGTACGACCAGGCGGCGGACCTCGTGCGCATGGCCATCTCGCGCGAGCCGGAGCGTCGCGATCTGAAGCTCAAGCTCCTCGAGGTCTACTTCGTCTGGGGCAACCGCGAGCAGTTCCTGCAGACCGCGCGGGAGCTCGCTGAGACGCGCGACGCCGCGGCGCCGGGCGAGTGGGAAAAGATCGTCATCATGGGCAAGCAGCTCGCGCCGGAGGACCCGCTGTTCTCGGGCGGTGCGGTCAGCGGCGCGGCTGCGGGCGGCGTCGATCTCGATCTCGAAGGCGGTCAGAACCGCGTCGACTTCGACCTCATGGGCGAGCCGGTGCCGTCGTCGGCATCGGTCGACCTCGACATCGGTTCGGCGCTGGGTGAGAGCCCTGCGTCCGACGAGATTTCCTCGACTCAGGCCACCGACACGCATTTCGCGCTCGACGACTCGTCCGCCGATGCGGATTCGGCGACGGGCACCACGCGCGAGATGACAGCGCAGATCACCCGGGAGATGCCGGCCGCGACCGGGTTCGCGCCCACGGAGATGCTTCCGGGCTTCGGCGAGGCTTCCGACGCGCCGACGGTGGAGCAGCCCGCGCTGCGTTCGCCGGACAATCCCACGATCCGCCAGAAGGTCGAAATGGCGCTGCGGCAGTCGGGTGTGGAGCAGACCGCGGAGCTCGCCATCGACGACCTCGGACTCGATCTCGGTGCGCTGGAGAGCACCGGAGAGCTGCGCGGTCTCGATTCCGATTCCGATGCAGACGCGCCGACGATGGTCGCGGGTCTCGACGAGCGCTCACGCCAGATCATGGAAGAGGCCGAGCGCCGCGCCGGAGAGACCGGCACGGGCACCACGTTCACGGCGACGGGATCATGGAACTTCGACGCCGACGAGCTCGCCACGCAGATCGCGCCATCGACGGCCCACGAGTTCCAGGATCAGACGCTCATCGAGGAGGCGCCGGCAGCCACGGATTCCTCCGCCACTTCCGAGATTGCCGGGCTCCAGGTGAGCAGCGACGTCGACTTCGACCTGGGCGACATCAACACCGCGCTGCGTGAAGCGAACGGCAACGTCGATCTCGACGTCGGTCCCACCACGCCGCCGGCGGACGGTGAATTCGCCGCCACGCAGCGGCTCTCGGCCGACGATCTCGCGCTGCCGGAGCTCGAGCCCGTCACCATGAGCGAAGTGGGCACGAAGCTCGATCTCGCGCGTGCCTACATGGACATGGGCGATCCCGAAGGTGCCCGCAACATCCTCGAGGAGGTGTTGCAGGAGGGCTCGCTGGCCCAGAAGCAGGAGGCACAGCGCCTCATCGCGGCTCTGCCGGGCTGATTCCTCACGGTCTCTCCCGCTCCTGACACGAAGCGGGTAGAGGCGATCGCAGCGAGTCGGCGAAGGGGATCGCCGCCGGTCGGCTACTCAACGTGCTCATCCGTATCGCCGTCGGCCTCGAGTATGACGGGACGGCCTATGCCGGCTGGCAGACCCAGCGCGGCCCGGCCTCCGTGCAGGAGCGCGTCACCGCCGCGTTCGCGCAGGTCGCGAACGAGCCCGTCGAGCTCGTCTGCGCGGGGCGCACCGACGCAGGCGTTCATGCCCGGGAGCAGGTGGCCCATTTCGATACGCACGCGGTGCGTTCGTCGCGCGGCTGGGTGCTCGGCGCCAACTCCAATCTGCCGCCCGACATCAGCGTCGCATGGGTACGCCCGGTGCCGCGCCACTTCCACGCCCGCTACTCCGCCGAGGCGCGGACCTACCGGTACTTCATCTTCAACCGGCCGGTGCGGTCGGCGCTGGTCGCGAACCGCGCCGCATGGATCCATCGTCCGCTCGACCACGAGCGCATGCGGGCGGGCGCCGCACCGCTCGTCGGTGAGCACGACTTCAGCGCCTTCCGCTCCGCCGAGTGCCAGGCCCGCTCGCCGATACGGCGGCTCGAGCGGCTCGAGGTGGAGCGCCACGGCGACTGGATCGTGATCGAGGCCACCGCCAACGCCTTCCTGCACCACATGATGCGCAACATCGCGGGTCTCCTGATCGCCATCGGGCGGGGTGATGCGCCGCCGGAATGGTCGGCCGAGGTGCTCGCGACGCGCGACCGCAGGCAGAACGCCGCAACGGCGCCGCCCGAGGGCCTGTACCTGTGGTCGGTGCGCTACCCGGCGGCCTTCGGGCTGCCGCAGATGCAGGAGCAGGGCGGGGGAGCCGGCCGATCCGGTATGATCGCCGCCCTGCCCGTCGCACCCGGAAGTGCGCATCCGGCGCCCTGATTGACAGAGAACGATCATGTCCTGGTTCGAAAAGATCATGCCCTCCCGCATCAAGACCGAGCGGCGCACGCGCTCGGTGCCGGAAGGGCTCTGGATCAAGTGCCCCGCCTGCGACGCGGTGCTCTATCGAGCGGAGCTCGAGCGCAACCTGCACGTCTGCCCGAAGTGCAGCCACCACATGCGCATCCGTGCCCGTGAGCGCCTCGAGCGGTTTCTGGATGCGGACGGCGTGGTCG
>QGVD01000109.1 GCA_003242685.1 Pseudomonadota bacterium | reverse complement strand
CGGCGAGGACAGACAGGTCGACGTCGAGCCCGACACCCCGCTCCTCTGGGTGCTCCGCGACACGCTCGGCCTCACGGGGACCAAGTACGGGTGCGGAATGGCGCTGTGCGGCGCCTGCACCGTTCACGTCGACGGCGAGCCGGTGCGCTCCTGCTCCGTTCCCGTGAGCGCGGTCGAAGGCCGCAGGATCACCACCATCGAGGGCCTTTCTCCCGACCGCAGCCATCCGGTTCAGCGTGCCTGGATCGAGCTCGACGTCCCGCAGTGCGGCTACTGCCAGTCGGGGCAGATCATGTCCGCCGCCGCCCTGCTCGCGAAGAACCCCCGTCCGGCGGACTCGGATATCGACGCAGCGCTCTCCGGCAACATCTGCCGGTGCGGCACGTACTCGCGCATCCGGGCTGCGGTGCATCGTGCGGCGCAGCTCATGAACGACACCTGAACGCGCGGCACAGGGGGTGGACCATGGGCCTCGATCGGCGTGAATTCCTGAAGACGACTGCCGCGCTCTCCGGCGGACTGGTCGTGGCGCTGCACCTGCCCGGCTGCTCGAAACCGGGCGGATCGGCAAGCGGCGAGCACAAGACCGTCACGGCCAACGCCTGGCTCAGGATCGGCACCGACGGATCGATCACTTTCCTGTGCGACCGTTCGGAGATGGGTCAGGGCGTGTACACCGCCCTCACGATGCTGATCGCGGAGGAGCTCGGCGCCGACCCCGATCAGATCCGCGTCGAGTTCGCCCCGCCGGGCGACGAATACCGGAACGACCTGCTCGGCGGCCAGGTCACGGGCGGCAGTACGAGCGTGCGCGATGCGTGGGACAAGCTGCGCACGGCCGCCGCGCAGACGCGCGCGCGCCTCGTCGCCGCGGCAGCCGAGCGATGGGGCGTACCGCCGGCAGGGTGCCGCGTGGAGCGCGCCACGATCATCTCGCCGCACGGCAAACGGCTCGGTTTCGGTGAGGTGGTGGAAGCCGCGGCACAGCTTCCGGTGCCGGAGCGGGTCACGCTGAGCGAACCGGGGAAGCGGCGTGTCATGGGGACGAGCGTGAAGCGTCTCGACACTCCCGCGAAGGTCGACGGCTCGGCGATCTATGGCATCGACGTGAGGCTGCCCGACATGCTCTACGCCGCGCTCGCGCAGCCGCCGGTGCTCGGCGGCAAGGTCCGCGGCGTGGACGACTCCGCGGCGAAGACGATGCCCGGCGTCCAGGCGGTCGTGCAGACGTCTTCCGGCGTCGCGGTGGTTGCCGATTCCTGGTGGCGTGCGCGCAAGGCTCGCGATGCGCTCAAGATCGACTGGGATCCCGGTCCCAATGCATCGCTCGACGACGCGGCCATCCTGCGCACACTGAAGAGCGCAGCGGGCAAGACCGGGCAGATCGCCCGTAAGGACGGCGACGTCGACCGCGCGATCCGCGGCGCCGCGCGTGTCGTGCGTGCGGAGTATCAGCTCCCGCTGCTCGCGCACGCGACGCTCGAGCCGCAGAACTGCACCGCGCACGTGACGGCCGACGGCTGCGACGTCTACGTGCCGACGCAGATCCAGCAGGTCGCGCAGCAGACCGCCGCGCAGGCCGCAGGGCTCCCTCCCGAGAAGGTTCGCGTGCACACGACGTTCCTCGGCGGCGGATTCGGCAGGCGTCTCGACGTCGATTTCATTCCGGCGGCGGTGGAATGCTCGAAGGCCGTAGGCCGGCCGGTGAAGCTCGTCTGGACGCGCGAGGACGACACCACGCACGACAAATACCGCCCGCCTGCGTTCGATCAGGTCATCGGTGCGTTCGACAGGGACGGGAAACTGATCGCCTGGAAGCTGCACCTCGTCGGCCCGTCGATCACGGCGCGGATGTTCCCGGACGCCGTGAAGGACACCATCGATCCCTTCGCCATCGAGGCCGCCGCCAACTATCCCTACGACGTGCCGAACGTGCACGTGGAGTACGTGCGTCAGGAGATCGGCATCGACGTCGGCTACTGGCGCTCGGTGAGCCATGCGCTCAACTGCTTCGTCGCCGAGAGCTTCATGGACGAGCTCGCCATCGCGGCCGGCCGCGATCCCGTCGAGTTCCGCATGGGGCTCCTCGAGAAGCAGCCGCGCTTCCGTGAAGTGCTGCGCGTGGCGACACGCGAAGCAGGCTATGGAATGGCACGGAAGGGACGCCGACACGGCGTCGCGCTCATGGAGGGCTACGGTACCTACATGGCGCAGGTCGCCGAAATCTCCATGGAAGGCGGCAAGGTCAAGGTGCACAGGATCACCTGCGCCGTGGACTGCGGCCAGGTGGTGAACCCCGACATCGTCACGGCGCAGGTCGAGAGCGGAATCATCTTCGGGCTCACGGCTGCGCTCTGGGGCGAGATCAACATCCGCGGCGGGCGCGTGCAGCAGACGAACTTCGACACCTATCGCCTGCTGCGCCTCAACGAGGCGCCGAGGATCGACACGTTCATCATCGACAGCCGCGAGCCGCCGGGAGGCATCGGCGAGCCGTCGACCGCACTCGTCGCCCCCGCCGTGTGCAATGCGATCTACATGGCGACGGGTACGCGCGTGCGGTCGCTGCCGCTGTCGCGGCACCGCCTCGCGTGAGTGTGAAGCCACCCTTCGGGCAGCGCCTGGCGGCTGCCCCGAGCGTGGCGATTGGATCGACGAAGGACGCGCGCTTCAGGCGCGGCCCGCGTTCGCGTCCGTCGGGGTGTGGAAGTACTCGCTCTCCGAGGCGAGCTGCTCGACCAGCCGTTTGAGCTCGGCCATACGGCCTTCGGCGGTGCTGATGGGCATGCAGTCCTGGCACCGCGGATCCCCGCACGGCTGACGGGAGTACAGCCAGTACTGGATGGCGCCGGCGAGCAGACCGTCCGCGATGTCCCAGAGATCGGCGTCCTTGTCCTTGTCCGCCAACCGGTTGCCGAGATCAACGGCCTTGGTGAATGCCGAATCGAAGGTGTCTGCGATCTCAGTCATATGACCTAGTATAAAGCATCCGTTCGCAAATCCCGCCGCCTGACGATCGAAGCCGATCACACTCCGGCGAAGACGCGCCCGCCGGTCCGCGGACGGACGAGGCACAGCTCGCGATCACGCCGGAGGCGTCGCTACGGCGTCGCCGAGTCGACGCGCCGCGAGAGCGCTTCGAGCCGCTCGTCGAGCTCGGCCCGGGACAGCCAGCGGCCGCGGACCATGACGCCCGCGAGCCGGCGCACCGCCCGCACGTCTTCGAGCGGATTCGCCTCGACCAGGAGCAGATCGGCCTCGAGACCTTCGCGCACTGCACCAAAGCGGTCCGCGGCACCGAAGAACCGCGCGGGGTTCACGGTCGCGGTCTGCAATGCCTCGAAGGGCGAGAGCCCGATCTGGGTATAGAGGTGCAACTCCTCAAGAGCCGAGTCGCCGGGAGCGTTGAAGACCTGCGGAGCGTCCGATCCGAGCGCGATCGGCACCCCGGCACGGTGCATCCGGCGAATCAGCTCGCGCCGCAGCTCGAGGAAACGCTGCGCGTCCTGCCGTGAAGGCGGATTCGGGCCGACGAAGTTGCGGAGCGCCGATTGCCAGCGCTCCACCGTCTGCGGCGGAAGGTAACGCATCACCGGGCGCGACCTGAGCTCCTCCTCGCCCGGCGGGATGGCCCACTGCTCCAGCAGGATCTGCGTCGGCACCATCCACGTGCCAGCCGCGCGCGTGCGCTCGACGAGCTCCGGGATCCGCGCCGGATCGGCGCAATGAGAGACGGCGAGACCGAAGATGCCGACAGCGCCTGCCCGCTCGAGGCATTGCGGATCGCCGAGTGCCTGCATGTAGCCGTCGAGATGATCGATCGCACGCTGACGCGCCTCGAGCGCACGATGCACGCCGACGTCCTCGGAGACGTGACCTTCGAAGGGAATGCCCGCTTCGCCGGCCGCGCGTGCGATCGCATCGAACACTTCGCGGCTCAATCCCGGATGGAGCTTGAGGAAGTCGTAGCCGGCCGCCTTCTGCTCCCGCACCATCGCGACGGCCCGCTCGACCGTCGGCGCGCTCTGGCCGTTGAAGGAAGGACCAGCCGTGAAGAGCCGCGGCCCGAGGACCTCGTGGCGCGCGAGCCGCTCCTTGAGCTCGAGGTGCCAGGGATGCCCCAGCATGCCGCGGATGGTCGTGACGCCGTGCGCCAGGTAAAGAAGCAGGACGTCGTAGCTATCCGATTCGCGCGGAGGCGAAGGGAGATGCGCGTGCATCTCCGCGAGCC
This sequence comes from Pseudomonadota bacterium, assembly GCA_003242685.1. Taxonomy (GTDB): domain Bacteria; phylum Pseudomonadota; class Gammaproteobacteria; order Steroidobacterales; family Steroidobacteraceae; genus ZC4RG24. The sequence goes on along the minus strand of QGVD01000109.1, from coordinate 3,224 downwards.
CCGGCATCAGGTATCGGCCGCGACCGTCGACGATGTGCGCCTGCTGCGGCGCCTGCACGGAACCGGCGGGCCCGATGCGGGCGATGCGTCCGTCCTGCACCAGGACGTCGCGCCGAGCGTCGACCTGCGGCCGCTCCATCGACACGACGTCGACGTCGCGGAACAGCACGGCCGAGGGGCGCCCTGCCTGCGCCAGCGCAGGCGTCGCGGCCTGAACGGCGAGAAGTGCCGCCGCGAGAAGCGTGCGCACCATGCGTGCGTTCATGGCGCAAGAATGCCACGATGCGCAGCCTCACCGCCAAGGAGACATCGATGCTTCGCGTGAGGAGCACTCTCGTCACAGTCGCCCTGCTGGGCATCTCCCTGTCCGGCGTCGCCGCCGAGCCTTCCACGCCGGGCGCTGCGGAGCTGCGCGCCATGGCGGCCCGCTTCGCTCCCGTCGAGATCCGCGCCGACATCTCGCATCTGCCGCAGAACGAGCGGCAGGCGCTCGCACGGCTCATCGAGGCCGCGCGGATCATGGACACGATCTACCTGCGCCAGGTCTCCGCGCACGGCACGACCTGGCTCCTTTCGCTCCTGCGCGACGACTCCGACCTGGGCCGCGCACGTCTCGCGTACTTCCTCCTCAACAAGGGGCCGTGGTCGGAGCTCGACGCGAACCGGCCTTTCCTTCCCGGCGTCGGCGCGAAGCCGGCCGGAGGAAACTTCTATCCTCCCGATGCGACGCGGGAAGAGCTCGAGCGCTGGCTCGATTCCCTGCCGAAGGCCGAGCGTGAGGCCGCCGCGGGCTTCTTCACGACGATCCGGCGCGATCCCGCGGGCCGCCTCGTGGCGATTCCGTACAGCGTCGAGTTCCAGGGCGAGCTCACCGAGGCCGCGCGCCTGCTGCGCGAAGCGGCGCGGCTCACGAAGCAGCCGACTCTCGCGCGCTATCTCGAGAAGCGGGCCGAGGCCTTTCTCACGAACGACTACTACGAGAGCGACGTCGCATGGATGGAGCTCGATGCGTCGATCGAGCCGACCATCGGTCCCTACGAGGTCTACGAGGACGAGCTGTTCAACTTCAAGGCGGCGTTCGAGGCGTTCATCACCGTCGTGGACGCGGAGCAGACCGCGCAGCTCGCCCGCTTCGCCGGCGAGCTGCAGGAGCTCGAGAACAACCTGCCGATCGATCCGCAGTACCGCCGCGCACAGCTCGGCGGGCTCGCGCCGATCCGCGTCGTCAACGTGGTGCTCACGGCGGGCGACGCCAATCACGGCGTGCAGACCGCCGCTTTCAATCTGCCGAACGACGAGCGCGTGGTCGCGGAGAAGGGATCGAAGCGCGTGATGCTGCGCAACGTGCAGGAGGCGAAGTTCGAGAAGGTCCTGAAGCCCATCTCGCGCATCGTGCTCGCGCGCGAAGATCACGACGCCGTCGCGTTCGAGCCCTTCTTCACGCACATCCTCATGCACGAGCTGATGCACGGACTCGGGCCGCAGACGATCCGCGTCGGCGCGCGCGAGACGACGGTGCGTCAGGAGCTCAAGGAGCTGAACGGCCCGCTCGAGGAAGCCAAGGCGGACGTCTCGGGTCTCTGGGCGCTGCAATACCTGATGGACAAGGGCGTGATCGACAAGTCGCAGGAGCGGGCGATGTACGTCACCTTCCTCGCCTCGTCGTTCCGTACGCTGCGCTTCGGGCTCGGCTCCGCTCACGCGCGCGGCATGGCCGTGCAGCTCAACCATCTGCTCGACTCCGGCGCGGTGAGCATCGGCGCGGACGGCACCTTCTCCCTCGACCTCGAGCGCGCGAAGGCGGCAGTCACCGAGCTCACGCGGCGGCTGATGACGATCCAGGCGCAGGGCGACTACGCCGGCGCGAAGGAGCTGTTCGATCGCATGGCGGTCATCCGCCCGCAGGTGCAGGCCGCGATCGACCGGCTCACGGACGTGCCCGTCGACATCGCGCCGCGGTTCGTCACGGCGGAGGAGCTCACCGGCTCGTGAGCATCCGGCCCGGCGCTCCTCGAACGCAGAGTCTTCGCGGACGAAGCCCGCGTCAGGGCAGAGGCGCCCGCGCGCCGTGGCGGCGCCAGACCTCACGCGCCCACACGGCACGATCCGGGTGATCGACGAAGATGCCGTCGACCCCGGCATCGAAGTACGCCGCGATCTCGGCGGCGAGATCACCGTGCGCCGCGCGGTCCGCGCCCCAGCGCAGCGCCGGCGGCAGGAACTCGTTCTCTGCGCGGAAGGTCCAGGCGTGCACCTCGAGGCCGCGCGCGTGCGCGCGTTCGACGAGTCCGGTCGGCGTGCCGAGCCGCCCGCCTTCGGCCACGGGAATGACGAGCGACTTGTGCGGACCGACGGCATCGGCGTACGCGGCAATCTCATCGAGCCCCCGGTCGGTCGTCATGTCGGCGTAGGTGCGCGCCTCCCCGCGCGCGCGGCAGTCGAACGGCGCGCCCGAGGCGTCGATGAGCTGCATCAGGCGGATCGAGGTCTGCTCACGGAGCCTGCGCAGATTCGCCGTCTCGAAGGACTGGATGTAGACCGGCGCCGCCGCGTCCGTGTACCCCCATCGGCCGAGCGTCTCGAGCAGCGCCTCCTCCATCGGCAGGCCCAGCGCGGCGAAATGACTCGGGTGCTTGGTCTCCGGATAGATGCCGATCGGGCGCGCATCGCCCGCCGCGACGCGAACCGCCTGCATCTCCTGCACGAGCGCCAGGATCTCCTCGAGCGTCGGGATCTCGAACCGGCCGTCGAGCCAGGCGTTCTCCGGACGGAGCTGCGGTATGCGCTCGCGCGCGCGCAGGGTCTTGAGCTCCTCGAGCGTGAAGTCCTCGACGAACCAGCCCTCGACGGGCACGCCGTCGACGAGCTTCGTCGTCCTGCGGTCGGCGAAGCGCGGATGCTGCGCCACGTCGGTGGTGCCGCCGATCTCGTTCTCGTGACGCGCCACGAGCACCCCGTCACGCGTCATCACGAGGTCGGGCTCGATGAAGTCGGCGCCCTGCTCGATGGCGAGCCGGTAGGCTTCGAGCGTGTGCTCGGGCGCATAGCCGCTCGCGCCCCGGTGCGCGACGAGAATCGGACCCGGCCCCGCCGGTGTGCTGCGTGCAGATTCCACGATCATGGCGGCTCCAGCTTCGCATTTCGCCCGGCCGCTGTCATGCCGGCGGCGCCTTCGTGACAGTGAACGTGCCCGAGGGGAAGGTGGAACAAGCCCGCCCCCTGCC
>QGVD01000038.1 GCA_003242685.1 Pseudomonadota bacterium | reverse complement strand
CGCGTCGAGGCGCTCGCGCAGCGATTCGACGCGCACGCCTTCGGAGCGCAGCCAGGACGCCGCCGCGTAGTAGCCGTTGCCGCGCCGCTCGACCGAAGTCGGGCGCGGTACGTCTCGTCCCTGATCGAAGCCGCTGCCGCCGCGCACGAACATGGCGAGGAACAGGAACAGCGCGCCGAGCGCACAGAGGAGCGTGAAGAGCCTGTCCTTCACGCGCGGGCCTCCTGCACGCCGATGCGCTCGTAGAGCGTGCGTGCATCGCGGACCGCTTCTTCGAGCAGTCCATCACCGACCGGCTCAGGCGCGTAGCGTACGCGCTCGCAGACCTGCGACAGGCTGGCGAAGCGACGCCGGTCCTCCGGATCGTCGATGCGCGCGGTGCACACGAGCTCGCGCACTGTCAGACTCGCAGCCGGCGGCAGGCGCTGCGCGCTCGTCAGACGATCGGCAAGCAGGCGCAGCGCAAGTCCGGGACGTTCGACGAGCGGGACCCTTTCGATGTCCGCCCACGTGACAGGCCCCCGTGCAGCGGGAGTCGCCGCCTCCTCCGCTCGCCTCGTCGTGCTCCTCCGCCGCGAATCGCGCAGGAGCCTGAGCTCGTTCACGAGGATGAGCAGCGTGAGGCCGACGGCGAGCGCGAGTCCCACGTAGGTGATGATCTCGATCACGGCCTGCGAGACACCCATGCGCTCGATCAGGCGGGCGAACCACCCGGGCCCTTCCGGATCGTCGCTCGCCTCGAAGAGGCTCCGCAGCCAGTTCCGGAAACGTTCCCACAGTCCGCCGCGCTCGCGCGAGGTATCGAGCTCGGCCAGCACTTCGTGCAGCCGCTCGACGCGCGGCTGCGGCCCCACGCGCTCGGACGCGAGCTCACGCGTGACGATCGCACGCAGCTCCTCCAGGCTTCCGGCGGAGAGATCGTTCCCCGGCTCGCGCCAGGACGCCGGCAGCCACTCCGACCAGCCGCTCGACGTGAGCGTGCGCGTGAGATCGGGACAGCGCGCCGCGATGCGCTCGTAGCCGACGTCCGCTACCGGATCGAGACGCGCGAGACAGGAGTCGATGGCCTGAAGCGCGTCCTGTGCCTGAGCGCACGGTCCGGCGAGAAGCGCTGCGAGCAGCACGTGCCGGACACGGCGGCTCCACACGGTTACTCAGTCCTTTGCTGCAGTCGCCAGACGCCGCTCCAGATCCACGCCCTCGCGCCGCGTGCGCAGGTCGGCGTAGACGGCGAGGATGACTGCACACATGAAGGGCGAGGCGATGGCGCCGAGCGCGGTCACGATCACGGCGGACGCCGCCGTCACGATGGCGATGTCCGCGCCGCGCGAGAACAGCGCGCCGAATGCGGCGCCGAGCACGTAGAATACGAACAGGATCGCGAACGCGATCACCAGGATCAGCAACGTCCTCCACCAGGTTCCCCACACGAGGCGCACACTGCGCGCCATCGAGCGGAGCGCGGACAGGTCCTCGATCAGGATGACGTGCCAGGTCACGACGAGCAGCACCACCACAACGAGGGCCCCCACGGCGACGAGGACCATGCCGAGCAGCATGCCGGCGGTGGCGAAAAGCTGCATGAGGATACCGGGCACCATGCCGCTCAGCACCATCACGAGCATCACCGCCGGGAGTTTCAGCAGGGCGCGACGAAGCTCCCCGGAGGTCGACGGACGCTGACCGGTGGCGATCGCATACTGGCGCAGGATGATCGCGCTCAGCATTACGAGCGAGGCGAGCGCGCCGAGGACGTAGAGCGCCCACCAGATGAAATCGCCACTGTCGGCGCCACGCAGTCCCCGGCCCGACGCGATGTCGTAGATATTGGGAAGCTGCCCGCTCACCATGCTGGCGATGCCATAAGGCAGACACGAGAGAAACGACGCCTGAAAGACCCGAAAGGCACAGTCGAGCACTTCGCCGGTCGATCGGGGGCGCGAGAAAAGGGGTGAAGGCTGCGGCATGCGCGAATCTTAAGGGCAATGAGCGCGAATCTCACGACAGAGGACCTGCTGAGGCAGGCAACGGCACGGCTGGCGGGGACGGTGGACATGCCGCGCCTCGAGGCGGAGCTGCTGCTCGCCCATGTGCTCGGCGTGCCGCGGGCGCGGCTGCGCTCTCACCCCGAGGACCGGCCGGATGACGTCGCACGGACGCGCTATGCGTCGCTCATCGAGCGCCGTGTGTCAGGCGAACCTCTCGCCTACATCGTCGGCGAGCGCGAGTTCTGGTCGCTGCCGCTCGCGGTGAGTCCCGCGGTGCTGGTGCCGCGGCCGGAGACCGAGCTGCTCGTCGAGCGTGCGCTCGCGCTGCACACGGCGCCGACGGCACGCGTCGTCGACCTGGGCACGGGATCCGGTGCGATCGCGCTCGCCCTCGCGCACGAGCGGCCGGGGTGGAGCATCACGGCGACCGACATCTCGCAGGACGCGCTTGCGGTGGCGCGGGCGAACGCCGAGCGGCTGGGGTTGCAACGTATCGAATTCCTGCACGGAAGCTGGTTCGAGCCGCTCGCCGGAAGGATCTTCGATCTCGTGCTGAGCAATCCGCCGTACGTTGCCGCGGACGATCCCGCGCTCCTGCAGCCCGAGCTCGGATACGAGCCGTCGGCCGCGCTCACGCCGGGTCCCGACGCGCTCGCGTGCCTGAGGGAGATCATCGCGGGAGCGCCCGAGCACCTCGAGCGTGGCGGCTGGATCGTTCTCGAGCACGGGGCTCAGCAGGCACCGCTCGTCGCGCGCGAGCTTGTCGCCCGCGGCTTCACTCACGTACGCTCGCACCGCGACCTGGCCGGGCACGAACGCGTCACCGAAGCGCAGTGGCCTGCCGCCTGAACCCTCGAGAGGACGACATGGTTCGATTCCAGACCACGCACGGCGACTTCACGGTGGAGCTCTACGAAGCGGAAGCTCCCGAGACGGTGCGGAATTTCCTGCGCTACGTCGACGAAGGATTCTTCGACGGCACGATCTTCCATCGGGTGATTCCCGGCTTCGTGATCCAGGGCGGCGGGCTCACGAGCGACATGCGTCCGAAGCGCACCCACCCGCCCGTGCGCAACGAGGCGCACAACGGTCTCAGGAACGAGCGCGGCACGCTGTCGATGGCGCGCACGAGCGACATCAACAGCGCCACGTCGCAGTTCTTCGTCAATCTCGCGGACAACGATTTTCTCGATCACCGCCCCGGCGAGTACGGCTACGCGGTGTTCGGGCGCGTGACGGAAGGCATGGACGTCATCGACAGGATCGCCGCCTTGCCGACGGGGCGCCGCAAGGGTTACGACGACGTCCCGCTCGAAGACGTGGTGATCGTCTCCGCGCGCCGCGTCGATGCCGCATAGGCGATCCTTACCCTCGATCCATGCAGATGCACGACCGGGCCGGGTGAAGCGCGCCCGGACGAGATCCTTCGGCTCGCGCCTCGCGCGCTGGGCGTCGATCACCGTCCTCGCCTTCATCGTGGTGACGGCGCTGCCGGTGCTGCTCCTGCGCTGGATCGATCCGTTCACGAGCGCCTTCATGCTGCGTGAACGGATCGCCGCGTCCGCGCAGGGCGACGCGCAGTACCGCTTCCGTCACGAATGGGTCGACTTCGAACGCATCTCGCCGCACGCCGCCGTCGCCGTGATTGCGGCCGAAGATCAGCGCTTCGCGTGGCACGCGGGCTTCGACATCGATTCGATCCGCCAGGCCATGGAGGAGAACGAGCGCGGCGGCCGACTGCGCGGCGCGAGCACGATCTCTCAGCAGGTCGCCAAGAACCTGTTCCTGTGGCCCGGAAGGAGCTACCTGCGCAAGGGGCTCGAGGCGTGGTTCACCGTGCTGATCGAGCTCATCTGGCCGAAGAAGCGCATCCTCGAGGTCTATCTCAACGTCGCGGAGTTCGGCCGCGGCGTGTATGGCGTCGAGGCGGCGGCGCAGACGTACTTCGGCAAGTCAGCGGCGAAGCTCACGCGCCACGAGGCGGCGCTGCTCGCGGCGGTGCTCCCGAATCCGAAGCGCATGCGGGTCGATCGCCCTTCGCGCTACGTCATATCCCGCCAGCAGTGGATCCTGGATCAGATGCAGGGTCTCGGCGGCACCGCCTACCTCGCGCAGCTCGAATCCCGCACGCGCCTCGCGAACTGAGCATCGCAGTGCCCCCTGGCTCGCCGCTCAGCGCGGCACGAAGCGCACGAATGTGGCCGGGTGTCGTACCGCAGCAGCCGCCCGCGATATTGATGACACCTCGAGCCGCGAGCGCACGCATCTCTTCCGCGAGATCGTGCGGTGTCGCCGGATAGTTTCCAGCCGCATCGGGAAGCCCTGCGCTCGGATACACGCAGACAAAGGCGTCTTCGGCGACGCGTGCGAGCTCCGGCACGCACGCGATCAGCGCTCGCGGCGAGCTTCCGCAGTTGAGGCCGACGATGAGCGGCTTCGCGTCGCGGATCGCCTCCCAGACCTCTCCCGGTGTCTCGCCTGAGCGAATGCGTCCATCGTCGTCGCAAGGCGTGAGACTCACGGCGAGCGGCAGCTCGTATCCGAGCTCGATGAATACCTTCCGCGCGGCTTCGAGGGCAGCGCGTGCGTTCGCGGCATCGAACACGGTTTCGATGAGGATCAGGTCCGCGCCTCCGTGCACGAGGCCGCGGACGGCATCGGCATGAGCGCGGACGAGCTCGTCGAAGCTCACGCCACGTGCGTCGGCGGTATCCGTTCCCTTCGTCAGCGAAACCGCGCGATCCGTCGGTCCGACCACTCCCGCCACGAAAACCGCACGGCCCGACTCCTCTTCATGTGCGTCGGCGATGCTCCGCGCAAGGCGTGCGGCTTCGAGATTGAGCTCGTGCACCACGTGCGCCATGCCGAAAGGCGACTGTGACGGCGCGTTCGCAAGAAAGGTGTTGGTGCGGATGACGTCCGCGCCTGCCTCGAGATATTCCCGGTGAACGGCAGCGACGAGCTGCGGCTGCGTGAGCGTCAGGATGTCGTAGTTGCCGCGCTGCGGTCTGTCCGAATCGAGGAAACGGGCGCCACGGAAGTCCTGCTCGTCGAGCGCGAGACGCTGCAGCCGCGTCCCCATCGCACCGTCGAGCAGCAGGATGCGACGCTCGAGCAGATGGAAGAGTCGCTCGAGGCGCGCGGCTCGTGCCGATGCCCCGGGCGATGCGTTCAATGGAGCGTAGACCGGTTCTCCGGCGCATTGGCCGGGTCGAAGAGCCGCTCGACCTCCGCGGCGTCGAAGCGGTAGGGCCGCTGACAGAACTCGCACGTGATCGTGACGGCGCCCTGCTCCCTCACGAGCCTGCGTACCTCTTCCGCACCGAGCGCACGCAGCAGGCCCGCGACGCGACCTTCGTTGCAGCGGCAGGAGAAGCGCACCGCATCCCCGCTGAAGAGTCGCAGATCGCGGGTGTCGCAGCCGTGGCTCAGAACCGTCTCCACGCTCTCGGCGAGAAGCTGCTCCGCCGTGATGACGTCGACGGCTCTCTCCGCGTCCTCCCATGCGGACTGCGCATGGCTACCGTCCGTTCCGTCGGTTCTGCCGCCTTCCTCGGGCATCCTCTGCAGGAGGAGCCCCGCGGCGCGCTCGTCGCCGGCGACGAGGCGGATGCGCGTCGGAAGCTGCTCCGAGGAGGCGAAGTACGCTTCGAGGCACTCGGCGAGCGAGCTGCCGGTGAGCGGCACGATGCCCTGATAGCGCGCGCCGCGTCCCGTCGTCCCCGAGGACTCGACGGTGACCGCGAAGCGGCTGTCGTTGCCTACCAGGCGCCGGAAGATCCCGGGGGTCAGCGGCACATCGAAGTCGCCCGGCGTGCCGGCGCTCTCGTCGAAGCGCGCGACACCCCGGACGCGGAAGTCGTTCGTGCACTGCGCGACGAGGAGACGAACCGCACCGTCACCGTGGAGCTGCAGCGTCAGCTCGCCGTCGAACTTGAGCGAGGCCGCAAGGAGCACCGAAGCACTCACGGCCTGACCGAGCAGCTCGCGCACCGCCCGCGGCAGCTCCTGATGCGCGCGAAGCTGCGTCCAGGCGGACTCGAGCCGCACCCAGTGCCCGCGCACCGGGTGGTGCTCGATGATGAACCGCCGCACTTCGTCGGACGCCTGCGTGCCTTGAGTCATGTCCGTGACCATGAAGAAGCCCGGGGCTCCGACGCTCGAGTCCGCGTCGCGGAAGCAGCGTCAGCCCTGGAGCTTCTTCTTGAGCAGCTCGTTGAGCTGAGCCGGATTCGCCTTGCCCTTCGTCGCCTTCATCACCTGTCCGACGAAGAAGCCGAACAGCTTGTCCTTGCCCGCGCGGTACTCGGCGAGCTGCTTCGGATTGGCTGCGAGCACCTCGTCGATCGCCTTCTCGATCGCGGCCGTGTCGGTGATCTGCCGCAGGCCTTTCTCCTCGATGATGGTGTCGGCGTCGCGGCCCGACGTCCACATCGCCTCGAAGACCTCCTTGGCGATCTTGCCGGAGATCGTGTTGTCCACGATGCGGTTGAGGAGCCCGGCGAGCCGTCCGGCCGAGACGCGGCTCTCCGTGATCTCGACCCCGTCGCGGTTCAGTGCCGCGGCGAGCTCGACCATGACCCAGTTGGCCGCCAGCTTCGGCTCCCCCGGCACCCGGCGCACGACCTCCTCGTAGTAATCCGCCAGCTCGCGGCTCGCAGTGAGCACGCCCGCGTCGTAGGCCGAGAGCCCGTACTGCTCGGAGAAGCGCGCCGCCTTCTGATCCGGAAGCTCGGGCAGGCTCGCGCGCACCTCGTCGATGAAGGCGTCGTCGAGCACGAGCGGCAGCAGGTCCGGGTCCGGGAAGTATCGGTAGTCGTTCGCCTCTTCCTTGGTGCGCATGGAGCGCGTCTCGCCCCTGTCGGGATCGTAGAGCCGCGTCTCCTGCACCACCTTGCCGCCGGATTCGAGGATGTCGATCTGACGCGCGACCTCGTAGTTGATCGCCTTCTCGACGAAGCGGAAGGAGTTGAGGTTCTTGATCTCCGTGCGCGTGCCGAACCTGTCGGAGCCCTTCGGGCGCACCGACACGTTGGCGTCGCAGCGGAACGAGCCCTCCTGCATGTTGCCGTCGCAGATCTCGAGGTAGCGCACGAGCGTGTGCACCTTCTTCATGTAGGCGACGGCTTCCTTCGCCGAGCGCATGTCCGGCTCGGAGACGATCTCGATGAGCGGCGTGCCCGCGCGGTTGAGGTCGATGCCCGTCACGCCGGGAAGGCCTTCGTGAATCGACTTGCCCGCGTCCTCCTCGAGGTGCGCGCGCGTGATGCCGATGCGCTTGCGCGTGCCGTCATCGAGCACGATCTCGAGCGAGCCGTCAGCCACGATCGGCAGCTCGTACTGGCTGATCTGATAGCCCTTCGGCAGGTCGGGATAGAAGTAGTTCTTGCGCGCGAACACCGAGTGGCGCGCGATCTTCGCGTCGATGGCGAGCCCGAACTTCACCGCCATGCGCACCGCTTCGCGATTGAGCACGGGCAGCACGCCGGGATAGCCGAGGTCCACGAGGTTCGCCTGCACGTTGGGCGCGGCACCGTAGGCCGTCGACGAGCCCGAGAAGATCTTGGACTTCGTCGAAAGCTGCGCGTGGATCTCGAGCCCTATTACTGTTTCCCATTCCATAAGCAGAAATCCGCAGTCAGCGGCTCTTCGCCCGACTCCCCTTGCGGCGGAGAAGAGCGAGGAGCGTCATGCCCATCCGGGCGGCACGCGGAGGTGCCAGTCGGTTTCGCGCTGATAGACGTGCGCGACGTTCAGGATCTTCGCCTCGGCGAAGTGCCGCCCGACGATCTGCAGCCCGACGGGAAGGCCCCGCACGAAGCCGCACGGAATGGAGATCGCGGGCAGTCCCGCCAGGTTCGCGCCGATCGTGTAGATGTCGTTGAGGTACATCGTGATCGGATCGGACGTCTTCGCGCCAAGCGCAAAGGCAGGCGTCGGCGTCGTCGGACCGATCAGCACGTCGACTTCCTGGAAGGCGCGCTCGAAGTCGCGCGCGATGAGCTGCCGCACCTTCTGCGCCTTGAGGTAGTACGCGTCGTAGTACCCGGCCGACAGCACGTACGTGCCGGTCATGATGCGGCGCTTTACCTCGGCGCCGAATCCTTCGCCCCGGGTGCGCTTGTAGAGATCCATCAGGTCGCGCGGGTTCTCGCAGCGATAGCCGAAGCGCACGCCGTCGTAGCGGGCGAGGTTCGACGAGCACTCCGCCGGCGCCACCACGTAGTACGTCGGTACCGAGAGCGGCAGGTTCGGCAGGCTCACCTCCTGCAGCCGGGCGCCGAGCCGCTCGTACACCGCGAGCGCCTCGCGGACGCGCTGCTCGTTCTCCGGATCGAGCCCCTTGTCGAAGAACTCCTTGAGGAGCCCGATCTTCAGGCCCTCCACGGAGTCGTTGAGCGTGGCGGTGTAATCCGGCACCGGCGTGTCGACGCTCGTCGAGTCCTGCGGATCGAAGCCGGCCATGGCACCGAGCACCAGCGCGGCATCCTCGGCGCTCACCGTGATGACGCCGCCCTGATCGAGGCTCGAGGCGAAGGCGATCATTCCGTAGCGCGACACCCGGCCGTAGGTGGGCTTGATGCCCGTCACACCGCAGAGCGCGGCGGGCTGACGGATCGAGCCGCCCGTGTCGGTCGCCGTCGCGGCAGGCGCCAGGCGTGCAGCCACGGCCGCGGCCGAGCCGCCCGAGGAGCCCCCCGGCACGAGCTCGGGATTCCACGGGTTGCGCACGGGTCCGTACCAGCTCGTCTCGTTCGACGAGCCCATGGCGAACTCGTCCATGTTGGCCTTGCCGAGCATCACGGTGCCGGCAGCCTTGAGCTTCGCCACGACGGTAGCGTCGTACGGCGAGACGAAGTTCGACAGCATCCGGGAGGCGCAGGTCGTCAGCACCCCCTGGGTGCAGAAGATGTCCTTGTGGACGATCGGCACCCCCGTGAGGGGGCCGCCCCGCCCGGCCGCGAGCTCCCGGTCGGCCGCCTCGGCGGCAGCCAGCGCCTGCTCGCGGGTGATGGTCACGAAGGCATTCAGCGCCGGCTGGCCGCGCTCGATCCGTTCGAGGTAGTGGCGGGTCAGCTCGACGCTGGAAAACTCTTTCTTTCGCAGGCCGGCCGCGAGCTCGGCCAGCGTCCGTCTGTGCATGGTCACTCGATGACTTTCGGAACGATGTACAACCCGGCTTCGACGCGAGGCGCATTCGCCTGATAGAGCTCGCGCCGATCCTCCTCCGTCACGACGTCGGGCCGCAGCCGCTGCGACAGCCCGGGAAGCGGGTGCGACATCGGCTCGATACCCGAAGTGTCGGCACGCTCGAGCTCGCCGACGAAATCGAGGATGCGCGACAGGCTCTCCTGGTAAACCGGGATCTCCGTCACATTCAGCTCGAGGCGGGCGAGGTGCGCGATGCTCTCGATCTGCTCGCGTGTGAGACTCATGGGCTTGAAGGGAGGATGCGAAAAGAAGCGAAAAAATCGCTCGAAATGATACACGCATCCTTGCGGATTGTCTGGTCGGCAGCTAGATTAGCGCGCACTTCTGGTGGGGGGTCTCCCGCCGCTTCGGTCCGGTCGTCGCTTCATGTTCAAACGCTTGCGCGGCTATTTCTCCAGCGATCTGTCGATCGACCTGGGTACGGCCAATACGCTCATCTACGTCCGCGACAAGGGCATCGTGCTCAACGAGCCCTCGGTCGTCGCTGTGCAGGACGAACCCACTCGCGGCGGCAAGGTCATCGTCGCCGTCGGATCCGAGGCGAAGAACATGCTCGGCCGTACGCCGGGCCACATCACTGCCGTGCGCCCGATGAAGGACGGCGTGATCGCCGACTTCACGTACACCGAGAAGATGCTGCAGTACTTCATCAACAAGGTGCACGGCAATCGCCTGCTCAAGCCCTCACCGCGCGTGCTGGTGTGCGTGCCCTTCGGCTCGACGCAGGTCGAGCGCCGCGCCATCCGTGAGTCGGCCGAGGGCGCAGGTGCCCGCACCGTCGCCATCGTGAGCGAGCCCATGGCGGCCGCGGTCGGCGCCGGGCTGCCCGTGCACGAGGCGCGCGGCTCCATGGTGCTCGACATCGGCGGCGGCACCTCCGAGGTCGCGGTGCTCTCGCTCAACGGCATCGTGTACGCCAACTCCGCGCGCATCGGCGGCGATCGCTTCGACGAAGCGATCATGAACTACGTGCGCCGCAACTACGGCATCCTCATCGGCGAGGCCACCGCCGAGCGCATCAAGATCGAGATCGGCTCGGCCTACCCGGGCTCGCAGGTGCGCGAGCTCTCCGTGAAGGGACGGAACCTCTCCGAGGGCGTGCCGCGCAGCTTCACGCTCAACAGCAACGAGATCCTCGAGGCGCTGCAGGAGCCCCTTCAGGCCATCGTGAGCGCGGTGAAGCAGGCGCTCGAGCAGACCCCGCCCGAGCTCGGCGCGGACGTCGCCGAGCGGGGCATCGTGCTCACGGGCGGCGGCGCCCTGCTGCGCGACATCGACAAGCTCCTGACCGAGGAGACCGGTCTTCCCGTCGTCGTCGCCGACGACCCCCTCACCTGCGTCGCCCGCGGCGGCGGGCGCATTCTCGAGCTGATGGACGAGCTCGGGCCTGGCCACTTCGGACTGGAGTAGCCCCGACGGGCCACCCGCAGGGATGTCGCACGTGGCACAGGAACTCGATCGGACTCACGCCCTGAAGAAAGGGGAGCGAAGCGCCTGCCCCGCGCGTGCGGCCGCTCCCTTCTCACTCCCGCGCCTCCCGCGAGGGCGCTGACAGCAATGGCCTTCGCCGGCGGATACCGGCCATCGCCCGGGCGCGGTCCCTCGCCGGGGTTCCGATTCACTCTGTACGCGGTGCTCTCGATCACCTGCATGTTCCTCGACCAGCGCGGCGGCTGGCTCGAGAAGGCCCGCTACGTGCTGCAGGCGGCCGCCTACCCGATACAGCTCGTGGTCCGTTCGCCCGCGGCGGCGTGGCGGTGGCTCGAGGAAAGCTTCGAGACGCGTGCAGCGCTGCGCGAGGAGAACGAGCGGCTGCGGGCTCAGAATCGCGAGCTGATGCTCCGCACCGTCCGATACGACGCGCTGGTGCGCGAGAACGCGCAGCTCCGCGGCCTCACGGAGGCGCTGCCGCCGCTCATCGAGCGCTGGCTGGTCGCCGAAGTCGTCAACGTCGAGCTCAGCAGCCTCCGCCAGCGGCTCCTCGTCAACAAGGGTGCGCAGAACGGCGTCTTCAAGGGCCAGGCGGTGATCGACGAGTCGGGCCTCGTCGGTCAGACGATGCGTGTCGGCCCCTGGAGCGCCGAGATCATCCTCATCACCGATCCCGAGCACGCGGTTCCCGTGCAGATCGAGCGCACGGGCGTGCGGACGATCGCCGTCGGAGCCGGCGACGCGCGCGCTCTGGCGCTGCCCTACCTGCCGGCAAACGCGGACGTGCGCGAGGGCGATCTGCTCGTCACTTCCGGTCTCGGCGGAGTGTTCCCGCACGGCTATCCCGTCGCGCGGGTCACCGAAGTCCGCCGCGACGCGGTGCAGCCGCTCGCGCAGGTGCGCGCCACACCGCTCGCCGGTCTCGACCGCGACCGTGAAGTGCTGCTCGTCTGGTTCGAGGAGACCCACCCGGCCGCGCCCTCCAGCGCGCCGGTGAGCGGCGATCTGCCGGCCGGCGATCCCGCGGCGCAACCGCAGCCCGCCATCCGGAGAGAACCTCGACCCGAGACGCCGGCCACCGGCGGATCCGGATCCTTCTCACCGACGAGCGACCCGACCGTTCCTGCCGCCACTCCGGCGATTGCCCGCACGGCGGCGGTGCAGGAGGTGCCGCAATGAGCGCCCGCGACCGCCAGCCGCGCACTCCCATGCTGCTCACGACGCTCGCGGCGCTGGTGCTGACCGTGCTGCCGCTGCCTGCCTGGCTCGACGACGCCCGGCCGGCGTTCGTCGTGCTCGCGGTGCTCTTCTGGTCGATCACCGCACCCCGCGCCGGCGGCATCGCCCTCGGATTCGTCGCGGGGCTCATGATCGACGTGTTCGAGGGAACCGTGCTCGGTCAGCACGCGCTGGCCCTCTCGTTCGTCACCTACATCGCGGTGCGCGAGCACCAGAAGATCCGTTCCAAGCCTCTCTTCCAGCAGGCCCTGATCGTGTTCGGGGCGCTCTTCGTGTACGAATTCATCGTGTTCGCCATCGACGGATGGAGCGGCCACCCGGCCATGACCGCAGGTCGATGGCTGCACGTCGCGACGGGCGCGCTCGTCTGGCCGCTCGCAGCCGCCCTGCTCGGGCGCACGTACGAGCCGCGCTGAGGTTGCGGCGGGGAGCGCGGACGGATGGTGCGCGGAGTCAGGATCAAGGACCACTGGCAGGAGCAGCGCCTCTTCGAGCGGCGCGCGATCGTCGCCGGCGTCGTGATCGGGCTCATGACGCTCGCCCTGCTCGTGCGGCTCTTCATCCTGCAGGTCGTCCGCTACGACTACTACCTCGAGCTCTCGCAGGGCAACCGGGTGCGCATCGAGCCCGTGCCCGCGGCGCGCGGGATGATCTTCGACCGCAACGGGAATCTCCTCGCGACGAATCAGCCCGCCTATCAGCTCGAGCTGGTCCGCGAGGAAGTGCCGGACCTCGAGGACACGCTCGCGCGACTCGTCGAGATCGGGCTCCTCGAGGAAGACGATCTCGACGAAGTGCGGCGCACGATCCGCTCGCGGCGCGAGTTCGAGAGCGTGCCGATCCGCCTGCGACTCTCCGAGGACGACATCGCGCGCTTCGCCGTGCGGCGCTTCGAGTTCCCGGGCGTCGACATCAGAACGCGTCTCGCGCGCTTCTATCCGAACGGCGAGCTCGCGGCGCACGCGCTCGGCTACGTCGGCGCGATCAGCGAGCAGGATCTCCAGCGCATCGACCGCGCCGCGTACGCGGGCACGACGCTCATCGGCAAGCTCGGCGTGGAGAGCGCCTACGAGCGCGAGCTTCACGGGACCAACGGGTTCCGCGAGGTGCTCGTGAACGCGCACGGCCGCCCGGTCGAGAAACAGGGTGCTCTCACCCCGGAGCTTCGCACCAAGGCTCCCGTGGCGGGACAGGACCTGCTGCTCACGCTCGACCTGCGCGTGCAGCGCGTGGCCGAGGAAGCGCTCGGCGACCGTCGCGGCGCCGTGGTGGCGATCGATCCGCGCAACGGCGACGTGGTCGCGCTGGTTAGCCGCCCCGGCTTCGATCCGAATCTCTTCGGCCGCGGGCTCACCCGTGCGGAATTCAACGCTCTGCAGAACGATCCGAACCGGCCGCTCTTCAACCGCGCGCTGCGCGGCACCTACCCTTCCGGTTCGACCATCAAACCCGCGCTGGCACTCGCCGGTCTCGTGCACGGCGTCGTGAATCCCGACGCGCACCGTTTCTGCCCCGGCGTCTATCGCCTTCCGGGCAGCTCTCTGGCGTTCCGCGAAGGGCGATCGGGCCGGCACGGCCCGGTGGACATGCGGGACGCGATCGCGCGCTCGTGCGACGTCTACTTCTACGATCTCGCGCATCAGCTCGAGGTCGACCGCATCTCGTCCTTCCTCGCGCCGCTCGGATTCGGCAGCGAGACGGGCATCGACATCGGCGGCGAGAGGCCGGGCCTTCTGCCCTCGCGCGAGTGGAAGCGGAGGGCGTTCAAGCGGCGCGAGGATCAGATCTGGTTCCCCGGTGAAACCGTCAATTTCGGTATCGGCCAGGGATACTTCCTCGTGACGCCGATCCAGCTCGCCCACTACACCGCGATCCTCGCCAACCGTGGCGTCGCGTACAGACCGCGACTCGTGCGCGCGCTGCGCGATCCGGTCACCGGTGAGGTGCGTCAGCTCGCGCCGCAGAAGAGCACGGAGATAAAGAACGTCACGCCCGAGCAGTGGCAGGTCGTCACGGAAGGCATGATCGGCGCGCTGCGCGGGCGCGGAACCGCGGCTGCGACCGCCGGGCGCAACATGACGTACACGATCGCCGGCAAGACGGGCACGGCGCAGGTGTTCACGGTCAAGCGGACCGAGAGCCTCGACAACCAGAAGACCGTGCCCGAGCACCTGCGCGATCATTCCTGGTTCATCGCCTTCGCGCCGGTCGAGGAGCCGCGCATCGCCGTGGCGGTGCTCGTCGAGAACGGCGGCTTCGGCTCCACGGGCGCCGCGCCCATCGCGCGCAAGGTCATGGACACGTGGCTGCTGGAAGCCGCACCGGACGGTGACACTCCGCCGCCTTCTTTCGACGGCAGTGCCTCGCCGCTCGTGACGCGCGTGGAGAGGGAATGATCTACGAAGAGATATCCGCCGAGTCGCGCGCACGCCGCACCCTCACGGGAACGGCGCGCATGCTGCTCGCCCTCAAGCTCGACGGACCGCTGCTGATCGGGCTCGCGCTCGTGGCCATCTACGGCCTCTTCGTGCTCTACAGCGCCTCGGGACAGAGCATCGCGACGGTGATCCGCGGCGCGATCCGTCTCGGCATCGGCGCGGTGGCGATGCTGGTGCTCGCGCAGGTCAATCCCAACTTCCTGCGCCGGACCGCGCCCGCGCTCTACGCGCTCGGGATCGTGCTGCTCATCATCGTCGACGTGACCGGCTACGTCGGCAAGGGCGCGCAGCGCTGGCTCGATCTCGGATTCATCCGCTTCCAGCCCTCGGAGCTCATGAAGCTCGCCGTGCCGATGACCTGTGCCTGGTTCCTGCACGAGCGGCCGCTGCCTCCGAGCCCGCTCACGCTGCTCGTCACTGCCGCGCTGATCCTGGTGCCGGCAGGGCTCGTGGTGGTGCAGCCCGATCTCGGCACGGGCGTGCTGATCACCATTGCCGGCGGTCTCGTGCTCGTGATGGCAGGCCTCCAGATGCGGATCATGGCCGCGCTCGCCGTGCTCGGCGTTATCGGTGCCTGGGTCGGCTGGCACTTCCTGCACGACTACCAGCGCCAGCGCGTGCTCACGTTCCTCGATCCGCAGAGCGATCCGCTCGGCGCCGGCTATCACATCATCCAGTCGCAGATCGCGATCGGCTCGGGCGGCGTATTCGGCAAGGGCTGGATGAACGGCAGCCAGGCGCAGCTCGAATTCCTTCCTGAGAGACAGACCGACTTCATCTTCGCCGTGATGGGCGAGGAGTTCGGTCTGCTCGGCCTCGCGATCCTGCTCCTTCTCTATCTCTTCATCGTCGGCCGCGCGCTCTTCCTCGCGATGCAGACGCAGGACACCTTCGCGCGGCTCCTCGGCGGAAGTCTCGCGCTCACGTTCTTCGTATACGTGTTCATCAACGCAGGAATGGTGAGCGGGCTGCTACCGGTCGTCGGCGTACCGCTGCCGCTCGTCAGTTACGGGGGCACCTCGATGGTGACCCTGCTGGCGGGCTTCGGTATTCTCATGTCGCTCTATTCGCACCGGAAGCTCGTGGGAAGCTGACAGCGCCGGCGGGCCCGACCACCATGACACGACGACTCCTTTCATTGCTGGTCGCGGCCATCGTGCTCGCACCGGCGAGCGCCAACACGTCGCGCGCCGAGGACGCACGCTTCGATCTCGATCGCAGCGACATACGCGCCTTCATCGACGAGGTCGTGAGCCGCAACGCCGTGCTCGACCGCGACCGGGTCGTCGGCATCCTCGCGAACGCCCGACCCCAGCCGAAGATCATCGAGCTCATGACGAAGCCCGCCGAGCGCGTCGTGCCGTGGTGGGAGTACCGGCAGCGGTTCCTCACCGAGGAGCGCATCGCGCGCGGCGTCGACTTCTGGCGCGAGCACCGCGCGACCCTCGAGCGCGTGGCGGCCGAACAGGGCGTCGATCCGCAGTACATCGTCGCCATCGTGGGCGTCGAGACGTTCTACGGCCGGGTCACGGGCCGTTTCAGGGTGATCGACGCGCTCGCCACCCTCGCCTTCGATTACCCGCCGCGCAGCAGCTACTTCAGGAGCGAGCTCGAGCAGTTCCTCCTCCTCGCGCACGAGGAATCCGTCGACCCGCTCTCGATCACCGGCTCCTACGCTGGTGCGATGGGCGCGCCGCAGTTCATGCCTTCGAGCTACCGGCGCTACGCCGTCGACGGCAGCGCCGACAGCCGCCGGAACCTCTGGGAAGACTGGGACGACGTCATTGCGAGTGTCGCCAACTACTTCCGCGCGCATGGCTGGGAGCCGGGCCAGCCCGTGCTCGCGGCGGCGCGGCTCGATCCCGACCCGAGCTTCCAGATCAAGCCGGGAAACCTGGATCTGAACGAGACGGTCGGCACCTTGAGCGCCAAGGGCGTACAGGTGGACCTCGATCTGCCGGACTCGACGCCCGCGCTGCTGATCGCCGCCGAAGAGCGGGACGGCCCCTCGTACCGCGTGGGCTTCAGGAACTTCCACGTCATCACCCGCTACAACCGCAGCACCCGCTACGCAATGGCCGTTCACGATCTCGCGGAGGCCATCACCGAGCGCATGAAGAAGATGCAGAACTGAAGTCGGTACGGGGGGAATGAGAATCACACTGACGCGCGGCGGCGCGCGGATCGCCACAGCAGGGCTCCTCGCAGCGCTTCTCGCGGCCTGCGCCACCCGCGAGCAGACGCGCCTGCCGGATCCGCCGCGCAACGTGGAAGCCATCCCCGATGCGGTGCCGCGCCCCGAGCCGCGCAGTGCCCGCGGCAATCCGCCCTTCTACGAGGTGCAGGGTAAGCGCTACTACGTGCTGCCGAGCGCGGAAGGCTACGTAGAGCGCGGCGTGGCCTCGTGGTATGGCCCCGATTTCCACGGCAAACCGACGGCGATGGGCGAGCGCTACGACATGTACGCGATGACGGCCGCCCACACGACGCTCCCGCTCCCGACCTACGCGCGCGTGACGAACCTGCGCAATGGCCGCAGCGTCGTCGTGCGCATCAACGACCGCGGTCCCTTCGTCCACAACCGCATCATCGACCTCTCCTACGCCGCGGCCCTCAAGCTCGACATGGTCCGCGACGGCACGACGCTCGTGGAGGTGCGCGCGCTGACGCCCGGCAGGCCCGATACGCTCACGCGCACCGCGCAGACGCCGCCGCCCGAGTTCTTCGTGCAGGCGGGCGCTTTCGCCGACGAGCGCAACGCGCAGCGGCTCCTCGAGCGGCTGAAGGTTGCCGGTTTCACGAATGCCTTCATCTGGGCGCCGCCCTCGCGCGCCGATCGGCTCTTCCGCGTGCGGCTGGGACCGATCACCGAAGTCGCCGAGTTCGATCGCATCGTCGCGCGCCTCGCAGCGCTCGGCATTCCGGACGCGCGGCTCGCCGCCGACTAGACACCGTGCGCTCCTCACGGTCACCGATCAGGGTTTCGTTCCTTTAGAATCGCCGCTTCAAACAACGTCTCGCCAACGTGGGGTCATCAAGGATGTTGCCTTCGCCGTCTGTCCTGTCTCTCGTGCTCCTGTGCCTCGTCGCGCTGATCGGACCCGCGCGCGCCGCGGTGCCCATTCCGAAGCCGCCGGCCGTCGACGCCCGCGCCTACATCCTCATCGACAGTGACAGCGGCCGCGTGCTCGGCGAGATGAACGCCGACGAGCGCGTCGAGCCCGCGAGCCTCACCAAGCTCATGACGGGCTACGCGGTGTTCCTCGCGCTCAGGGAAGGCCGCCTCAAGCTCGACGAGCCGGTGACGATCAGCGAACGCGCGTGGCGCGCGGAGGGCTCGCGCACCTTCCTGCAGGTCGGCTCTCGGGTACCGGTCGAGGTGCTCATCAAGGGCATGATCGTGCAGTCCGGCAACGACGCGACGATCGCCCTCGCCGAGCGCATCGCGGGCACGGAGGAAGCCTTCGTGCAGCTCATGAACGAGTACGCGAAGCAGCTCGGGATGAATTCCACGAGCTTCGAGAACAGCTCGGGGCTTCCCGGACCGAACCACTACACGACGGCGCGGGACATGGCGATCCTCGCGCGCACCATCATCCGCGAGTTTCCCGAGTACTACCGCTGGTACTCGGAGCGCGAGTTCACCTGGAACAACATCACGCAGCGCAACCGTAACGGCCTCCTGTACCGCGACCCCTCGGTCGACGGCATGAAGACCGGGCACACGCAGAGCGCCGGGTACTGCCTCGTGAGCTCCGCGAACCGTCAGGGCATGCGCCTGATCTCGGTCGTCATGGGCTCGAAGTCGGTCAAGGCGCGCGAGGATGCGAGCGCGGCGCTCCTCAATTACGGCTACACTTTCTACGAGACCGTGAAGGTCAAGGGCAGCGGCGAGAAGGTGCTCGAGCCGCGCGTGTACAAGGCGGCGACCGCGCTCGCGCCCGTGGGCGTCGCGCAGGACATCTACGTCACGGTGCCCCGCGGCGAGGCGGCGAAGCTCCGCACCGAGACGCGGCTGAACGAGCCCCTGGTGGCCCCGCTCGAGGCCGGCACGGCCGTGGGCGAGCTGACGGTCACCACCGAAAGCGGCGAAGTGGTCGCCAGCGCGCCGCTCGTGTCGCTGCAGCCCGTGCCCGAAGGCGGTCTGTGGACGCTGCTCATCGATAGCGTCGCGCTCTGGTTCCACTGAGCGCGGCAGGGAGAAACGCTCTGGCTGCGCCGCTTCCGGTCTGCTACCTCAACGGCAAGTATCTGCCGCTCTCCGAAGCGCGCATCTCGCCGCTCGACCGCGGCTTCCTGTTCGCGGACGCCGTCTACGAGGTGATGCCGGTCTACGGCGGCCGGCCGTTCCGGTTCGAGGCGCACTGTGAGCGGCTGACCCGGAGTCTCGCCGCGATCGCGATGGAGGATCCCCACACGCGGGCCGAATGGCGCGCGATCCTCGGCGAGCTCATCGCTCGCAACGGCGGCGGCGATCAGTACGTCTACTGGCAGGTCACGCGCGGCGTCGAGAACGGGCGCAATCACGCGCCTCTCCCGAACATCCCGCGCACCGTCTTCGCGTTCTGCGCGCCGTGGCCGAAGCCCCCGCCCGGAACGCTCGAGAACGGCATCGCCTGCATCACGGCGCAGGACACGCGCTGGGCGCGCTGTGACGTCAAGTCGACTGCGCTGCTGGCCAACGTCCTGCTGCGTCAGCTCGCCGTCGAAGCCAACGCTGCCGAGACGATCCTGCTGCGCGACGGAGAGCTGACCGAAGCCTCTGCCGCCGCGGTTCATGTCGTCATCGGCGGCGAGGTGCGCACACCGGTCAACTCGAGCCGCATTCTGCCCGGGACGACGCGCAGCGTGGTGGAGGAACTCTGTGCACGCGCGGGCATTCCCTGCAGAGCGGCGCGGGTGAGCGAGGCCGAGCTGCGGGGCGCGGAGGAGATCTGGCTCTCGGCAGCGGTTCGCGAGATCACACCGGTCACCCGCCTCGACGGGCGCCCCGTCGGCACGGGACGCCCCGGACCGCTCTGGACGAAGATTCACGAGGAATTCCAGCGCTACAAGCGCGAGCTGATGGACCAGCCATGGTGATCGAATCGAAGCTCCTGCAGTTTCCGACCGACTACCCGATCAAGGTTCTCGGTCGCACGAGCGCCACGCTCCGCGCGCGCTCGGACGAGATCGTTCTGCGTCATGCTCCCGATCTCGACGTCTCGCGCGTGGCCGAACGCCTGAGCGAGAACGGCAATTTCCTGTCGATCTCCTACGTGATCCGCGCCACGAGCCGCGAGCAGGTGATCGCGCTCGCCACGGAGCTCGCCGCCTGCGAAGAAGTGCTGATGGTCATCTGAGCGCGGCACTGCGCCGCGGTACCGACCGGCAACACACCCCTCCGGCAGTCCCTCCGCGCGTTCGGACAGCGAAGAAAACGGCGCCGCGACCGGCACGGGCCGGCCGCGGCGCCGCTCCTCAGGGCTCTCGAATCCGGAGGTGTCAGGCGCCGCGCGTCGCCGCGGCACCCGAGACCGCGCTCGCCCGCGTCTCCTCCTCACGCTCGGCAGCCGGATCTTCCGGCTTGAGCTTCAGCATGATGAGGAGCGCGGCAGCCAGCGACGATCCCAGAGCCATTGCGGCAGAGACGCCGGGCAGGCCGAAGCCGGCCTCGAACAGGAAGCCCGCGATGACCGGTCCGACCACCGAACCGCCGCGGCCGACGCCGATGGCGAAACCGGTGCCGGATGCACGCACGTGGGTCGGGAAGGCCTGGGCGAAGATCGCGTACATGCCGACGATCGCGCCGTTCGTGAAGAAGCCCGCCGTCGCGCAGAGCAGCGAGAGCTCGCTCAGATCCGGTGAAGCCCGGCCGAACAGGAACACCATCGCGGTAGAGAGGAACATGACGGCGATGGTGATTGCCTTCACGCTGAACCGCAGTGTGAGGAGGCCCAGCACCGCACCGCCCAGCGCGCCGCCGACGTTGGCCCACACGAGCACGCCCGCTGCCGAGGATGCCGCGAAGCCCATGTCCACCACGATCTTCGGCACCCACTTCAGGACGTAGTAGAACGTCATGATGTGGAAGAAGTAGGCGCCGGTGACGAGCAGCGTGACCGCGATGAGGCCTGGGGCGAAGAGATCCGCGGCCGAGCGCTTGCGCACTTCCGCCGAGATGGTGGGCAGCGCCGAGACGGCCGCATGCCCCATGCGTGCCAGGGCGCGGTTGATCCGCTCCAGCGCGCCGGCCGGCTGCTTGCGCGTCAGCCAGTGCACCGACTCGGGAATCAGGAAGTACACCAGCGGGATGAAGGCGGCGGTGACGGCGGAGCCGAAATAGAACACCGAGCGCCAGTCGTACGACTTGAGGAGCTGCGCGGCGATCATGCCGCCCAGCACGGCGCC
Organism: Pseudomonadota bacterium; assembly: GCA_003242685.1. Lineage (GTDB taxonomy): Bacteria > Pseudomonadota > Gammaproteobacteria > Steroidobacterales > Steroidobacteraceae > ZC4RG24. The sequence goes on along the minus strand of QGVD01000038.1, from coordinate 13,564 downwards.
TACCGGATATCCGATCGACATCAGCGAGACGCTGAGGTGCTTGCGCTTCGCGTTGGAGAATTCCGCCGCGACGGCATTGATGGCCGCGAGCATGCCGCCGATGCCGAGGCCCGTGATCACGCGCCAGACGGACAGCTCGACGATGCTCTTCGTCGTCGTGGCCATCAACATGCCGATGGCCATGACGGTCAGGCATCCGAGGATCGTCGGCCGGCGGCCGATCTTGTCCGCCACGCCGCCGAGGAAAACCGAGCCGAGCGCCATGCCGACCAGCTCCATGGAGAGCACGATGCCGAGCGCGGCGCGGTCGATTCCCCACTCGTCCGCGATGCCGGGCGAAGCGAAGCTGATGGAAAGGACGTCGAATCCATCCAACGCGTTGAGGCCGATGGTGATCGCGACTGCGATGATCTGCAGCGCGCTCATCGGTGACTTGGCGATGATTTCGCGCGGATCGGTACTCACGGGCCGGTGACTCCCCTTCATGAGCCTGGTTGGCTGATTATCTCGCCGAGGGTAGCAGATCAACCCGCCGCGCAACTACAAGGGGTCGGGTCGGACCGGCGTCCGGCAGGTTCCGGGAAGCAATGCCGTGACAGGTGATCCGCTTCCGACCGGCGTCTGCAGGTTCAACCGGCTCGTCCGACGCCCACTTTTGACGGTCCGGAAAGCACCCTTTGCCGAGCGAATATGTCACGCCCGCTCGAGGCTCGCCCGCCCCCGGGACGCCGTCAGTGTGAGGCTGCGCCGGGGGATCTGGAGTGGGCGCGCCAGAGCCGAAAGCACGAGCGCGTCGATGCCCGGCCGATCAGCAAGCCGGATCGGACCGTCTATCCGTGCTCCGCTTCGAAGCCTCGCGCACGAGGCACGACATACCGGAGCAGATGCGGCTCGAGCCCGCGCGCCGCCTCCTCGACGCTCATGCGCGCGCCGAGCGCAGCGAGCTGAGTCATCTCGAGTCCGCGGTAGCCGCAGGGATTGATGCGCGAGAAGGGCTCGAGGTCCATGTCCACGTTGAGCGCGAGGCCGTGGTAGCTGGCTCCGCGGCGCACGCGGATGCCGACACTCGCGAGCTTGCGCTCACCCACGTAGACACCCGGCGCGCGCGGACGGCACTCGGCGGTGATGCCGAGCGTCGCGACGAAGTCGATCACGGAGCGTTCGAGCGCGGTCACGAGGTCGCGCACGCCGAGATTCGCGCGGCGCAGATCGATGAGCGGATAGACGACGAGCTGCCCCGGGCCGTGGTACGTGACCTGTCCGCCGCGATCGATGTGCACGACGGGAATGTCGCCCGGCGCGAGCACGTGCGAGGGATCGGCATTCATGCCGAGCGTGAAGACGGGCGGATGCTCGAGGAACCAGATCTCGTCCGGCGTACCCGCATCGCGCTCGTCGGTGAAGCGCTGCATCGCGCGCCAGGTGGGCTCGTACTCGACGCGACCGAGGAACCGGATCTTCACGGACGGCACATCCGCGCCGCGCCCGCGAACGCCCGATTCCACGATCGTGCCGGGCACGGCGCTCATCGTGTGCCGCCGGAGCCCGATGCCAGCGCCCGGTTGTCGAGCCCGGCGTTGTTGCGGTTGAGCGCCTGCTCGGCGCGGTAGCTCGAGCGCACCAGCGGCCCCGAGACGCACTCGAGAAAGCCCTTCTCGAGCGCCCACTCTCGATAGCGGTCGAACTCGGCCGGCGTGACGAAACGCGCGACGGGCAGGTGATTGACGGTCGGCCGCAGGTACTGGCCGAGCGTGAGAATGTCGACGCCCGCGGCACGCGCGTCGTCCATGGCCTCGGCGATCTCCTCGTCCGTCTCGCCGAGCCCCAGCATGAGACTCGTCTTCGTGAGCACGTCGGGCCGGTGGCGCTTCGCGTGCTCGAGCACCCTGAGCGTCTGCTCGTAGCCGGCGCGCGGATCACGCACCGGATGCGTGAGGCGCCGGACGGTCTCGAGGTTCTGCGCGAACACGTCGAGCCCGGAGTCGACGACCGTCTCGACGTCCTTCAGCACGCCCTGAAAGTCCGGCGTGAGCGCCTCGACCGCCGTCTCCGGATTGCGCTCCTTCACCGCGCGGATGCACGCGGCGTAATGTGCCGCGCCGCCGTCCGGCAGGTCGTCACGGTTGACCGACGTCAGCACGACGTACTTGAGCTTCATCAGCTCGACCGTGCGCGCGACGTTCTGCGGCTCCTCGGGATCGAGCCAGCCGTGCGGATTGCCGGTATCCACGGCGCAGAAGCGGCACGCACGCGTGCACACCGCACCCATGAGCATGATCGTGGCCGTGCCGGCGTTCCAGCACTCGCCGATGTTCGGGCACTTGGCTTCTTCGCACACCGTGGCGAGCCGGTGCTCGCGCACGATGTTCCTGACGGCATGGAAGCCGGCGCCGTGTGGCGCGCGCGCGCGGAGCCACGGGGGCTTGCCGGCGAGTCCCTCGCGGGAGACGTCCCCGCGGGACTTCTGCCCGTCGCGGATCGCCGTAAAGCCCTGAGGCGTCACGTATTTTTCGCCGCTGCGCGGGCGGGCCGGCTCCACGACGACGGGGATGGATCTGATGGATTCGGACATGTGCGGATTGTACGGCGAATCGCCCCGCTCCCCCATCGAAAGCTGCCGGGACCGCGCTCAGCCGCCGCGCAGACGCCGGTCGAGGGCCGCGAGCCGCTCGGGCGTGCCGACGTCGAGCCACTCGCCGCGGTACAGCTCGCCGCGCAGCCGTCCGGCAGCGATCGCCCGGCGGAGGAGCGGCAGGAGCGGGAATCTCCCGTCCGTGCAGCCGGCGAAGAACTCGGGCCGGTAGATGCCGATGCCGGCGTACGTGAAGCGGTCGTGCTCGCGCTCGACGATCACGTCGCCCTCGAGGCCGAAATCTCCTCGCGGGTGATGCGGCGGATTGGGCACCAGCACCAGGCGCGCATCGGCCGATTCGTCGAGCTGGAGCCGCGAGAAGTCGTAGTCGGTCCACGTGTCGCCGTTGACGACGAGAAAGGGACCGGGACCGAGGAGCGGCAGCGCACGGAAGATCCCGCCACCCGTCTCGAGCGCCACGGGACCCTCGTCACTGTAGCTGATGCGCACACCGAACTCGGCGCCGTCCCCGAGCCGCTCCCGGATGCGATCGCCGAGCCAGGAGAGATTGATCACGACGTCGCGGATCCCCGCACGCGCGAGCGCTTCGAGGTGATACGAGATGAGCGGCCGGTCCGCGACGGGCAGCAGGGGCTTGGGCGTCGTGTCAGTGAGCGGGCGCATCCGCTCGCCGCGGCCCGCCGCGAGCACGATGGCCTTCATGCGTGCCGCGCACCCGCGGTGCGCGAAAGCTCCGCCGCCACGCGCGCGTTCGCCACGGGCAGCTCCGGAACGATGCGCCGCTCGAGAAAGCGCGCGAACTCGGTGAGCTCGTGGTAGCGCGTGCAGGCCTCGCGCACGTAGTCGAGCGTGAGCGGCAGATCGTCGAGATAACCCGGCTTGCCGTCGCGATGCCACAGGCGCGCGAAGATGCCGAGCACCTTGATGTGCCGCTGCACGCCGATGAGATCGAACCAGCGCAGGAACTCGCGATCGTCGCTGCCGACCGCCATGCCGCGCGCGGCGAGGAGCTCGCGGTAGCCGCGCACCCAGCGCTCGACGCGCCCGCGCGGCCACGCGATGTAGCAGTCCTTGAGGAGCGACACGAGGTCGTAGCCGATGGGTCCGCGCAGCGCGTCCTGGAAATCGAGCACGCCCGGATTGCGCTCGGGCAGCACCATGAGATTGCGCGAGTGGTAATCACGGTGCACGAACACCTGCGGCTGCGCCAGCGCCTCGGCGATGAGGAACTCGAACGTCTGCGCGAGAAGCTCACGCTCTTCCGTCGTGAGCTCGATCTGCAGGTGCCGAGCGCAGAACCACTCGGGCATCAGCAGGAGCTCGCGCTCGAGCGGCTCGCGGTCGTAGGGCCCGAGCTCGCGTGCAGCCTCGAGGCCGCGCGCCTGGATGTCCGCGAGCGCGCGCAGAGCGTCGCCGTAGAGCGGCTCGGGATCCGCACCGGCCCTGAGCCGCGAGAGATAGTGCGTGCGCCCGAGATCCTCGAGGAGCAGCAGACCGCGCGCTTCATCGGCCGCGTGAACGTGCGGGACATGGACGCCGATCTGCTCGAGCAGCCGCGTGACGTGCAGATAGGGCCGCACGTCCTCCTTGTCGGGCGGCGCGTCCATCACGATGAGCGTCTCGCCGCGGCGGAAGACGCGGAAGTAGCGGCGGAAGCTCGCGTCGGCGGAAGCGGGCTCGATGCGCTCGGGGTCGAGTCCAAGTTCGCGCGCCAGCCACTCGTGAATCAGCGCGAGGCGCGTATCGGTATGCGGCATGCGGCTCGTTCAGCGGGAAGGCGTTTTCGCACCGCGGGTCGGTGGCGCGCCATTATAATGTCGAGCCGCATGCGCCGTTCGGATCCAGCGCACAAATCGCTCCCGCGAGCGCGCCGACGGCGCGTTCCCGGGATGGCACTTCTGTGCCTCGCCGCTTCCGCCGGAGCGCAGGCCGCCGATACGTCGTGCCCGCCTCAAAGCCCTGCTCCGGCGCGCACACCGCCCGCTTCCACAGCACCCATCGATCCGGACCGCATCGAGATCGACAGCGACAATGCCACGCTCGACGCCGATGGCGACGTCGCGCTCAAGGGGAACGTGCTCGTGCGCCAGGGCGATCGGGAGCTGCGCGCCGAGGACGTGCAGTACGACGCTGCGGATCGATCGTTCCGCGTCGAAGGCACGCTCGAGTACGAGGACCCGATCCTGAGCGTCCGCGGCGGCGGCGGTCGCTATTCGCCGACGGAAGGCGCCGAATTCAGCGGTGCCGAATTCGAGCTGCGCGAGCGCGGCGCGCGCGGCACGGCAGGCGCTCTCAATCTCTCTCCGCTCGGCGTGATCTCGCTCGAGGACGTGAGCTTCACGACCTGTCCGGTCACCGATCCCGCGTGGAGCCTGCGCGCGGACGCGATCACGCTCGACACACGCACGCGGCTCGGCACGGGGCGCGCCGCGCGCGTCGACTTCAAGGGCGTGCCGCTCCTCTATCTGCCCTGGCTGTCCTTCCCGCTCGGCACGGAGCGCAAGAGCGGCTTTCTCTTTCCGAGCATCGGTCACTCGAGCCGCAGCGGCCTGCAGCTCGCCGTGCCCTATTACTGGAACATCGCGCCGAACGCGGACTTCACCTTCGAGCCGGTGTGGTACGGACGGCGCGGCATCGATCTCTCGGGCGAGCTGCGCTATCTCTCGCGACGGCAGAGCGGAGGACTGAGTTTCCATTACCTGCCCGAGGATCGCATCGCGGATCGCTATCGCGGGCTCGTCTCGCTCCGCCACCGCACGGAGCTGCCGCGCGATCTGCGCTTCACGATCGATGCGGGCGCGGTGAGCGATCCGGAGTACTTCGAGGACTTCGCGCAGGGTCCCGAAGGCACGAGCATCGCGTTCGTCGAGCGGCTCGCACGGCTCGCGTACCGCGACGAGTACTGGCGCTTCTCGGCCGAGCTGCAGCACTTTCAGACCATCGAGCGCGAGCTCGTGGAGCTCGAGCGCCCCTACGCGCGCGTGCCGCGCATCCGCGCGGGCGGCGACTTCGGCTGGGGGAAACGCGGCATTCTGCGCTACGGCTTCGATTCGGAGCTCGTCAACTTCGAGCGCTCCGAAGGCGTCACGGGCTGGCGCTTCGATGTGCAGCCGACGCTCGGTCTCGACATCGACGGTGCCGGCTACTTCGTGAGGCCGAACGTTTCCTGGCGCTTCACGCAGTACGACCTCGACGGCACCGATCCGGGACGGCCCGTCTCGCCGCGGCGCTCGCTCCCCATCGCGAGCCTCGATGCAGGACTCGTGTTCGAGCGTCCCGCGGGCGCCGAAGGCGGCCGCACGGTGACGCTCGAGCCGCGGATGCTCTATCTCTATGCGCCGTACCGGAACCAGGAGGAGCTGCCCCTCTTCGACACGGCGCTGCCGGATCTCAATCTCGTGCAGCTCTTCCGCACGAACCGCTACGTCGGCGCCGATCGCGTCAGCGATGCCAACCAGGTGAGCGTCGGCATCACGACGCGCCTGCTCGATGCCGACGACGGCCGGCAGCTCCTCGCCGCGACGCTCGGTCAGACGTACTACTTCGAATCCCCGCGCGTTCAGCTTCCCGGCGAAACCGTCCGCGACCGCAGTCGCTCGGACCTCGTGGCCCAGCTCGCGCTCACGACGTACGCGAAGTGGAACGTCGATCTCGGGCTCCAATGGAATCCCGACGACTCGCACAGCGAGCGGGCTCAGGTGATGCTGCAGTACCGCCCGGACGACGATCGCGTGATCAACTTCGGCTACCGCCAGCAGCGTGAACGCCTGGAGCAGGCCGAGGTCTCGACCGCCTGGCCGGTGGGCCCGCGCTGGAGCCTCTACGCGCGGTACGTCTACTCGCTGCGGGACGACGAGTCCCTCGAGCGCTTCGCCGGCTTCGAGTACCGGGCCTGCTGCTGGCGCCTGCGGATGGTCGGCCGGCGCTTCGTGAGCAGGAGCACCGGCGAGAAGGACACGGGCGTGTACCTGCAGCTCGAGCTCACCGGCCTCGCGAGTCTCGGCTCGGGTGCCGACGCTTTCCTCGAGACCGCGATTCGAGGATACTCGCCGCCAGACACAACCCTCTGATTCCCAAGGAAATCAACACCATGCGCCGGATTCTCACCGCGCTTGCCGCGTCCGTCCTGCTCGTCGGGAACGCCCTGGCACAGACGCGCGACCTCGCCGAGAGCGGCGTGCTCCTCGACCGCATCGCCGCCATCGTCAACGACGGCGTCGTGCTCATGAGCGAGCTCGATCAGCAGGTCGCGATCATCAGCGAGCGGCTGCGCGCGCAGAACCTCGAGCTGCCGCCGCTCAACGTGCTGCGGCGGCAGGTGCTCGAGCGGCTCGTGCTGCAGGAGATCCAGATGCAGCGGGCCGAGCGCCTCGGCATCCGCGTCTCCGACGAGCAGCTCAACCAGGCGCTCGAGGACGTCGCGCGCCGCAACGGACTCACGCTCTCGCAGCTCCCGAGTGCGCTCGCCGCGCAGGGCATCGACTACGCGGCCTACCGCGAGGCGATGCGCGAGGAGATCACGCTGACGCTCCTGCGTCAGCGCGACGTGCTCCAGCGCATCTCGGTCTCGCCCCGCGAGATCGACCAGTTCCTGGAGCGGCAGGCGAAGACGCCGTCCGAATCGAGCGAGTACAACATCTCGCACATCCTCATCGCCGTGCCCCAGGGCGCGACGCCCGAGCAGCTCGAGGAAGCCGAGAAGCGCGCGGAGGAGGTCTACCGCCGCGCGAAGGAAGGCGAGGACTTCGCGCGCCTCGCGGTGGCCTATTCGAACAGCCAGACGGCGCTCGAAGGCGGATCCCTCGGCTGGCGCAAGGGTCCGGAGCTCCCCACCTTTCTCGCCGACATCGTGGTGCGGCTGAAGCCGGGCGAGGTGAGCGAGCCGCTGCGCACGCCGACGGGGTTCCACATCGTGAAGCTCAACGAGGTGCGGGGCACCGAAGAGCAAGTCATCGTCGAGCAGGTGCACGCGCGGCACATCCTGCTCAGGCCGAACGAGCTGCACGACGACGCGACCGTGCGGCAGAGACTCATGGAAATCCGCGAGCGCATCCTGAAGGGTGAGGACTTTGCGGGTCTCGCGGCCACCATGTCCGAGGACCCCGGATCGGCTGCCGACGGCGGCGACCTCGGCTGGGCGAATCCCGGCACGTTCACGCCGGAGTTCGAAGAGGTCCTCCAGCAGCTCGAGGTGAACGAGATCAGCGAGCCGTTCAGGACAGAGTTCGGCTGGCACATCGTGCAGCTCCTCGGCCGCCGCCAGGTGGACAACACCGACGAGCGCCGCAGGCTCCGCGCGCTCGCGCAGCTCCGCGAGAGCAAGGCCGACGAGGAGACGGAGCTGTGGCTCCGTCGCCTGCGCGACGAGGCCTACGTCGAATACAAGCTGTAGCGGCGTATTCCCGGTGGGCCAGCTCCCGCGCATCGCGCTCACGTCGGGCGAGCCGGCGGGCATCGGCCCGGAGCTCTGCCTGCAGCTCGCGCACGAGGAGTGGCCCTGTGCGCTCGTGTGCGTGGGCGATCGCGAACTCCTCGCCGAACGCGCGCGCGCTCTCTCGCTGCCCGTCGCGCTCGAAGAGTACGTTCCCGGTCGCCACCTGCCTCACCGCCGCGACGTGCTCGTCGTGCGCCACGTGCCGCTCGCGGCGCCGAGCACGCCGGGCCGGCTCGATGCACGCAACGCGCGCTACGTGCTCGACGTGCTCGACGTCGCGATCGACGGCACGCTCTCCGGTGAGTTCTCCGCCATCGTCACCGCGCCGGTCCAGAAGAGCATCGTCAACGAGGGCGGAGTCGCGTTCACGGGTCACACGGAATACCTGGCCGAGCGCACCGGCGTCTCCCGGCCCGTGATGATGCTCACGGCGGGCGGAATGCGCGTGGCGCTCGCCACGACCCATCTGCCGCTGCGCGAGGTGAGCGGCGCGATCACCGTGGAATCTCTCGTCGAGATCCTCGGCATCCTCGATCGCGACCTGCGCCGGCACTGGCGCATCGAGCGTCCTCGCATCGCCGTCTGCGGTCTCAATCCGCACGCGGGTGAAGGCGGGCATCTCGGCGACGAGGAGCTGCGCATCATCGGGCCGGCGATCGAGCGGGCACGCGCGCAGGGCATCCACGCGAGCGGCCCTCTGCCGGCCGACACCGTGTTCGTGCCGCGCATCCTCGGTCAGTACGATGCGGTGCTCGCGATGTATCACGATCAGGGCCTGCCGGTGATCAAGCACGCGGGCTTCGGACACGCGGTGAACGTCACGCTGGGACTCCCGATCGTGCGCACTTCGGTCGATCACGGCACCGCGCTCGAGCTCGCGGGCACGGGCCGCGCGGACGCGGGAAGTCTCGCCGCGGCTCTGCGCCTCGCGATCGAAATGGTGACGGGCGAGTGAGTCCGGCTCCGCGCGCGCGCAAGCGCTTCGGTCAGCACTTCCTGCACGATCCGGGCGTGATCGACCGCATCGCGCGTGCCGTCGATCCGCAGCCCGGCGAGCATCTCGTGGAGATCGGCCCGGGTCGCGGCGCCCTCACCCGCCGGCTGCTCGCGAGCCCGGCCGCAACGCTCGACGCGGTGGAGATCGATCGCGATCTCGCGGCGCAGCTCGCTTCCGAGCTCGCGGGCGAGCCGCGCTTCGTGCTGCACGAAGCCGATGCGCTGGAGTTCGATTTCGCGGCGCTTGCGCAGCAGCGTGGAGGCAAGCTGCGCGTCGTCGGCAATCTGCCGTACAACATCTCGACACCGCTGCTCTTTCATCTGCTCGAGAGCGTCGCGCATCTGCACGATCTGCACGTGATGCTCCAGCGCGAGGTCGCCGAGCGCATGGCCGCCCGTCCCGGCAGCGATGCATATGGCCGGCTCACGGTGATGCTCGCGCCCTGGATGCGCATCGAGCGCCTGTTCGACATCGGTCCCGGCGCGTTCCAGCCGCCGCCACGCGTGTGGTCCACGGTGCTGCGCCTCAGAGTGCTCGAGCAGCCCGCGTTCGACGTGAGTCCGAGCTTCAGTCGCGTGGTCGCGGCGGCGTTCGCTCAGCGGCGCAAGACGCTGCGCAATTCCCTTCGCGGCCTGCTCGATGCGCCCCAGATCGAGGCCTGCGGTCTCGACCCCGCGGCACGTCCGGAGACTCTCGCGCCCGAAGCGTTCAACCGGCTGGCCCGGGCGCTCGATGACGCGCAGGAAACCGGAGAGTCGCCCCCGCGCGGCGCTTGAGTTAGGCTCTAGGGCCAGCGGGGGACAACAGGGAGCGCGGGCATGACGAGCTATCGTCGCATCCTGCTCGTGGTGGATCTCAGCGAAGACAGCCTGCTCATCGGCCGGCGCGCGCAGATGCTCGCCGAAGCGCTGGGAGCGGAGATCGAGCTGCTGCACGTCGTCGAGTTCGTGCCCGTCGAACCCATGGGCGAGACACTGATGCCTGCCGTGCAGATCGAGGAAGAGCTTCTGGTCCGCGCGAGACAGCGCCTCGCAGGCCTCGCCGCCGAGCTCGGCATTCCAGAGAACCGCTGCCGGGTGGAAGCCGGCAACGTCAAGTCGGAGATCGTGCGCATCGCGCGCGAGCGTCAGGTGGACCTCATCGTTCTCGGCAGCCGCGAGCGCCACGGCCTCTCGATCCTGCTCAATCTCACCGAGGACACGGTGCTGCACGCGGCGCCCTGCGACGTTCTGGCGGTGCGCGTCGGCACTCCGCGCGCCGCGCCGCAGGCGCGCTGAACCGGACGCAAGTGGCGCGCATCGCCATCGGCGACGTTCAGGGCTGCTACGACGAGCTGCGCACGCTGCTCGAGCGCTGCGGATATGCGCCCGAGCGCGATCGCCTCTGGCTCGTCGGCGATCTCGTCAATCGCGGACCGCGCTCGCTCGAGGTGCTGCGCTTCGTGCGTGCGCTCGGCGATTCCGCGACCGTCGTGCTCGGCAACCACGACCTGCACCTGCTCGCCGTCGCGCTCGGCACCCGGCGCACGCTGCGCGGCGACGACACGCTCGATGCGATCTTCGAGGCGCCGGACCGCGATCTGCTCCTCGAATGGCTGCTCACGCGCCCGCTCGCGCATTTCGATGCCGCCGCCGGCGATCTCCTGATCCACGGCGGTCTCGTGCCCGAATGGACGGTCGAGAAGACTCTCGCGCTCGCGCGCGAGGTCGAGAGCGCGCTGCGCGACGATCCTCGTGCGCTGTTCGACGCGATGTACGGCGACAGACCCGACCGCTGGAGCGAGGATCTCTCGGGCTTCGACCGGCTGCGCTTCATCATCAACGTGCTCACGCGCATGCGCTTCTGCACGGCCGACGGCCGCATCGACCTCAGGATGAAAGGCCCGCCGTCCGACGCCCGGCCGCCGTTCCTTCCCTGGTTCGCGCACGAGCACCGGCGCAGCCGCGACGTGCGCGTGATCTTCGGTCACTGGTCCACGCTGGGTTATTACGACGACGGACGCGCGCTCGCGCTCGACACGGGCTGCGTCTGGGGCGGCGCGCTGACCGCCGTGGATCTCGATGATCCCGAGCGGCCACCCGTGAGCCTGCCCTGCCGCGGCTATCAGGCGCCGGGCGGCGACTGAATCAACGGCAACCCTGCCGCGCGGCCCGGAGCGCACCCCGCTACGGGCAGCAGGTGACTGATCTCAGGGATGAGGGCTGACACAGCAGCCCGACTCGTTGACCCAGCGCACGACGACGTGCTCCGTCGACGGACGATACAGCCCCGGCCGCAGCTCGAGATCGACGGGACTGCCGCCCTCCGGGGCGATGGGCAGCACGACGCGCTCCTCGCCCAGGAGCTCGAGCCTGCCCACGCGGCCGGGCATCACACGGAACGCGAGCCGTGCGGGCCAGCTCCCGCCCGGACGGGGCTTCAGCACGATGCTGCCCTCACCGGACGCCGACTGCAGATCTATGAGCAGCGTGTTGCGCTTCCAGTACTGGGGAAACCCGGTGCGTGCGCCGCCGTCCTCACCCGTGATCGACAGCTCTATCACCGCGGCGGGAGGCGGTTCGGGGCGTTCGGCCCACGGCCAGCGGAACGAGGACGTGGCGCCACAGCCCGTCAGTGCGGCAATCCACAGTGCCGCAGAGGCGATGTACGCGGCACGCTCACGAATGCGGGTCATGTTCGTCTGCTCCTCCGCTTCTGCGTACCATACGCGAATCGCCCCGGGGACACACCGTATGTCAGCACTGAGTCCATTCAATCTCAGGAAGTGGATCGACGAGAACCGGCATCTCCTCAAGCCGCCGGTCGGCAACAAGTGCCTGTTCCGCGACACCGAGTTCATCATCATGGTCGTCGGCGGCCCCAACTCGCGGAAGGACTACCACGTCGATCCGGCCGAGGAGTTCTTCTACCAGCTCGAGGGCGACATGGTCCTGAAGACCGTCCAGGACGGAAAGATCGTGGACGTGCCGATCCGCCAGGGAGAGGTGCTGCTGCTTCCGCCGTGCGTGCCGCACTCTCCGCAGCGTTTCGCGAACACGGTGGGCCTCGTCATCGAGCGCCAGCGCCGCCCGGGCGAGCTCGACGGCTTTCAGTGGTACTGCGAGAGCTGCTCGAATCTGCTGTACGAAGAGCACTTCCAGCTCACCGACATCGAGACGCAGTTCCCGCCGCTCTTCGAGCGCTTCTACGGCAGTCTCGAGCGTCGCACCTGCAAGCGCTGCGGAACCGTGATGGAGCGCCCCGCGTGAGAGCCGGGCTGCGCATCGGATCCGGCGAGCTCGCCGTCGATCTCGCGCGCCCCATCAGCCTTGCCATCGATCTCGAGTTCGACGCGGCGCAGCCGCGTCACTTCGGCGCTCCGGCGGCGAGCTCGAAGCCTTTCGCCGTGCCGGGATTTCCGGGCGAGGTCGCGGCAGGCGCGAGCTGCAACTGCCGCATCATCACGCTGATCCCTCACTGCAACGGAACGCATACCGAGTGCGTCGGACACCTCACCATCGAACCGCTCGATGCGCACCGCGTGGTTCCGGCGGGTCTCCTGCCGGCGCTCGTGGTGTCGGTGAGCGCCGTTCCTGCGGAGACCACGCGCGAGTCGACAGATCCGGCTCCGCAGGCGGACGATCTTCTCGTCACGCGCACGGCGCTCGAAGCAGCCTGGCCCGATGCGCTCCCCTTCGCTCCGCGGTCGCTCGTGATCCGCACGCTGCCGAACGACGCGGCGAAGCGCCACCGTGACCATACCGACCGCGTGCCGCCCTACCTCACGCGCGAGGCCGCGCAGCTCCTCGTCGCGCGCGGCATCGAGCATCTCGTCGTCGATCTGCCCTCGATCGACCGCAGCCACGACGAGGGCCGACTCACGGCGCATCGCATCTTCTTCGGGCTCGAGCCGGGCGTACGCACGCTCGCCGACGCGCGACGCGGCCACTGCACGGTCACCGAGCTCGCGTTCGTGCCGGACGAGGTGACGGACGGGGCGTGGCTGCTCGAGCTGCAGGTTCCCGCGCTGGGCGGCGATGCGGTACCGAGCCGTCCGCTGCTCTATCCTCTCGTCCCATGACATTCGAGGCATCTCTCGACTACGCACGGCGGCGTGACGCCGCCGATCCGCTGCGCGACATGCGCGAGCGCTTCGCGCTGCCGCAGGGCGCGGACGGCACGCCGCTCATCTACCTCTGCGGCCACTCGCTCGGGCTGCAGCCCCGCAACGTCGCCGCGCGCATCGCCGAGGAACTCGACGACTGGGCGCGTCTCGCGGTGCTCGCGCACGAGCACGGCCGACGGCCGTGGGTCCGTTATCACGAGTTCCTCTCGGACGGCCTCGCGCGGCTCGCGGGCGCGCGCCCCGACGAAGTCGTCGCCATGAACTCGCTGACGGTGAACCTGCACCTGATGATGGCGACGTTCTACCGGCCTTCCGGCTCGCGCACGAAGATCCTGATCGAGGCGGGTGCTTTCGCGTCCGACCGGCACGCCCTCGTCCCGCCGCCCACCTGGCACGGCCTCCATCCCGCGACGCCTCTCATCGCGCTCGCGCCCG
>QGVD01000157.1 GCA_003242685.1 Pseudomonadota bacterium | reverse complement strand
ATGGCAAGAAGATGAGCGCGCAGATCGATGCCGTCTTCGGGCAGCTCGGCGAGATCGCCGTTCACCGCACCTGCGTTGAGCACGCGCAGCGCCTGCTCGTCGTCGAGCGGCTCGTCGGACTCGACCGCGGGTTCGTGCACGGCGGACGCATCGGCTGCGGTGTCAAAGCGTGCTTCCGTGTCCACGACGGCTGAGGCCGATTCCGTCTCGACCGGTTCCTCGGGAAGCGACTCCCAGCCCGCCGGCCGGTAACGCGGCGGCAGATCGGCGACGCGCGCGGTGCGACCTGCGCACGTGATCGAAAGTCGCTCGATCAGATTGCCGAGCTCGCGGATGTTGCCCGGCCACGAGTGCCGCTCGAGCGCGGCGAGCGCCGCAGGAGAGAGACGCACGCGTCCGCGGCCTTCGGCCACGTTGCGCTCGATGAAGTCCTCCACCAGCAGCGGCAGGTCCTCGATGCGCGTGCGCAGCGGCGGCATCTCGATCGGAAAGACGTTCAGGCGATGGAAGAGGTCCTCGCGGAACGTGCCGCGTGCGATCGCCTCTTCGAGATTGCGATGCGTCGCCGCGATGATGCGTACGTTGCAGCGGATCGGCGTGTGGTTGCCCACGCGCTCGAACACGCGCTCCTGCAGCACGCGCAGGAGCTTCACCTGCATCGTCGGGCTCATGTCGCCGATCTCGTCGAGGAACAGTGTGCCGCCCTCGGCGATCTCGAAGCGTCCCTTGCGGGCGCAGATGGCGCCGGTAAACGCGCCTTTCTCGTGGCCGAACAGCTCGCTTTCGAGGAGCTCGCCGGGAATCGCGCCGCAGTTCACCGCCACGAACGGCCGGTTGCGCCGCGGGCTGAGCTCGTGGATCGCGCGCGCCGCGACTTCCTTGCCGGTGCCCGATTCGCCGAGCAGCAGCACCGTCGAATCGTGCGCCGCCACCTGGCGGATGAGGGAGATGACTTCACGGATGGCGCACGAGCGGCCCGTGGGCAGCGCGACGTGCGTGCGCTCGCGTGCCTCCGGTTTCGCGTCGGCCGGATCGAGCCCGAAGGCGCGGTTCATGTCGTGCAGCGCTGCGGCGGATCCCAGCTCCAGCGGCACCTCGCACGTACGAGACGGGTGATCGGCGGAGAAGGGCGAGTGAGACGTAGTGCGCGCAGCGTGGAGAACCATCACGTTCTACTTGTTGTTCAAGTTCAACCCTGCGCTGCATTCTGACGGCACTGCAGCAGTGGAGCTGTGAAGCAACTCTGACTCCATCTGGCGACAGGGTGAACTGCTTCACAACCCGCGCATCGGTTGCGACATAGCGCAGGACCGATGTGACGGAGTGCAAATTATCCGCGGCGAGGCTGCCGGCTGCCGGCGATCCGACGTCGATGGCGACGGAAGGCGAGCTTTTCTATGAGATCGGCGATCGGTTCCGGAGGCGGCACGAAAAGCGCTTCAACATAATCCTGAGCGATCACGCCCTCGATGCGCCCGGGAAGGCGCAGCGGTTCGGCAAGTGTGTCCCGCAGGTAGATCTCGGCGATGCCGTGAGTGCCTGCAGCCGGCAGGGGCGCGGTTGCCTTCCACACGATGCCCCTCGCGTTGAAGCGCACGGGCAGGGCGGCAGGTCTCTGCTGGCTGGCGGCAAGAATCTGCCCCACGAGGTCGAGGAGCAGATTGACCTTGAGCTCGATGCGCAGCAGATCCGCGGCGTGCGGCGCGGTCTCGTCCACCTTCTCACGGACGGGGCCGTGCTCCTCGAGGGCGGCGCAGAACTGCAGCACGCGCAGATTCCGCTCCGCGAGACTGGCCATGACCTCCGGTGAGGGCTCGTGCGGCAGTGGACGCCACGCGAAGGGCAGCACGTCCTCGTAGGCGAGCTCGTCATAGAGAACGACCGTGTCGGTCCCGTCGAACATCGCCATCCTCCCGCGTGCGCGCCCCGGTACGGCACGGCCGCCCGCGGCGGCCAGGGCGGCGTCAGCGTTGCACCGCCCCCACGGCCCGGCCCACGGGCGGCAGCGAAACCCATCGGGACGGGATTTCTCGGAGCCTGCCTCTTATACAACTCTCGAG
>QGVD01000037.1 GCA_003242685.1 Pseudomonadota bacterium | reverse complement strand
GCATTAAGCCGTGGATCACCAGCCCTACGCGGCGATGCTCGCCCGCGGCGAAATGGCTTCAATGAGGCCACGGCATTAAGCCGTGGATCACCTCGATGCATACGTGCTCGCGACGGAAGCACGCATCGCGCTTCAATGAGGCCACGGCATTAAGCCGTGGATCACTCGATTCGCTCAATGACCGGCCCGCCGTCCGGGCCGGCTTCAATGAGGCCACGGCATTAAGCCGTGGATCACAGCCACCCTCCAAATCCCCGGCCCCACGCCGACTTACGCCGCAGGATGCGAGCGGTGTGGTGGCACGGGGTGCGAACGCGGGGCGGTGGCGCGGGCGTTCGCTCCTTCGAACAGGAAATTTCCCGAACTGTTAAAGAGCTACACATCTGCGAGCGCTTCCCAGGACTTCACGCACCACAGGACCTCTCGCGAGCGCCCGGCAGGCTGATATGTCAAACGACGACGGGTTTGCGTTCCAGCGGCGTGTAGTCCTTTCCGAGACTCACGACGCGGGGCGTGACCTGATCGGCCGGGCCGAGATCCATGAGGATCACGTGGTCGTCGTCATGATGAATGATGCCGTCGAGCAGTGCAATGAGCTCGGCGTGCCGCTGCGCGCTCAGCCGGCACTGGAACACCGAGAGCTGCAGCCATTCTCCGAAGCCCTCCATCAGGCGAAACACGCGCCGCCAGCGCTTGGGGCTCGAGATGTCGTAGACCACGATGTAGAGGTGCTCGCCGCGCATCGCTCACCGTGTCGTGAAGTTGGGATACTCGGGAAGCTCGCCGAGCAGGTGCCGAGCGAGCAGTCGTGCCTGAAGCTCCAGCAGGCGTCGATAGCTCACTCGATATCCGAACAGCGGGTGAGTGACCTCCTGCGAAAGACGTCTCTCGAAGGTGCCGATGAAGCGCTTGCGCGCATCGTCCTTGAGGGCGACTCCGCCGCCGGCGCGTATGAAGTCCGACGGGCGGACTTCGCCGTTGTTGATCGCCTGAATCACGCACGAGTCGGCGATCAGCGGCCGGAAGGGCTCCATGAGGTCGAGCGCCAATGCCGGTCGTCCGTATCGAGGTTGATGGTAGAAGCCGCGATAGCAGTCAAAGCCTACGGCGGTTACCGCGACCGTCAGTGCACGTGTGAGAAGTGAATAAGCGAACGAAAGGAGCGCGTTGACCGGGTCGGTCGGTGGTCGCCGATTACGTGTCTGGAAGTCGAAGGGCAGGGCTTCAGCGTCTCGCCCCCGACTCAACATTGCGGAGAAGGCGCCGAAGTAGCGTGCAGCCGCCTGGCCTTCGACACCGAGCAGCTCTCCGAGGTTCGTCGCACGTTGCGCACGCCGTACGTCCGCCTGAAAGCCGTCGAGGAGCTCCTCCGGTGCGCTACCGTCCTTCCAGTTCCTGCGCAGCAGTGTCTTCTGGTTCTGGATCTTTGCGATGACGAAGCCCTTTGCGAGCTGCAGGCACACTGCGGGATCGAAACTGGCCCGATACTGGGCGGTGCGGATCTCGACGTTCTTGTGCCCGGTGCCCACGGTGTGGCCCATGAACCAGCCGCCATACGAGTGCCAGGAGACGGGGATCTCCCGGGTCATCAGCTCGTGGAGCGTCGGAGTGGTGACGTAGATCTGGCCCATGAGCACGAGCTGCGACACGTCCCGCAGCCGTACCGTCTGCGTCGGCTCGCCTTCAACGGAGATCTCGAGGGTCTCGCCGTTCTTGGCGACTTTCGCCCCGCGCGCCTGCACGTAGAGCGGCAGCGCCTCGTCGTGAGGGACGGCGAGCGGCCGGGGCGGCGCTTCCTGCCGGCGCAGAAAGTTGACTTCGTCCGGAAGGCAGATACCCACGAGAGAGCAGCGTACGCACTTCGGGCTGTCCACCAGGGGCGGAGGAATGGAGCTCCCCGATGTGACGCGACGCATCTCGTCGATGGCGGAGCGCGTCAGCGCGCGCAGTTCGTCATCGAAGGGTACACGCACCCGTTCGCGGCTCTCGACGTAGTACAGCACGCCCTCGTCGCAGCAGAAGCCGTGCTCCTCGAGCAGCATGCCCTGTACGCAGAGCTGCACGCGCTCCGGATCGTATGCGCCACGCGCGACGTGGGGACGTTTGCCGCGCTTGTAGTCGACCGGCGTGACGCGCTTGCCGGTGCCTTCGATGAGATCCGCCTTGGCGACGAGTCCAAGCCGCTCGGAGGAAAGGGTGATCGAGCGCGCGTGTATGCGTGTTTCTTCAGCGGAGCCGGCCGGATCGGGCAGATCGCCATTTGCGCGATCGACGCGCCGATGCGCGTGACGCCCTTCGACGGTATCCGCCGACTCGGCCCATTCGCCCTGTACCCACTCCAGGTACGCAAGGCGGGGACAGTACACGAACTCGTTCAGCATGCGCGCCGGCAGCAGAGGCGGAGCGCCGGACGGTTCGGATGGTGGCGACGTGCTCCCTTGTTGCGCGTCCATCGTTCGATCCGCGTGCCAACCCTGAGGCGGGCGGCGAGGATAGATCACCGCTCCGCCTCGCTGGCTGAGGATCGCGTCTCATATCGGTCATCGTCCGCGGAGCGGATGCGTCAAACGGCGTTGCAGTTCACGTGAACGGAAAGAGCTGCACCGGCACAGGGCAGAATGTGCGGTGCAGCGAACCCGCTGGAAGCACCTCGACGCCTGTGCGGCGTACAAACACCGCACAGGCGTTACGGAGGCTCGCGCGGGTTGGGTCATCCCCTCTGGGGCATCACTCTCGCAGTGAGGTCGCGCTTACTGCTCGCGCGGCGCGGAGTACCGCGTAGCCCTGTCCGAATTCGTACCGTAAGGATTCGAACACGGCCTCGATTCCGGAGCGAAAGCCGGATCCGTCGTTATTCGTCCAGCTTCGAGGGCCGGCGCGCAGCAGACTCGTCAGCTCCGCGAGATCGATGGGAGCGGAGAAGATCGGCCATGCCAGAAAGGTTCCTTCCTTTCGCCGAGTGAAACCGATGGTGTACGGTCGTCCGCCGACGCTCACGCCGGGCATGAGGGGCAGCGCCCAGAAGGCAAGCACCACGGCGCCGGCGATGCACGAGGGCTTCTCGGCTGTCGGTGCGCGATGGCGGAGCGCGTAGAGTCTCTCGGCATTCGGGTCCCAGCCGAGACTGTGAGCCTTTGTCTGGTACCGCCATGGGCCGATGAGCGCTTCCTTGAAACCGATCTCCGGTGAAGCGCGCACGGCCGCGACGACCTGCTGCATGCCGCCCAGGAAGGTCTGTTGTCCGGAAACCATGTAGAAGGCGGAGGGCTTCACCAGACCCTTCTGCCCGTCCACAGCACCATCGCATGCGATGGCGCTGAGGAAGGCGGCGAAGTAGTGGTCGTCATCGCCTGTCGCCTGTTCGAGGAGTTTTCGGTATTCCTTGGGCGGCACTCGTACGTCTTCGGCCCACTCCAGCAGGCGATCCAGGACGTCCGAGCTGACCCACGCCGATAACTTCTCGATCAGCAACTCGGCGGTAGAGAGCTCTTCTGAATGGAGCCGCGCGACCCAGTCGTCCTGCATTTCGAAGGAAAGCTGCGCCTGTGGATCCCATTCCGTGGCAAGCCTCAGAAGTCCGAAGCTCGCCAGCGCGCCGAGCGGATGCGATCCCATGAGTGCGGGCAGGCTGATGGTGTGACTCATCTCGGTCTCCCTTTCTCGACCTCCTCGGCGGACTGCAGCCAGTCGGCGAGGCGCAGAATGGTCTCCAGGTACGCAAGCCCCCATGCGCCGTAGCGCCTGTTGAGCCTCCAGAACAGCGTCGCCCACCCGGATGCGAGTGCACTGAGGCGCGGAACGCCTTCGTATTGCAGCTGATGGCCGTCGACCTCGACGGCAAACGCCACGCCTTCGTCGGACCGGTCCGGCATGAGCGGACGGCCTCGGCCGTGGTGCGTGCCGACGAGGTATTCGGCAAGCTCGGCATCGGTGACCGAGCCAAGCAGATCGCGATGTCTGCGGACGAGAGCCACGGAGTAGGCCTCGTGTCGTTCTCCGAGCTCGACGGATGAACGCCCGATGCGACGCGGACCCTTGGCGAGAATCTCGCCCGGGAGTATGGAGAGATCTCCGCCGCGCAGGAACTGCTGGAAGCGGGGATCGGCCTTCCCAAGATCGTGCAGTTCGCCTGCGCGAGCCACGGCGTCCTGGAGGTCCTGACTCAGACCGCATGCCCTGGCAAGTTCACGCGCTCGCCGGCCAACACCAGCGCTGTGGTTGGGAAGCGTGACGGGCACCGTCTGGCTCGAAGAGTTATCCTCTTCGGAGAAGTCCCCCGCCATCGGGCGACGGCTCGTCACGATCAGCGCATAGAGTTTGCCGTCCCGGTCGGCGACGGTGGCAATCTCGGGATCGGTGATCGGCCAGCCTCGCGAGGAGAGCATCTCATCGCCCAGCGCATCGAGGAGCGCAGGAAGGTGTTCCTCGGGATCGAAGTCAGGTTCCTCGTACGCCTTCGCGAGCTGCGTCCACGCGTCGCGAGCGGCATCGATGTTGGCGACTTCAGGCGCTTCGGTAAGCCGCTTCGTGAGAATGACCACCGGCGAGCGCTTCAAGGCGCTCCTGGCGCGAGCGCTCAGGTCGCGGACGGGATCGGTGCTCTCCGGAGAGAAACCATACTCGTCGCAACCGCCGTACTCGGTCGGCACGACGATGGTGTCTCCGGCGCGGAGCTGCCGTGCGAAAACCGTCTCCCACTTCTCACCCTGCCACCGTAGGGCCTGACGCGTCAGGCCAGGGCTGCCTGAGTCTTCTTCGACCTCACTGGCAGACGCGCCTTCGACGTCCGCCATGCTGTCGGTGTCCTTCTCGCCCTTGAGCCAAGCGCGGACGACGTGCAGGGGAAGATTCATTGCTTCGAGGCTCACCGGCGGTGCGGTCCGCAGCAGTGCACTTGCGGCACTCAGCTCGCGGGTGTCCAGCACTGCCCGGTCATCCCTGACGATGACCGGGAGATCCGCGCGCCACACGACCTGCACGTCCCGTAGTCCGCGATCGACACCGTGCAGCAGCGCTTCGACGTCGGGATCGTAGGCAGGCGTTGGCGACGTCTGCGCGAGGAGTTCAACGTGCAGCGGCGTGAGCTGCAGTAACTCGCCGCTCCGAGTGGTCATGGACGAGATGTCCACACCCTGCAGGAGCCGGTCCATGGCTTCGATCGAGAAGTCCACTACCAAAGCATCGCCTTCCCGGCGCGCCTTCTCGCAAAGCCACTCCCAAGTGGCGCTCAGAGCCGGGCCGTAGATGGGATCGTCCTTGTCATCGGCGCTGCCGACGACCACGCCGCGGGCACGACGGAAGCGACCTAGCCGGTCCAGGCGCCCGAAACGCTGCCGAAGGGCATCCAGCGACGCGCACTCGGTGACCAGTCCCTGGAAGTCGAGGTCTGCGCCGACTTCGAGCGTCTGGGTGGCGACGACGATGAGGCCAGGCTCTCCCGTCCGCGGCTCACGTCCCGCGCCGCAGCGCTCTATCACCCGCTTTACGATGTCATCGCGATCGAGCGGGCGGCAGCGGCCGGTCAGGAGCTCGACGGTGAAGCCTTCTTTCTCGGCCAGCTCACGGAACTGCTCGAACAGCAGCCGCGCGGTTCTCACGCGGTTCACGATGACCGCTACCGCCGGAGATACTTCTCCGGAGAGAGTCTTGTATGTGTTGAGCGTTTCTCGGAACAGCGCCTTTACCCGGTCGGCCGGCTTGCGCGGAACCTCGACGAGCCGGGCTGGTTTGGGTGCGGTACGCCGCTCGCGGATCACTGGATTAGAAAAGTCTTCTTCTACGAGGCCGAACGGTGTCCTCTCGGTGTGTGCCGTGGCGCTGAGCGACACGAACCGGACCGGTTGCACCGGCGCCAGCGACTTCTCTGCACGTGATTGCTCGCGCTGAATGGCTGCGACCGTCTCGGCGAAAGGCGCGCTGAGGTGGGCTTCGTCGAGCAGAATCAGCGTATCGAACCCGAGGAGGCCGGCATGCACCGGCCACGAGTAGGGATTGACGCCGTAACCGCGGAAGAGCAGTCGCGAACCGACCTGATCCACGGTGGACGTAATCACCATCGGCTGCGCGGGGTTCAAGGCGATTCCGCGCTCGCGCGGCATGCCGCCGCGAAGCTCCTGGCAGACCAGCGGCTCCGATCCGCCCGCTTTCATCAGCGCGTTGGCGACGGCACGCACGGCGTCCGTGGGCGGATTCCGGAGCGCATCGCGGATGCGTTCCGCGCGCCGGGCCGTCGCATCCACGATGATGCGCCGGTCCACGACGAACACGATCCGCCGCGCGGCTTTACCACGCTCGCCTCTTTCGAGGCACCACGCGAGGTGAAAGAGAGCGATGTCGATGCATGCCGTCTTTCCGCTTGCGGTCGGCAGATCGATGAGATCCGGCCACGTGCCGGTTTCGATGAGCTGCCTCGCCAGCCGCTCCTGCCACGGAAAAGGCGGTACCCCGTGGATGTCCCGGAAGAACGCAACGAAGTCGAGATCGTTCATGCCGCACCCTCGTCAGAGACGGGACGACACAGACCGAGGCCCAGGAATCGGCCGGCACCGAGCAGCATCGGTCCGCAGACCTTCCGGTCGAAGCGCAGCCACACATGCCGGCGAACGCGACCGTCCACCTGCTTGCCGCGCCCGTGGAAGTCGCTGGCGCGCGGAGCACCGCGGATGGCCGACACGGCACCGTGCCGTACCTCGACCGGCTCTGGCAGACCGATGCGGCTGCAACTCTCGGCGATGATCTCCTCGACAGTGGGCCCCTTGCTCTTCGGATGCCGGTCGAGCACTACCGGCGTCACGCTCGCCCAGCAGCGACTCGCCTCGATGTATCGATCGAACCGGAGGGCGACGAGATCCGCTTCGTCCTCGTCTACCGTCCGCACTGTGAGCGACCCCAGCGGACCCAGATGCAGCGGCCAGGCACCGACGAGTGCCCGGTGCAGCCGCACGCGGGTGGCTTGGTCTGCGTTGCGCGGCAGTACCAGGGCGGCGCCCTTGAGCGATCCGTCGGGATACGGCCCCGAAACATGCGCGAGCGGCACGAAGGCCAGGTGCGGCTCCGGGCTGGCGCTGCCATCCTCCCGATGACCGGTGAGAACTTCGCTCGGCGCATTGCCCAATCGGGCGAGCACCGCAGCGCGCAGGTGCTGCATGAGGGGCAGGGTGGAATCCAGGCAGAGCCGTGGTCCACTCTCGAACGCCAGAACGATGGCATTGGAAGAGAACACGCTGCACGGCGGACATCCCTGCGAGGTGTAGATCTGAGTGCGACCGAGCGGCGGCTGAATGCTCTCGTCTTCGAGCCGCAGCGCATGGATGCCGCAGAGTCTGTCGAAGCGGCCAGGTCCGGGGATGCGCAGTACAAGATCACCTTCCGGAGCTGGTTTGAATGTCGGTTCTACCGGCTCCGTGAGCAGGCACGCGCGAACGGGAGACGAGCTGTGACCGAGGTAGGTGAGATTTTCGACCAGCGTCCGCAGAGCGGGTCGGTGCGCATCAGCGCCGGAAGCCTCGGGCCACTGAAAGACCACGACCGGGTCTTCCAAGCCGACGGTCGGGAAATGCCGCTCCTGCCGATTCCTCCGTTCGAGCGGATGGCGCGGATCGAACTTCCCCTTCTCGATCTTGATGGCCTCATCGTTCACAGGGACCCAGTGGCTGAGAATCTCGCGAGGCCACGGCGTGTCCGTGGCCCGGATCTCCGGGGGCGGCAGGCGTTCCAGCCACCTGAGGGCGGCTTCGCTTTCCTCTCCGAGGCCGAGCTCGAAGTGAGTCGCGACGAGCGCCGAGAACAGCCGTTGGGGATGGGGCGGCCATTCGGCGCTGGTCCGCTCGTGCCACGCGGTGGCCACCGCCCGGCCCATCAGGTATTCCACCTCGATGGCGAGCATGGCATTCAGGCTCCGAGCGACTGGATCTCACGGCTCTTCTGCACGAGATCCACGAGCTTCCGCTGGGGAGTGAGGCGAACCGGTTCGCGGTACCACGGCAGGCCGGCTCCGATCGCGGCATCCGTCGCGGCCTTGTACGCGTCGATGGCCTCGTTCGTCGTCAGAGGGAGCAGTATTGTGCGCCCATCCGGATAGACGATCTCGAAATCCTGAGCACCGTCTGCGACCAGACCGCAGCGCGATCTCAGCCAGTACCCCCGTTCGCGATTCGCAGTGATCGCGATCAGTCCGAGCGCAGCAAGCGTGCGACGCGCCGCCATATCCGTTGCCTCGGAGACTTTGTCGCCGACCGGGAACCGCAGTCTGCGCAACGCGGTGAGAGACAGCACGGTCGTCTGCAGCGCGTAATCCACTGTGACGCCGCCGCGAAGCGGAAGCTTCTGAGACACGATCGTACCGTTGGCGAGGATCGTCTCCTTCGTTCCTTGCTCGACTCTCACGAGCACGTTGCCGTGGTTGATCTCGGAAGGACGGGTACCCTTGGCTCGCTCCTTCTTGCCGGTAGCGCTCTTCCCCACTACGTCCCAGTCGCCACTATCGTCGATCTTGATTTCCACCTCTGAGCTGATCCCGAGCGGGTCCTGTCTCACACCGCCTTCCGTGACACCCCATTCCGCATTGATGCCGACGATCTCACTGGCGACGGCACGGGCGAACTTGTTGCCGAGGCCACCGGCCGCGCCCGTGGAATCCCAGCATCCGAAGAGCAGGGCCGTAGGCGAGCGAGCGAACAGCTCGGTGGCGTTCCTTACGTTGCACTTTGTAAGGCTCTTGTAGATGTCGGTCTTGAAGAAGGGTTTCCCCTCGAGCTCGCTGTCCCGCATGATCGCGTCGAACACACGATGCGGGGCGGCAAGGGTGCTGATCGTTCCCAGGTCGGCGAGCTCACCACCGAAGTGCACCTCGAAGCGGGGGATGTCGATCCGTCCCTGGACGACAAGATCCATCAGGGCTTCTTCCATCCGATTCGCCTGGGAGGCGACCGAATCGAGCAGCACGCACGGGACGCTCTTGCCGTCGATGCGCCGCTGCTCCCAGCAGTACACGCCTCCGGCAAACGTCGGCGGGAAGATCTTGTCCCCCGGCCCGCCCTCGGGAAGCAGGCGCTGGCGCAGGCGGATGGCTGAAGCTGTCTGAATTATCTCGTCGAGGTTCATTGATGGATTCCTCCATGACGCGATGAAGAGGAAAGCGGATTGTCACGTCGAAACTCGCATGGAACGCATTGATGGACCGTGCTCATGGCCGGCGCGGCTCCGTGGGGGACGTCCATCCTTGCGTTTCAGGCTCCGGATCGAGCGGGCCTTCGCCCAATTGATCACGCAGCGGAAGTCCGGCCACGGGAATGCCGGGACGGTAAAGCCAATCGTCTGTAGTCGTGCGCTCGGTGCGGATTCGCGAGTGGAGGCTGGACGACCTCATGAAGCCGCGCATGAGACTTCCGAAGAGCTTGCTACATTTCATCGTTGTCGCCTTCGGTTGCCGCCATCTCCGGCGCCTGCAATGCCCGGGGAATCACTTCAATGAGCCCGGGCGTGGCGATCTGCGTGTCCTCTCGAGCGGCCTTAAGGCCGCTGAAGCGGCGTGCAGAGACGAGCACGCGCGATTCGAGTGTTACGGTGGCTTTGTTGTAGGCCTCGACGGCCTTGCCGAGGTTCGCGGTCTCGTTGCGCAGCGTCGGCAGGTGGGTCTCGACTAGTGCCTTGAGCTGCTCCTGCAGAGCGGAGTAGGCGGAGACGCGGGCGTTCTCGAGCTCGCCCAGTTTATCGTCCACCTTCTGCAGCGACTCTCGCAACGGCTGCACCAGGTCGTGCACCGCTTTCTGGCGCGCCTCGAGATCACCCTTCGCGCCTTCTTGGAACTTCTCCAGGGCCGTTTTCGCGAGCTGCAGAAAGGACTGGCTGTTGTCCCTCAGTGCATCGGCGGCCGCGAGCGCTGCACGACTGCGCGGTACGTACAGGAACCAGCCGATGGCGATTCCGAGCAGAAGAGCGACGATGAGTGAGACCCAACCCTCCGGCATGAGTGAATGCCCCCTGATGGTGTCGTTTCTTCTTTCTTGCCCTGACGGCGATTCTGAAAGGCGGTAGTCTCAAAACGTGAGAACGCCCGGCGCCGCCCCTTCGCGGAAGAATCACTTGACATATCTGGCAAGCGTTTCGCGCAGATGCGTGACGACTTCGTTTCGGAGTGAATCCGGTGCGACGACTTCGACGTCCGGCCCGTGACGCAGGATGTCCATGACGAGCTCGCGCGAATCGCGATAGGGAATGCGCAGCTCGTAACGCCCGTCGGTCAGGAACTGGCCGCTCTGCTCGGGGTGCCAGCGTTCATCGGCGACCCATCGCGCACGTTCGCGCGAGAAGCGCAGGACGGCCATCTTGTTCGCCTTGCCGGCGAAGATGCCGTACGCGCTCGCGAAGTGTTCTTCGAGCTCCTGACGTGGCACGTCGATCGCGGGTTCGTCCAGCTCCGTCGCCGCTTCGATCCGGTCGATGGAGAAGCTGCGCAATGCCTGCCGCAGCTCGTCCCATGCATCCAGGTACCAGTTGTCGCGATAGTGGGCGAGGTGCTGCGGCGAGACGATGCGTTCGGTGCGCTCGTCCTTGCTCCGTGAGTGATAACGCAGTTTCAGCTTGCGTCGCTGGAGGGTAGCGCTCGCTACGACATGGAAACTGCGGCCCAGTGGACGGGCCGCGAGTGTGAGTACGCGGATGCGCGAGCTGGCTTCCGTCAGATGGAGGCGCTTGTGTTTCAGGAGGTCATTGAAGCGCCGCGTGAGCGGCGCGAAATGCTCCTCCAGCAGGCCAGGTCCCAGATCGGCGATCAGCCGCTGCAGAACGACGAGCGCCTGCAGCTCCTTGGCCGAGAACCACAGCCCGGGAAGCTCGTAGGCGCGGCCGTCGGCTCTTGGAACGTAGCGGTAGCCGCCGAGCTCGGAGCTGTACTCGATGGGCGCGCCAAGATGATTCTGGAGCGAACTGATCAGCCGGTAGACCGTGGCTTTCGAACACTCGAGCTCGGCCATGAGCTCTTCGAGCGGGACGGCCGTGCGCCGACCCGCGAGGAGGCGATGGAGATGATAGATCCGGTCGAATTTGTCCATGCCGGATGGCGCAGGTGCTCGCGGTTCCGTTCCCCTTACGGAACCAACCCCCGAAGCCCGAAACTGCGCGGTGAGCGTCTTATATCTCAGGCTGGCCGGCGATTCATCTCCGGCTGCGCAGTTGGGAGTGAACGCGGCACCGGGATGCGCCGCAGGGGGTGAGCAGGGTGCCGCGGCGGTCGACCGTCCGCCGCGGCACCGGCAGGCTTACATGTTGCGGATCAGCGCGTCGCCGAACGCGCTCGTCGACACTTCCGTCGCGCCTTCGGTGAGACGCGCGAAGTCGTACGTGACGATCTTCTGGCCGATGGTCTTGTCCATCGCGGCGATGATCGCGTCGGCCGCCTCGGTCCAGCCCATGTAGCGCAGCATCATCTCGCCGGAGAGGATGACCGAGCCCGGGTTCACCTTGTCTAGGTTCGCGTACTTCGGCGCCGTGCCGTGGGTGGCCTCGAACACCGCGTGACCGGTGACGTAGTTGATGTTCGCACCCGGCGCGATGCCGATGCCGCCGACCTGCGCGGCGAGCGCGTCGGAGAGATAGTCGCCGTTGAGGTTCAGCGTCGCGATGACGTCGAACTCGTCGGGACGCGTGAGCACCTGCTGGAGGGCAATGTCGGCGATCGCATCCTTGATGAGGATGCGGCCCTCTTTCAGCGCCGCGGCCTGTTCCTCGTTCGCGGCCTTCTCACCCTTCTCGGCCTTGGTGCGGTTCCACTGCTCCCAGGTGTAGACCTTGTCGCCGAACTCACGCTCGGCGAGCGCGTAGCTCCAGTTGCGGAACGAGCCTTCGGTGTACTTCTGGATGTTGCCCTTGTGGACGATGGTGACGCTCTTGCGCTTGTTGACGAGGGCGTACTCCACCGCCGCGCGGAACAGCCGCTCGGTGCCTTCCTTCGAGACGGGCTTGAGACCGATGCCCGACGTCTCGGGGAAGCGGATCTTCTGATACGCCTTGGGGAAGTGCTCCTTGAGCAGCGCGAGGAAGCGCTTGTTGTCCTCGGTGCCGAGCTCGAACTCGATGCCCGCGTAGATGTCCTCGGTGTTCTCGCGGAAGATCACCATGTCGACCTTCTCCGGCGTCTTCACCGGAGACGGCACGCCCTTGAACCAGCGCACCGGGCGCAGGCAGACGTAGAGATCGAGGAGCTGGCGCAGCGCCACGTTGAGCGAGCGGATGCCACCGCCGACCGGCGTCGTCAGCGGACCCTTGATCGACACCAGATACTCGCGGCAGGCCTCGACCGTCTCGTCGGGCAGCCAGGTGCCGAAGAGCTTGTGGGACTTCTCGCCCGCGTAGATCTCCATCCAGCGGATGCGGCGCTTGTCGCCGTACGCTTTCTTCACCGCCGCGTCGAGGACGCGGACGCTGGCGCGCCAGATGTCCGGGCCCGTGCCGTCGCCTTCGATGAAGGGGATGATGGGCTGGTCCGGGACGACGAGCTTGCCGTTCCTGATCGTGATCTTCTCGCCACCGGCGGGCGGCGTGGGCTTCGGCGATACGGCCGTGGACATCTGACTCTATCCTCCGGAAGTTCCTGGTACTCGGGCGTTCGGGAGCGGGCGCCGCGATTGGGCGCGCAATGCTAGCACACGCACCGGAGCCGGGCCGCGTGACGCCGCTCCGTTAGAATCGCCGCATGGCACATACCCTCACGACCACGCCGGCACAGGACGGCTTCTGGATGCCGGGCGAATTCGAGCCGCACGCGGGCTGCTGGATGCTCTGGCCCGAGCGCCCGGACAACTGGCGCGAAGGCGCTCAGCCGGCGCAGCGGGCCTTCGCCGAAGTGGCCCGGGCGATAGCCCAGTTCGAGCCCGTCACCGTGGGGGTTTCCGCAAGGCTCTACGAGTTCGCCCGTGCGCTCCTGCCGGAATCGGTGCGGGTCGTGGAGATGTCGAGCAACGACTGCTGGATGCGCGACGTCGGCCCCACCTTCGTCGTGAACGCGCGCGGGCAGGTGCGCGGCGTCGACTGGCGCTTCAACGCCTGGGGCGGGCTCGACGGCGGGTTGTACTTTCCCTGGGATCAGGACGAGCTCGTCGCACGCAAGGTGCTCGAGATCGAAGGTCGCGAGCGCTACGCCGCGCCGTTCGTGAACGAAGGCGGCGCCATCCACGTCGACGGCGAGGGCACGCTGCTCGTGACCGAGCAGTGCAATCTCAACCGCAACCGCAATCCGCACCTGACGCGCGAGAAGATCGAGGAGCTGCTGAAGGCGTATCTCGGCGTCACGACGATCGTCTGGCTCGGCGACGGGGTGTACAACGACGAGACGGACGGCCACGTCGACAATCTCGTCTGCTTCGCACGTCCCGGCGAGGTGTGTCTCACGTGGACGGACGACCGCCGGGATCCGCAGTACCGCATCTCACGCGATGCGTACGAGCGCCTCATGGACGCACGCGATGCTCGCGGACGGCGCTTCAAGGTGCACAGGCTGCCGATGCCGGGTCCGCTCTACATGACGGCCGAGGAAGCGCGCGGCGTGTGCGCGCGTGAAGGCACGAAGCCGCGCAGGGCAGGTGAGCGCCTCGCGGCGAGCTACGTGAATTTCTACATCGCGAACGGCGGCATCGTCGTGCCGCTCCTCGATCCGCGCACGGATCGCGCGGCGCTCGCGAAGCTGCGGAGAATCTTCCCCGAGCGGCGCGTCGTGGGCGTGCCGGCGCGCGAGATCCTGCTCGGCGGCGGCAACATCCACTGCATCACGCAGCAGGTTCCGGCGGCCGGCATCCGGCGCAGCAGAGAGCTGCGGTCTTCATCGCGACCGACGCCGACGAAGCGCCGGACTGCGCGCCCGGCTCGCTGACGCGCGGCGTTTACTGATCGAGCCCGAGCGTCTTCTGACGGCGGCGGTACCAGCCGCTCTCCTGCGGCTCGAAGATGTGGCAGCGGCTCATGTCGCCGCCGTAGATGTGGACGGACACGGCAGGCGCGCCGCCCGGATTGCGGATGAGGTGGTACTCGTGCGGCGGGATCAGACAGCCGGCGCTGCCGATGCCGGCCTGAAACGAGCCGCACTTCTCGAAGCGAAAGCGTTCGCCGTCGTGCTCGCGCAGCTCGTACTGCTGCACCTCGATGCTGCCCAGCCACACGCCTTCCACGCACCAGAGGCCCCCGTGGTCGTGGAGCGGGGTGCCCTGATTGGGACCCCAGGTCATCGCCACGATGGAATAGCCATGCTCGGTGTCGCGATGCAGCAAGCGGCGCGCGTAGTGGTCGGGACAGCACCGGAGGACGCGCTCGGGGAGCTTCAGCTCTCCTGACCCCATCAGCTCGCAGAGCCCGCTCCGCAGGTAATCGACGGTGCGTTCGACGTCGCCGTATGACACGGCGCGGTCGGCAAGGGCGATGAGCGCCTCGGTTCCGCTCATGGTCGTCTCTCGTTCCCGGATGCCACTAATTTAGCACTGCTGGTTATCAGTATATTGCCAATAGTACTTACACGGCTGAGAGACGCGTCTCGGGCCCGTGGGTGGGAAGCGACCGTCGAGTCAGGAGCGTTGGCGGAACCGGTGTTGCGCCCGCTCAATCGAGCAGGCGCTCGGCGGTGGTAAGCCACTCGCGCTGCGCGCGGCGGTAGTGGGCCGGTGCGATGCGCGCCTGGTCGAGGAGCTCGCGCACGACCTTGCGGGCTTCGTCATGCTGACCCTGGGACCTGAGGAGCTGCGCGTAGCGCACCGCGGCCTCGGCGCCCGGGTAGTAGGACGCGAGCACCTTGTACTCGTCAAGGGCCTTCTCGATGTTGCCTTCGCCCTCGAGCGAGCGCGCGTAGAGCAGGTGGCCCTCAGGCGACCTGAAGTCGGGGTTGAATCGGATCAGGTCGTCGAGTGTCTCACGCGCGGCCTTCGGATCGTCGTTGGCGAACTGCGCACGCGCGAGCCCGAGCATGAGATTCGGGTCGTGCTCGTAGAGACCCGTGAGGATCTGACGGTATTCCTCGATCGCCTCCGCGGCGCGCCCGTGGCGCACGAGCTCGTCGGCGTAGCGCTGGCGGCTCGCGACGTCGCCGGAGAGCCGCGCCATGTTCTCGTACCGGCGCAGATCGGCTTCGGGGTTCAGCGCGCCGCGCACGCTCTTGCCGGCGCGCTGCACCGCACGGCTGCGCAGCAGCTCGGGCAGAAGCTCGACGACCACGTAGGCGATGACGCCGGCATAGGAGAGCAGCGCCAGCACCCACACCCAGATGGTGTTACGTCCCGTCTTGATGCAGTGAACGATCAGCGCCGCCTGCAGAACGATCGAGGCGACCAGCAGCGTCGGATTCATGCGCCGTTACGCGTTCTTCAGGACCCGAACCGGTACTCGAAGCCGAGGCCCGCGTAGGCATTCGCACGCGGGCCGGGCTCGAAGTAGCGGCCGCCGGCTGCGTTGATGCGCACGTTCGAGTTGTACGCCTCGTCGAAGAGGTTGTTCACGCCGCCGAACACCGACCAGCGCCAGGAACCCCTGTCGGCCGTGTAACCGACGCGCAGGTTCGCGAGCGTGTACGACTCGCTCGTCTCGCTGTTGGCGTTGTCGACGAACACGCGGTCGACATAGACCGCGTCGAAACCGGCGAACAGACCCCGCGGATGCCGGTAGGTGATCTCGCCGAACAGTACGTGATCCGGCAGACCCGGGATGGCGTTGCCGCTGAAGTCGTTGCCGTTCGCGTCCACGAAGCGGGTGAACTCGAAATCCGAATACGTGTAGGCGAGGGCGATGTTGAGACCTTCGAGCGGGCGCGTGGCGAACTCCAGCTCGATGCCCTTGCGGCGCGACTCGCCGGCGTTGACGTAGTAGCTGCGCCCCGAGAAGCCCGGGATCTCGAACGGAATCAGCTCGTCCTCGACGTCGATGCGGAAGAGCGCGAGACCGTACGTGCTGTTCTCGCCGATCGTGCCCTTGACGCCAACCTCGTAGTTCGTCGCGATCTGCGGGTCGAGATCACGGTTGAAGCCGCCACCGCCGGTCGGGTTCGCGAACTCGGTAGTGGTCGGCGTCTCGAACGACGTGGCGACGTTTGCGTAGAGGTTCATCCGCGGCGAAACGCGGTACATGAGGCCCACGAGCGGGCTCACCTCGTCGAGCGTGCGGCTGCCCGACTCGTCACCGTCCGAGAGGAACCTGTCGTCCACGTCGAACTTCACACGGTCGTAGCGCAGGCCGACCGTGAGCTCCAGGTTCTCGCGCAGCTGCAGCTCGTCCTGCAGGAAGATGCCGGTGCTCGATACCTTCTCGTCCTGCTGGAACGTGAGATCGCCGAGCACGCCGAAGACGTTGTCGTAACGGCGCCGGTCGTCGTCCTGGTAGTCGTAGTCCACGCCGAGCATCAGGCGGTTTCCGAGCCCGCCGATCGTGCCGGTGTTCGTGTACGTAACACCGCCGCCCACGAAGAAGCGGTCGATGGTCACCGCGCCGCCCGCGCGGAACGGCAGCGTGTTCGTGAAATCGCGCCAGATGTAATAGTTGCGCGCGCTGATCGAGTGCCGCTCGCCGAAGGACTTCTCGTAGACGAAGCCCAGGCGCGTCTGCTCGACGCTCTCGCCGCCGTCGAACAGCAGGTTGCCGGGCGCCGCCTGACGCGGGTTCTGCTGCACTTCCGCGCGCGTCAGCGCGCCGGGGTCGTCCGATGTCGGCTGATCGGTGTAGTTGAACGCGACGCGCAAGCTCGAGCTGTCGTCGATGCGATAGCGCGCGGTGGCGTTGACCTGCCGGCTCTTGAGCTCGCTCTGATCGCGGTAGCCCTCCATCTCGATGTCGGAGAGGCTCACCATCAGGCCGAGATCGCCGACCGAGCCCGCGAACTTGAGCTGGTGCTTGCCGTAGCCGAGCTCGCCGAGCGAGGTGCGTGCTTCGACGACGGCCTGCTCGGGCGCTTCTTCAGAATCGATGAGGATCACGCCGCCCGAGGCGTTGCCATAGAGCGCGGAAGCCGCGCCGCGCAGCACGGTGATCTGCTCGACCGAGCCGAGATCGATGCTGTCCACTCCGCCCTGACCGTCGGGCAGCGTCTCCGGAATGCCGTCGACGAAGATGCGAATGCCGCGGATGCCGAAGTTCGCGCGTGCGCCGAAACCGCGGATCGACACGCGCAGGTCCTGCGCGAAGTTGTAGCGGTTCTGCAGGAAGAGGCCGGGAACCTGAACGAGCGATTCGTCGAGACCGATCTGCTGCCGCGCGAGCTGGATGTCGTCGCGATACACCACGCCGACCGCCGCGGGCACGTTCTCGAGCGGCTTCGGGACGCGGGTCGCCGTCACGAGGACCTCGGTCTGGGGGCCTGCCGCAAGCGTCACGGTCGGGACGAGTGCCACCGCGCCGCACACCGCCGCACGGCGAACGAGATTCTTCTTCATTTGCTCGAGCATCTTCATTCCTTCGGCAGCGCAAACGCCACCACGTAGTCGCCTCGGTCTGTACCGAGACCGCCGTGTCCTCCGGCGGCGATCACGACGAACTGGCGCTGATCCGGTCCGGCCCTGTAGGTCATCGGGGTTGCCTGGCCGCCCGCGGGCAGCCGGTGCTTCCACAGCTCGCGGCCCGTCTCGACATCGAAAGCGCGGAAGTAATTGTCCATTGCCGCGCCCACGAATACGAGATCCCCTGCCGTCACGATCGGACCTCCCATGTTGGGCAGGCCGAAGTTGCGCACCGGCGCGAACCAGGGGCCGATGCCCTCGGTCGAGCCGAGCGGCACCTGCCACACGATACGGTTCGTGCGCAGATCGACGCTGACCAACGTACCCCAAGGTGGGGCCGTGCACGGCAGACCCCAAGGAGAGAGGAACGGTTCGCGCCGCATCGCATACGGGGTCCCTCGCTGGCGCGCAAACTCCGATCGCGGGTAGCGCCCGGAGCGTATCTGCTCGTCCACTTCCTCCTGCGGGATCAGTGTCACCAGCATCGGGAGGTGGTTCACGGCGGCGAACACGCGTTGCCGCCGCACGTCGAAGGCCAAGCCGCCCCAGTTTACGCCGCCGATGTATCCGGGCGCGAGAATCGTGCCCGCGAGGTCGGGCGGGGTGAAAACCCCCTCGTTGCGGTACTGCCGGATCATCTTGCGGCACCGCCCGCGGTCCCAGAAGGTGATGCCCCACGCGTCATCGGGACTCAAGGGGCGTTCCACCACGAGCGAAGGCGTGGCCGGGAAAGGCTGAGTGGGCGAGGCCTTCTCGCCGGGCACGCGGCTCTGCGGCACCGGCAGCTCCTGGATCGGAAACACGGGAGTGCCGTCGTCGCGATCGAAGACGAAGAGGCGCCCCGTCTTGGTGGCTTGCACGACGGCGGCAACCGATCGTCCGCCGCGCTCGAGCTCGACGAGCGAAGGCTGCGCGGCGAGGTCGTAGTCCCACAGGTCGTGATGCACGAGCTGGCGATGCCATACGAGCCTGCCGGTCGCCGCATCGAGCGCGAGCAGCGAATTGGCGAAGAGGTTCTCGCCCGCACGGCGACCGCCGTAGAAGTCCGGACTCGCGGACCCTGTGGGCACGAACACGAGGCCGCGCGCGGGATCGACAGACATCGCTGCCCACGCGTTCGCGCCGCCCGTCGCCGCGGCTTCATCGGCACGCCAGCTCCTCGCGGCCGGATGCTCGGGAGAATCCGGCAGCGGATCGAACGACCAGCGCAGCTCGCCCGTGCGCGCATCGAACGCACGCACGACGCCGCGCTCGAGATCGGTGCCGCGGTTGTCGCCGATCGCGGACCCCACGATCACGAAGGTGTCGTACAGCGCGGGAGGCGAGGTGACGACGTACTGCCCGATGTCGCGGATGCGCAGGCCTTCGGTGAGATCGATCTCGCCGTTCTTTCCGAAATCCGCGCACGGTCTGCCCGTCATGGCGTCGAGCGCGATGAGCCGCGCATCCAGTGTGCCGTGGAAGACGCGACGGCTGCACTCGCCGATGCGCTTGCCGTCGGGATCCTGCCAGACGCTCACGCCGCGCGACGTGGCTTCGGAGTAGTCGCGCGTGCGGTCGATCTTCGGATCGTGCCGCCACTTCTCCTCGCCGGTCGCCGGGTCGAGCGCGATCACGATGTTCGTCGGCGTCGACAGATACAGCATGCCGAACGCGAGCACCGGGGTCGCTTCGAACGCCATCTTGTCCGCTCGAGTGAACCCTTCTCCCAGCTCGCCGGTGCGATAGATCCAGGCGACCTGGAGGCGCGAGACGTTCTCGCGGTTGATCTCGTTGAGCGGGGAATAGCGCTGCCCGAAGACGTCGCCGCCGTAGTAGCCCCAGTCGCTCGTGTCCGGTGTCTGAGCAATCGCGGCCCCCGCGCACAGCACCGCGGCGAGCGCGACCGCGCGCTTCCCGGCGCGCCGTCCGCCGACTGCGGACGCGGGGAACCTGCTTGCCTGAGCCGTGTTCGAAGCAGTCGCCATGACCGAATTATGGGCGAACACAGGGATCGCTGCCCGTGCGGCGCAGCGCGTATCGGAGGATCGGGGACTGCACTCAGCGAAGCGCCGGGGCGCACCGTGCTGGTATTCTTGCCGCGTGAACGCGGCACGGGTGGTCTGGTCCCGCCTCGGGATCCTCATTCTCATCATTACTACGCTCGGGCTCTCCATCGGCGGAAACGCGCGTGCGCAGACCGTTCCGGCGGACGACGCATCGTCGTCGCGGCCGCGCGTCGGGCTCGTGCTCTCGGGCGGCGGTGCGCGCGGTGCGGCGCACATCGGCGTGCTCAAGGTGCTCGAAGAGCTGCGCGTGCCCATCGACGCCATCGCCGGAACGAGCATGGGCGCGGTGGTCGGCGGGCTCTACGCGAGCGGGCTCAGCGCGCGCGAGATCGAGTCCGTGATGACCTCCGTCAACTGGCAGGAGGCTTTCCGCGACCGGCCGCCGCGCAAGGACATCACCTTCCGCCGCAAGCAGGAGGACCAGAACTTTCTGGTCAAGTTCCCGCTCGGGCTGCGCGGGGGACGGTTTCTGTTGCCGCGGGGACTCATCCAGGGGCAGACGCTGAGTCAGATGCTGCGGCGTCTGACGCTCCCCGTTGCGCACATCGACGATTTCGACGACCTGCCCACGCCGTTCCGCGCGCTCGCGACCGATCTCGCCACGGGCGAAGCGGTGGTGATCGGCGAGGGCGATCTCACGAGCGCCATGCGTGCGAGCCTCTCGGCGCCGGGCGTGTTCGCGCCGGTCGAGCGCGACGGACGCATACTCGTCGACGGTGGCATCGCCGCGAACCTGCCCGTCGACGTCGCGCGCTCGATGGGCGTCGACGTGCTCATCGTCGTGGACGTGGGCTTCCCGCTGCAGCCGCGCGAGAAGCTCAACAGCGTGCCCGTCATCTCCAATCAGATGCTCGCGATCCTCATCCGGCGCGAGTCGGAGCGGCAGCGCGCGAGTCTCACCGACCGAGATGTGATCATCGATCCGCCGCTCGGCGACGCCTCGTCGTTCGACTTCAGCATCGTCCAGCGCGCGATCGACGCCGGCGAGCAGGCGGCGCTCGGCGTGCGCGACCGGCTCGCTTCGCTCGCGCTCGATCCGGTCGAGCACGAGCGCTACGTCGCCCTGCGCGCGGAGCGCCGGCGCAACCCCCCGGCACCGCGCATCGACTTCGTACGCGTGCAGAGCGGATCGGAGCGCTACGAGAAGCAGCTCAGGGAGCGCTTCAGCTCGTTCATCGGCAAGGAGCTCGACGCGGAGCAGCTCACGCGCAACGTCACCGATTTCTACGGCGAGGGCACGCTCGAGGCGCTCGACTATCAGGTGGTCGAGGAAGACGGCCGCTACGGGCTCGCGCTCACCGCCCGCCGCAATTCCTGGGGTCCGAACTACGTGCGCTTCGGGCTCAATCTCCAGGACGACTTCCAGGGCAACTCCCGCTACAACGCGGCGACGCGCTTCATTCTTTCGGAGATCACGAAGCCCGGCGGCGAATGGGTCTGGGATCTGCAGGTCGGCGAGACGTCACGCATCGCAACCGAGATCTATCTGCCGCTCGGCGTCGGCTCACCCTGGTTCGTGATGCCGCACGCCGAGACCAGGCGCCGCAACGTCTCGCTGCTCGACGGCCAGCACTCGCTCGCCGAGTACCGCGTGCGCAGCACCAACTACGGCATCGACTTCGGCCGCGTGTTCGGCAACTGGGGCGAGATCCGCGTGGGAGTGCTGCGCGAGGAGGGCAGCTCGCGCGTGCGGGTCGGCGATCCCTCGCTGCCCGTCACCCATTTCGATGCGCGCGAGTTCTTCGTGCGGCTCTCCTACGACGAGCTCGACGACGTGAACTTCCCGCGCTACGGTCAGCTCGCCACACTCGAATGGCGCGGTGAGAGCACGACGCTCGGCTCCGATCGTTCCTCCGATCGTCTGATCTTCGACTGGCTCGCCGCACGCTCCTGGGGCCGCAACACGGCGGTGTTCTGGACTTCCGCGGGCACGTCGCTCGACGACGATGTGACCGACGTGCGCACGCTGTTCCCGCTCGGCGGCTTCTTCAATCTCTCCGGGCTCCGGCCCGATTCACTCACCGGACCGCACTTCGGCATCGCGCGTCTGCTCGCGTACCGGCAGATCGGCCGCGCGGGACCGGGCTTCCTCGACGTGCCGACCTATCTCGGCTTTTCGTACGAGATGGGCAACGTGTGGGAGCGCAGGAGCGACGCGAGCTTCGGCTCGCTGCGCAACAACGCGAGCCTGTTCCTGGGCCTCGATACGCTCATCGGCCCGGTGTACGTGGCGGCGGGTTTCGAAGAGGGCGGCGAAGAGGCGTTCTATCTGTTTCTCGGCCGCACGTTCTGAAGTCGCCGCGCTTTCCCGTCGGTGCGCCGCGCGGCGTGACGGCGATGAAGCTTCAGAACGTGGCGAGCGGCCGCGGCGGCGCGAGCGCGAAGCTCTGAACGAAGTCGACACCCTGCGCCGTGAGCCACTCGCGCTCGGCGTCGCGCTCCACACGCTTCGCGACGATCTGCACTTCGAGCAGCTTCAGCGCCTCGATCATTCCGGTGACGCGCGCCGCGGCGACGCGGCTCTCGAGCACGCGGTCGGTGAGCTTCGGATCGAGCTTCGCGAGCGTGATACCGGGCGTCTCGAAGAGCGCGACTGACTCGGGATGCATGCTGAAGTCGTCGATGACGATGGGGCAACCGAGCGCAGCGAGCGCCGCGATCGCGCGGCGGGCCGCCTCGCGCTGCGCGATGCACACGGCCTCCGGCACTTCAAAGGCGATCCAGCCGGCCGGCAGTGCCGATTTCTTCAGGCACAGCTCCACGAAGCGCAGGAAGTGCTCTTCGCGCAGCGAGGTCTCGGAGAGATTCACCGAAAAGCACGGTGCCGCGCCCGACCAGGTATCGCGCCGGCGCACGAGCCAGGCGATGAGCTGCGAGAGCACGCGGCGATCGATCATCGAGTCGAGCCCGTGCCGGCGCGCGACTTCGAGCAGCTCGCGCGGCGCGACGTCGAGACCTTCAGTGGGACTGCGCAGGAGCACTTCGAAGCAGTGCGACTGCGCGGCGCCGCGCACGCGCGCGAGCGGCTGCACGTGCAGCTCGAAGGGCTGGCCGCTGATGCGCGAGAAGACGCGATCGAGCTCGGTCCATGCGTCCGCGGCAGGAGCGTCTGCGGTGTGAGACGTCGCAGCGGATTTCCCATGGCGTGCGGAGGAGCCGCTCGCTTTGCGAGCCGCGGTACCGGACTCGATCTCCGAAGCCTTGCGCAGGTCCGCCTCGAGCGCCGCGGCGCTTGCGAGCACCTCGGCGAGCTCGGCAAGTGCGCTCTGCAGGGCGGGCGTCGTCAGATTCTGATCGGGCGAGAGCCTGGCCAGAGCGCCCGAATCCACGATAGCCGTCACGGTGCCGGCCAGCGTGCCGTCAGCCGTGCGCGCCGGGAGGAGCAGGGCGGTCCTGCCCTTGTCGAGCGGGACCCGCAGGTGATCCGTCGCGATACCGACCACGAAGGCATCGAGCGCCTCGTGGAGATCCTGCGGCATGCCGGAGTTGCCGGAACCGCCGGAGCGCCAGAACAGCTCGCCGCTCGCGTCGTGGAGCAGCAGCTCGTGGACGCGACCGCACGGCAGCGCCCGCTCGAGACGATGAAACAGGGATTCCGCCTCGATGGTGGTTTCGAGCTCGGAAGGGGACGGGTTGCTCGTTGAGGATCTGGACATCGCTGCGCGCGAGAGTGGCGCAGCGAACGGACGGCCACCGTGATACCGCTCGCGATCCTGCGCGCCGGCGATTTGCCATATGAAGCGGCGTGCCGGATCTGTGGCACGCCGCTCATCGTGACGTGGAGCACGCCGCGCACCGCGGCCGTGCATCAGAGGCCGCGGCTCTCCGAGAGCTTTTCGACCTTCTCGAACACGAACGAAGGCTCGTCGCCGATGCGCGAGTACTCGTGACGGCGGCTCATCTCGGCGAGAGCTGCGTCACGCTCGGCGGCCGTGGCGTACCAGTGGAAACGGTGCCAGTCCGGTCCGAGGAGGTTACGGAAGGGATTGCCCGGCGGCAGGCTCACCCGGATGCCATACGGGCGCTGCTGCTCGACGGGCGGTTCACGCAGATTGTGTGCCTGACTGATTGCCATGCGGACACTTTAAGGAAGCGTGCGGGCGGCGTGCAAGGCGCGATGTTCCGAGATACAGGGCGCGCTGCGAACGAAGGAGGAATGCTCACGCGCCGGGCGGACGTCTTCCGCGCTCGCGCACCACCCGTATGTGCTGCTGAACGACGTTAAGACTTTCCTTCAGCGTGCGCGACTGCGGCGCGAGCTCGAGACCCGTGCGCACATCGGCCAGCGCCTCGTCGTAGCGGCCCTTGCCGACGTAGACCGCGGCCCGGTTGTTGAACGCGCGCCAGTTCCCGCGATCGAGCACGATGGAGCGGTTGCAGTGGTCGAGTGCCTCGTCCCAGCGCTTCAGCGCGGCGTAACCTGCGCAGAGATTCGCGTGACCCGCCGCCCGATCGCGCACGGAGCTCGGGGTCTGCAGCCCTTCGAGCGTGAGGCGAATGCCCTCTTCGAAACGGCCGGCTTCGAGCGCCGCTGCACCCTCGGCAAGGAGCGTATTCAACGGCCCCAGGATCGTGGCGTTCTGAGCGGATTCCGCGGCACGTGCCGCCCCGCCCGCCACGACAGCGACGGCGACGAGACTCGATGCGGCCACGGCGGGACGCA
This sequence comes from Pseudomonadota bacterium, assembly GCA_003242685.1. Classification (GTDB taxonomy): domain Bacteria; phylum Pseudomonadota; class Gammaproteobacteria; order Steroidobacterales; family Steroidobacteraceae; genus ZC4RG24. Next base: position 10,847 of record QGVD01000037.1, on the reverse strand, counting down.
TGGCATGCGCACTATACCGCGACCGGGCCGCCTCCACGCAGTCCCGGTCCCGGCGGCCTGCGGCGGCCGGGCGCAGCTCAAGGCGACAGGTCGTAGAGCTCGACGAGCTCCCCGGCCGGACCGCGAACCAGCATCACCCGCCCTGGCCGCCCGACCGGCAGGCCGACGTGCGTCGACGGCTTCACGGGCTCGATGCCGAGCGTGCGGAGGTGCTCCTCCATCACATCCAGGCTCTCGCACCGGCAGGAGAGCAGCGTCATGCCGAGCTGGCCGGGCTGCATGGGATGCGTGAGCGACGGGGAATGCTCGCCTGGGAAGCTCACGAGCAGGACCCGCGTTCCGGAGTCGCCCCCACCGACTGCAAGCACCTGTGCACGTGCACCCTTGCGGGCGCCGGCCAGGCGCGCGAGCTGCTCGGGCGGCGCGTCTTCGGGCCGGTTGGCCTCCACGGCGGAAAGCCCGAGGAGCTCGCCGTAGAAGCGGCCCGATGCCTCGAGGTCCGCCGTCACGACCGAGGCGCCAACGGCCGAGACCGTGACTCCGGTCGACTTCGCCCCCTTGCCGGCACCCGATACGACGAGGGTGAGCCCGTCGGGTCCGGCGACCGCTGCCGCTTCGATTCCATCCCCCCAGCGCACCGGCTCGGACCGGCGCTGGTATCCGTGAGAGGTGAGAGTCTCCAGGGCGGGGCCGAGTGGACCGGCGACCTCGATGTGGATCGCCTTCGGGCCGATGGCCGTCGGGACGTCGCGTGCATCCGGACCGCTGTCGAGGCGCGTGTGCCGCGACATTCCGCTCTCGCAATGCTCGAGCCGCAGCCGCCCGGAGCCGCCGGGCGGGACGAGGTCGATCAGCCGCACGCCCTCGTGAACCGGATACCCCCAGACGGAGAGCAGGCCGACGGAGGCGCGCGTGTCGTTGACGACCTGCAGACCGAGGCCATCACGGAACAGTTTCAGGGCGCCGTCGAGATCACCGACGCCCACGGTCACGGATTCGATCGGAATTGCCATTCGAAGACTCTGTGGAGGGAAAGCCGCTAGCGTTGCGGGCGGCGAATCTTACTTGAGTTGCCCGCTGCCGGCCTCCAGACTCATCCACAGAACCGTTCGGAGAATCCCAATGGCCCTGTTGAGCAGGAAGAGCGTAATGCCCACACCGGAGGAGGCGCTGCCCGGGCGCAGCACGCCGCTCGAGGTCCCGGAGACGCACTACGTGAACGGCAACCGCATCGTGCCGCCGTTCCCCGAAGGCCTGGAGGAGGCCGTGTTCGGCATGGGCTGCTTCTGGGGCGCCGAGCGGCTGTTCTGGCAGCTCCCGGGCGTGTACTCGACCGCCGTCGGCTACGCGGGCGGCTACACCCCGAACCCGACGTACAGAGAAGTGTGCACGGGCCTCACCGGGCACGCCGAAGTCGTGCGCGTGATATTCGACCCGAAGAAGATCTCGTACGAGGAGCTGCTCAAGACGTTCTGGGAGTGGCACGACCCCACGCAGGGCATGCGCCAGGGCAACGACGTCGGCACGCAGTACCGCTCCGTGATCTACGTGCAGAACGAAGCGCAGCGCAAGGCTGCCGAGGAATCGAAGCGCGCGTACCAGGAGCGTCTGACGAAGGCCGGCTTCGGGACGATCACCACCGAGATCAGACAGGCACCCGAGTTCTACTACGCCGAGGAGTATCACCAGCAGTATCTGGCGAAGAATCCTGACGGGTACTGCGGGATCGGCGGGTGCGGTGTGAAGTTCGAGACGAGCGTTTAGGAAAGAATCAACGCCTGAAACCCGGACGCCGGAGTCGGTCGCTTCCTGATCTCGAGCGCGACGCGGATCGCATTACCCTGAGCGTTCGATCGCTTCCGGGTAATGCCTGACGAGTTGCGATGATTCTTCGGGTAGCGCGGAAGTCTCACTCGGCCTTCACGTTGCTTCCATTCGTACGGAGGAATAGGCTCGACACGAGGGATTGCAGCGACGCGACCGCGAGAGAACGACAAGAACAACGGGTGCCGCACGGCGTCGAAAGGGCGCAGCCGCGCGCCTGCGCAGTTGCGGCCGTGCGCACATTGAAGGGGGATCGGTCGCGGCAAGCGTAGGGCGTGAGCTCGTGCTCACGCCCTTTCTTTAGATACCCGGGATCTTCCGCTCCCGCGTCGCTCTGCGGTGCGCGATCTCCTGCACGTAGATGGGCGTGCGGTAGTAGTTGCCGCTCTGCATCGCGGGAGGCATCGGCTTGGGCGACACCATCGACTCGAGCAGCGCATTGCAGCGGGCCTCGACGCCCACGCGCCACTCGGGCTGCGCGACGATGAAGAGGTCGTTGCGCAGGATGCCGTCGAGCAGCAGGCGCGCGACGACGACCGGGTCCTGCGGCCGCGCGAACAGTGGATCGGCGTTGTCGCTCGCGGCCGGGCGCGGCGGTGCGCTCGCTCTGCTGAAGGACTGCGAGGGGCCGCTGGGGAGTGTGGCCCTGGGCTGCTCGTCGTTGCGCAGCGATTCCGGGCGGTTGCGCTCGCTGTCGGCGATGTTCGAGGTCGTGAGTCCCGGAATGAAGGCCGACGTGCCGATGTTCGTGTTACGCAGCTCGTGGCGCAGCTCTTCCATGAGGCCCACGGCCGCGATCTTCGCCACGGTGTAAATGCCGGCGCCGCTCCCGGGAAGAATGCCGCTCGTCGAGGTGGTGGTGACGATATGTGAGCCCTGCTTGCTCGCGAGCATGCGCGGCACGAAGGTGTGAATGCCGTAGATCGGGCCCCACAGATTCACGCCGAGTCCCCACTCCCAGTCCTTCAGGGATCCGGTGCTCGCGGGGGCCTGCACACCGACGCCGGCGTTGTTGACGAGAATGTGCACGGTGCCGAACTTCTTCTCGATCTCGTCGGCCGTGCGCTCCCAGCCGTCGCGATCCATCACGTCGTGCTTGACGATGTGGATGCGCGGATCGTTGGGCGGGAAGTACTTGAGGGCCTCCTGCACGTTCCTCTCGGTGCGGTAGCCGATGACGACCTTCATGCCGGCTTCGTGGAAGACGCGCGCGATGCCGAGGCCGATGCCGCTCGAAGCGCCGGTGATGTAGGCGACCTTGTCTCTGACGTCGGTGATCTGCGGCGGCTGCGACGGACCGAAGTCCGGAGCCTCCGCTGCCGTGGCGCTGCGTGTGCCGACGCCACCCAGCAGGCCTGCGGCGCCCGCCGCCGTGATGCCGCCGAGGAGTTGCCGCCGGTTGAGAATCTGCTCGTGCATATCAGCCGCCTCGTTGTCGTTGCCCGGGTGCCTCGATGTGGCGGGCCATGATAGGCGAGGCGTGCACTCGCACTCTACAGGGAGATGAGCCGGTGGGCGACGCTGTACTCGCCATTTACCTCGGCCGCACGAAGCGCTGTCGTGCGCGCTCGACTTCCTTCCGGATGACGCAGTCCATTACGTGATCGTTCACCAGCCCCATCGCCTGCATGAAGGCGTACACGGTGGTGGGGCCGACGAACTGCCACCCGCGTTTCCTGAGCTCTCTGGAAAGAGCGATGGATTCCGGAGACGTCGAGACGGTCTGCGGTCGTGCGCGCCGGTTGTTCTCCGGCTCGTAGCGCCAGATGAAGGCCGCGAGCGAGCCTTCCTTCTCGACGATCTCCAGCGCCCGCCGCGCGTTGTTGATGACGGCTTCGATCTTGCCGCGGTGGCGCACGATGCCTTCGTTCCTGAGCAGCCGTTCGACGTCGCGGGCGGTGAAGCGCGCGATCCGGTGAAAGTCGAAGCCATGGAACGCGGTCCGGAAGTTCTCGCGCTTCGCGAGGATCGTGCGCCAGCTCAGACCCGACTGAAAGCCTTCGAGGCTCAGCTTCTCGAAAAGGCGCGGGTCGTCGGCAACGGGAAATCCCCATTCGGTGTCGTGGTAGGCGATGTACCCGGGTGTCGCTGCACACCAGTGGCAGCGCACCTTGCCGTCTTCGCCCCTGAACGTCCTCGCCATGCCGCGCCTACTCCGCGCTGATGAGCACGAGACGCATCGCTCCGGGCGGACCTTCGAGGAGGTTCCGGATCTCCGCGAGCATCTTCTTCGCGTGCTCGGTCCTGCCGCGTGCCGCGACCGAGGCTTCGTCGATGCAGCGCTCGACGATCACGCAGGTCTGCGGGTCGTCGTTCATCCGCTTGTCCCTCCTTCACGGCGGCGGTCGTCGGTGTACCGGCCGCGAAGTGTGGCAGCGCAAGAGCTTCGTGGCAAAGCCGCGCGGCGCGTCTGGCGGAGAGCGACGGCACGAAGCCTTCGCTCCGATCGCTCAGGTCCTGTCTCGCGCGTGTTTCGTGGGGCTCGTCACGTGGCGAAGATGGCCCGATTTCACCCACACCGTGCATCCGCGCGCTCCTGACTGCACTCCCACGCGGTCGCCCGGCGGCAGGCGCAGCCAGGAGTAGCGGGAAAAGTCCTCGTCGCCGAGGCGAAAACCGCCCTCGAGCACCAGCAGCTCGACGCCGCCCGCGTCGGATGCGGAAAGCATCGTGAGCGGCTGCCAGCGTTCGAGACGCACGTCTTCGTGTGTATCCCGGAACAGGGGCATCACTTCGACGCCGGGACGGTTCGGATCCGGCACATAAGGCATGTCACGCGTGTCGATACGCACGTGCGTGCGATCCTCGGGCTCGAACTGCCACAGCTTCACGAAAAGCACGCAGCCGGTTTCCGACCCCGGGCTGTGGCGGGAGTTGGGCGGATTGCGGACGTAGTAGCCTTCCGGGTAGTCGCCGTGCTCGTCCTGGAATACGCCTTCGAGCACCAGGAACTCCTCGCCGCCGCCGTGCCTGTGCGGGGAGAAGCGGCTTCCCGGAGCGTAGCGCACGATGCTCGTGGCGCGCGCCACTTCGTCGCCGATGCGATCGAGCATGCGCCGCTCGACGCCGGGCATCGGGGAGGGGACCCAGTCGATCCGTGCGGCGTGCACGATGGCGCGCTGCGTGAAGTCGGCATTCAGCTCCATCGACGGGACATTACCAGATCATGAAGTCGGAGCAGCACGGGATCGTGCGGCATAGCAGCGAACCCGGATGGGGAGCAGGGCGCTCGCCCCGTGCCCGGTGATTCTCGTGGAACGCTGGAGGAGCCACACTCGTCAACGTCGACGAGGAGGAGATCATGAGCGCCGATCAGTTCAAGCCGAAGGTCTACATCAGGGAAGGCTGCCCGTATTCGTTCAAGTTCTGGCTGTTCATCGTCGAGGCCGGCATCGCGAAGGACTTCGAGCCGATCGTCTGTCGCCCGGAGGACCCGCAGTTCGACGCGATCAAGTCACGGCTCAGCACGGGTCTGGGCAGACCCGCCACCTTTCCGACCGTCGAGATCGAGCCCGGCCGTTTCAAGGCCGATTCGGACCAGCTCATCGCCTACTTTGCGGAGAGGTACGGCGTCGATGCCGCGAGCCTCCCGGCGCTCGCTTTCTACAGGGGAACGATCCTGCCGCAGCTCGAGGAGCTGCATCGCCACGGGTGAGGTTCATCGGGGCTCCGAGCGCCGATCCGTCGACGTCTACGCCATCATCGCGAGCGTGCTGCGGAAGCGCGCGTGCGCGATCCAGAAGAAGGCGGCACCGATCGCGGTGATGGCGACGAGCTGCGGCCAGATGATGTCGATGCCTGCGCCCCGATAGAGAATGGCCTGGCTCGCCGAGACGTAGTGCGTCGTCGGCGCGAGGAGCATCACGTTGCGGACGAGCTCCGGCATGCTCTCGCGCGGCGTCAGGCCTCCCGAGAGGAGCTGGAGCGGCACGATGACGAGCATGAGGAGCAGGGCGAACTGCGGCATCGTGCGGGAGAACGTGGCGAGCAGAATCCCCATGGATGTCATCGATGCGAGCGTCAGCACACCGGTGAACAGGAAAAGGAGTCTCGAACCCTGAATCGGGGTATCCAGGATTCCTTCCACGACGGTCACGAGCGAGAAGGCGGTCGCGGCGATCGTCACCAGTCCCATGGACCAGATCTTCGACACCATGATTTCGAACGGTGTCACCGGCATTACGAGCAGGTGCTCGATCGTTCCGCGCTCGCGCTCGCGGATCAACGCCGCGCCGGCGAGGATGAGCGATACCAGGGTCACGCGATCGATGATCGTCATCACGCCGAGGAACCACGGCCGCTCGAGCGTCGGGTTGAAGCGCATGCGCAGCGCCAGATCCACGGGCGGCGCCGTGCTGCGCCGGTAGCCCTGCAGGAACTCCGTCACTTCGCCGTTCACGATCTGCTGCACCGCTCCGCTGCCCACGAACGCCTGGCTCATGCGCGTTGCATCGACGTTGAGCTGGATCTCCGGTGCGCGCCCGGCGAGCAGATCGCGCTGGAAGTCGGGCGGGATCACGAGACCGAAGGTGAACTCGCCTTCATCCATGCCGGGATCGAGCTCCGAAAGCGAAATCATCCTCGGCCGCTGGAAGTAGGGCGGATAGAACGCCGATGCGATGCGGTTGGAGAGGGGGGAGTGGTCCTCGTCGACGATCGCGATCGCCGCCTTGTGCAGAGTCTCGGGAACCGCCGTGGCCGCCGTGTAGATCGACAGGGTGAAGGCGTAGATGATGAGGAGGATCAGCATCGGGTCGCGCGCGATGCTCCAGAGCTCCTTCACGCCGAGCCGGTAGATGTTCGCCAGGCGCCGCGCGCCGGTTCGTCTGCCGGCGTGGAGCGCGTCGCCGGCGCTCCGTCCGGAGGCCGCGAAGGAAGCCGTGAGCGCGGTCCGCTCGTTCATCTCAGGTGTCCTGCTTCCTGAGAAGTGCGATGGAGAGCGCCAGCACGACGGGAATCGCGGCGACGATCGCCCAGAAGGACGTCTGCAGATCCGCGAAGCCGAGCGCCTTGCCGAACACTCCACGGCTGATCGTCACCATGTGCGTCGTGGGCTGCGCGCGCCCGATGACGTAGCCGAAGCCTTCGAGCGACGAGACGGGATTGAGGAGCCCCGCGTACTCGACCGCGAGCACGATGCTGATGATCATGGTGAGGAAGATCGCCGCGGTCTGGGTGCGCGTGAACGTGGAGCAGAACAGGCCGAACCCGGTCGAGTAGACGACGAAGACGAGCATCGAGACGGCGAGCGCCGTGAAGCTGCCCTTCACGGGGACGCCGAACACCGTGATCGACAGCGCGGTGAGCAGCAGGAAGTTGACGAAAGCGAGCGCAACATAGGGGAGCTGCTTGCCGAGGAGGAACTCGGTCCGCGTCGTCGGCGTCGCGTAGAAATTGATGATCGAGCCCAGCTCCTTCTCGCGGACGACGGACAGCGCCGTCAGCATGGCCGGAATGAGGAGCAGCAGGATCGGAATCACCGCGGGCACGATCGCGGGCAGGCTTTCGACGTCGGGGTTGTAGCGATAACGGGTCTCGATGCTGAACGGCGGAGAGAGCGACTGGCCGAGCCGCTCCCGCGCCTGCTGGACGAGCCAGAGCTGGTGCATGCCCTGCACGTAGCCCTGCACCGTTTCTGCGCGCTGGGGCATCGCTCCGTCGACCCACGCGCCGACCTGGACGGTGTCCCCCCGCTGCACGCTGCGCGCGAAGCCCGGCGGGATCTCGATGGCGAGCGCGAGCTCGCCGGACCGCATGCGGTAGTCGAGGTCCTCGTAGTCGGTGACGGGCGGGCGTTCGATGAAGTAGGGTGACCCGGCCAGATTGAGCGTGTAGCTGTTGCTGAGGCCCGTCTGGTCGCGATCGAGCACGGCGAACGGCAGATCTTCGACGTCGAGGCTGATGCCGAAGCCCATGATGAACATGAGGATCGCGCTGCCGAGCAGGGCGAGCGCGGCGCGCACCGGATCGCGCTGAAGCTCGAGGGTCTCGCGCAGCGTGTAGCTCAGCATGCGCTGCAGGCTGAAGCCGGTCCGGAGCGCAGCGGGGTGGGCTTCTTCCGGAGCGCTCGCCGGCGCTGTGTCTTCGGATCCGGAGACCGCAGTTCCCGCGCCCGCATCCTCGAGGTAGGCGATGAAGGCATCTTCGAGTGTCGTGACACCTCGGCGCTCGATGAGCCGCGCGGGCGCGTCGCTCACCAGCACCTTGCCGGCGTGCATGAGCGAGATGCGGTCGCAGCGCTCGCCCTCGTTCATGAAGTGCGTCGAGATGAAGATCGTGACGCCGTCCTTGCGCGAGAGCTCGATCAGCAGGCGCCAGAAGGCATCGCGGGCGACGGGGTCGACGCCCGAGGTCGGCTCGTCGAGGATGAGGAGCTCCGGGTCGTGCACGAGCGCCACGGCGAGCGAAAGACGCTGACGCATGCCGAGCGGCAGGCGCATGGGCAGCTCGTCGGCGGTTCCCGAGAGCCCGAAGCGCTCGATCATCTGCTCGACGCGCGCTGGGATCTCTTCTTCGGGAACATGGAACAGCCTGGCATGCAGCACCAGGTTCTGCCGAACGGTGAGCTCGGTGTAGAGCGAGAACGACTGCGACATGTAGCCGACGCGCCGCCGCGTCAGCATGTCGTGCGGGTCCACCGGGCTGCCGAAGAGCTTCGCCTCGCCCTCGCTCGGCGGGAGCAGGCCGGTGAGCATCTTCATCGTCGTCGTCTTGCCGCAGCCGTTCGAGCCGAGGAAGCCGAAGATCTCGCCGCGCCGGATGCGGAAGCTCACGTGATCGACCGCGACGAAGTCGCCGAACCGCATCGTGAGATCTCTTGCCTCGATCGCGATGTCGTCTTCCCGTGCCGGGGGCAGCGGAGGAATCGTGACCTCGGTATGGCCGCGGCGCTTCTCCTCGGGGAGGAGGGCGATGAACGCCGCCTCGAGCGACTTCGTGTGGGTGCGCTCGTACAGGTCCTGCGGCGTGCCGACGGCGAGCACTCGGCCTGCGTCCATCGCGACGAGCCAGTCGAAGCGCGAGGCTTCGTCCATGTAGGCCGTCGCGACGATCACGCTCATGCCGGGACGCGTCCTGCGGATCGTGTCGATGAGGTCCCAGAACTGCCGCCGCGCGAGCGGATCGACGCCGGTCGTCGGCTCGTCGAGGATCAGAAGCTTCGGGTCATGGATCAGCGCGCAACAGAGTCCCAGCTTCTGCTTCATTCCGCCCGAGAGCTTGCCGACCGGCCGATCGAGAAACGGCTGCAGCCCCGTCGCGCGGGTGAGGAGATCGATGCGCCTGCGGCGCTCGGCGGCATCGTGCCCGAACAGTCGCCCGAAGAACTGCAGGTTCTCCTCGATCGACAGCGTCGGATAGAGATTCCGGCCGAGCCCCTGAGGCATGTACGCGATGTCGGGGCAGACCCGATTGCGATTCCTCGCGCTCGACATGTCCGCGCCGAGCACGGTCACCTTGCCCTCCTGAACCTGGCGCGTGCCGGCGAGAAGCGAAAGCAGGCTCGATTTGCCTACGCCGTCCGGTCCGATGACACCCACCATGCAGCCGGAAGGGATCTCGAGATCGATGTGATCGAGCGCACACACCTTCCGGTATCGCAGGCTGACGTTTTCCAGCACCGCGACCGGAGAAGTGGACTGCATGACGGCGCTCATTCGGGTGTTCGGATCTCGAGGGCCTTCGGCCAGACGGCATCCGGGTCGAGCTTCAGCCATGCGACGCCGGGCAGTCCTGTCTTGACCTGCGTCAGGTGCTTCTGCAGCAGGTCGCGATCGATGTGGGCGCGCACACGAAACATCAGCTTCTGCCGCTCGTTCGCCGTCTCTACTGTCTTCGGCGTGAACTGAGCGGTATCGGAGACGAACGAAACCTTCGCCGGAATGACGTACTCCGGTGCGGCATCGAGAATGATGCGCACCTCGCTGCCGAGCGCGACACGGCCGACGACGGTCTCCGGCAGAAAGAACGTCATGTAGACGTCGGACAGGTCGACGAGATTGAGGACCGGAGAGCCGGCCGCCAGCACTTCGCCAGGCTGAGCGATCCGGTACTGTACGCGCCCGTCGCGCGGCGACGAGAGCACACTGTCCTCGATGTCCGCCTCGATGCGTGCGACGGTCGCCGCGGCCGCAGCCACGGCGGCTTCCGCTCCGGCGATCTGCGTGCGCGCGGCTTCGACGGCGGACTCCGCGGCGACGACCCGCGCCTTCGCGGCCTCGAGTGAGGCTCTTGCGGCGCGCACGCGCGCACGGTCGTCGTCCAGCTCCTGACCCGAGGACGCCCCTTCCTTCGAGAGCACCTCGGAGCGGCGCAGGCGCCGTTCCGCGGCGTCGAGCGCGCTCTCGGCCTCGAAGACGGCGGCCTGCGCTGCGGCGAGCTCGCTCTGGCGCATTGCGAGCTGCGCTTTCGCGATCGCCACCGACGTGATCGCCTGCTGATGCATCGCGCGCGCTTCGTCGCGCTGCGCCTCGAGCGTCACGACCTGCATCTTCGCGAGCGGCTGACGCGCCTTCACGAAGTCGCCTTCGCGAACGTAGATGTCCTCGACGCGCCCGCCGAGCTTGGCGGCGACATTGATCTCCGTCGCCTCGATGCGTCCGTTGCCGCTCACGAAGGCATCGCCGTAACCCTCCGGCTGCAGCGTGCGCCACAGGAACCAGCCGACCGCGAGGACGACAACGGCAACCGCAACCGCGGCAATCTTCTTCCTCAGATTCCTGTCCATTCCTGCCGCCTCGCTAGTCGCCGGTGCCGAGCGTGCCGCCGCCGAGCGCCGCGAACAGAGCGACGCGACTCGAAAGCAAGGCGCTCTGGAGCTGGACGACTCCCTGCTCGGCGTTCAGGAGGTCGCGCTGCGCATCGAGCACCTCGAGGTAGGTCGCGGCGCCGCTCTCGTAGCGAAGCTGCGCGAGGCGGGCGTGCCGGTGATCGCCGCGGCCGCCGGCCGGCGGCCGGGGGCGGGGGGCGCGGCGGGAGGGAGAGGGCGCCACAACACCGGCGACACACGCACAAACCCCCGCTCG
>QGVD01000036.1 GCA_003242685.1 Pseudomonadota bacterium | reverse complement strand
CCGATTGCAACGTCCGGATGTCGCGCGAACGCAAAGCATGCGGCACGAGCGCCCGTGCCGGCCCGCAACCCTCCGCCGTGCAGCCTCGGTCGGGCTGACCTACACTGCCTTGCATGGACGAAGCCCTCCTCCTGGCACGGATTGCCGAGGATTGCGCCGGCCGCATCGCCGACGCCTTCGCGGCCTACGACGCGGAGTTCCGCGCCATCACCCGCCGCGCTCCGCTGCGCTTCGAAATGCGCGACTGGAAGGGAAGCCAGCGCGACGCGGTCGAGCGCATCGAGCTCTACGAACGTCACGTCGGACGAACGGTCGGTGAGCTGAAGCGACAGCTCGGCGAGCGCGCGCTCGATCGGGAGCTGTGGAAAGCCATCCGTGCGAGCTTCGCCGCGCGGATCGAAGGCCTGCCCGACAACGAGTTCACCAGAACGTTCTTCAGCTCGATCACCCGCCGGCTCTTCGGCACGGTGGGCGTGGATCCGGACATCGAGTTCGTCGCGACGGAGCTCGATCCCCTCGCGAGCATCAGCTCCCGGGTCGTCACGAACGTCTATCGCAACCGCGGCTCGCTCGTGCTGCTCATCGAGGAGCTGCTCGGTGACCTGCGCTTTCACTCACCGTGGCGCGATTTCGAGCGCAGCGTCGCGCAGGTCGCGTCGGCGATCACCGTGCGCCTGCACCTGCTCGGGGAACGGCGTGCCGTCGATTCGATCGAGCTCATCCGGCCGGTGTTCTACCAGCTCACGCGCGCTTATCTCGTGGGACGCATCGACGGGCGCGGCTTCCGCCTGCCGCTCGTCATTGCCCTGCGCAACACCGAGCAGGGGCTGCTCGTGGACGCGGTGATGCTGCGCGAGGACGAGGTCAGCATCGTCTTCGGCTTCACGCGCTCGTACTACCACGTCGATCTCGAGCGGGTCGGCGAGGCGGTCGTGTTCCTGAAGTCGATCCTGCCCAGGAAGCCCGTGAGCGAGCTCTTCACGGTGCTCGGCCGGGCGAAGCAGGGCAAGACGGAACGCTTCCGCGAGCTGATGCGTCACCTCGCGACCGCCGGCGACCGCTTCGTGCACGCGCCCGGCGAGCGGGGTCTGGTGATGGTGTGCTTCACCCTCCCCTCGTTCGACGTGGTGTTCAAGGTCATCCGCGACCGCGTTCCGCCGCAGAAGAACGTGCTGCCGCACGAAGTGGCGGCGAAGTACCAGCTCGTCTTCCGGCACGACCGCGCCGGGCGCCTCATCGACGCGCAGGAGTTCCGCCGCATGCGCCTGCCGCGCGCGCTCTTCGATCCGGAGCTCCTCGACGAGCTGCTCTCCGAAGCGTCGGCTAACGCGCATCTCGAAGGCACCGACGTGGTGCTCGAGCACGTGTACATCGAGCGCCGCGTGCGGCCGCTCAATCTGCACATGCAGGCGTCGGACCGGGCCGAGCGGCTGCGCGCGGTGCTCGATTACGGGCAGTGCATCCGCGACCTGGCGTACACGAACATCTTCGCGGGCGATCTGCTGCTCAAGAACTTCGGCGTCACGCGCCACGGGCGCGTGATCTTCTACGACTACGACGAGCTGTGTCTGGTGACGGACTGCAACTTCCGCGAGCTGCCGCAGGCCACGAATCACGAGGACGAGATGCGCGCGGAGCCGTGGTTCTACGTCGCCGACAACGACATCTTCCCCGAGACCTTCCTCCGCTTCCTGCCCTTCGACGACGAGGAGCGTGAGCTCTTCCTTCGCGTTCACGGCGAGCTGCTCACGCCCCACTTCTGGAACCGGGTGAAGCAGCGGCACCTCGACGGCGAGGTGCTCGAGGTCATGCCCTATCGGCCGCAGAGCCAGCAGGAACGGCTCCTGCGTGCCGCGGCTCTACAATAGGGGAAGTGGTTTCGTCAGGGTGTCCGGATGAACCGGCTGTTCATCACACTGGGAGCGATACTGATCGCGATCGGGCTGGCGTGGCCCTGGCTCAAGGGCCTGCCGCTCTTCCGTCTGCCCGGCGACATCGTCGTGGACCGGCCGGGCTTCAGGTTCTACTTCCCGATCACCACGATGCTGCTCATCAGCGTCGTGCTGTCGCTCATCATGTGGCTGATGCGGCGCTGAAGCCGCGCCGCACCTTCCGAAGCACAGGAACGCTACTGCCCGCCGGCGGCTTCCAGGGCGCGCGTGACGTCCTCGATGAGGTCGTCGGGGTCCTCGAGCCCGATGGAGAGGCGCACAGTGCCCTCGGTGATCGCCGACATGCGCTGCTGCTCGGGCGTGAGATCCCGCACGGCCATCATCTGCGGCGCGACGACCAGCGACTCCGTCGATCCGAGGCTCGCCGTGAGCGCGAACAGCTTCAGCGCCTCGACGAAGCGCTTCGCCGCTTCCGCCCCGCCCTTGAGATCGAACGTCACGATGCCGCCGAAATCCTTCATCTGAGCGCGCGCGAGCGCATGCTGCGGGTGGGACGGAAGGCCCGGATAGTGCACGCGAGCGACGGCCGGATGTGCGGCGAGGAGCTCGGCGATGCGCTGCGCGCTCTCGCTCTGCGCCTTGTAGCGCACGAAGTAGGTCTTGAGCCCGCGCAGGATCAGGAAGGCGGCGTGCGGATCGAGCACGTTGCCGATCACGCCGAAGTCCGTGCGCATGGTGCGGATGATGTCGCTGCGTGCGATGACCGCGCCGCCCATCACGTCGCCCGCGCCGGAGGCGTACTTCGTGAGGCTGTGCACGTACACGTCGATGTCGAACTCGCCGTGCTGATGCAGCCCCGCGAAGGTGTTGTCGAGCACCGTGAGCGCGTTGTACTTGCGCGCGAGTCCCGTGATCGCCGGGATGTCGGCGATCTTGGTCACCGGGTTCGTCGGGCTCTCGAAGAGAACCAGGCGCGTCTTCGTGCTCGAGAGCACGCGCTCCATGCCGGCGACGTCCTCGATGGAGAGCATCGTGTGCGTCACGCCGAAGCGGCCGAGGAGCCGGCGGATCACGTACCGCGTGGGGTTGTAGGTCTCGACGAAGCACAGCACGTGATCGCCCTGCTTCGTGAGCGCGAGCAGCGTCTGCGTCACCGCGCTCACGCCGGATGCCGTCACGAGGCAGTCATCGCGCCCCTGCAGCTCCGCGAGCAGGAGCTCGAGCTGCCGGAGCGTGGGGTTCGAGGTGCGCGTATAGAAGAACCCGGGACGCTCGCCACGCAGATGACGCAGCGTCTCGTCGACGGTTTCGAACTCGAACTTGACGGTCTGGTAGATCGGCGCGACGACCGGCTGGTTGTCGGCCGGCACGTCGACGCGAGGCGGATGATTGACTCGGGTAGGCTTCTTCATGACGTCTCGAGGGTAAACCGGTCGGCGTCCAGATGCGCAGGGAATCGGTCGCGAAATTCGCGCAGCGCGGCTCCATCCAGCTCCACGGTGGCGATCCCCGGCTCGGCGCCGAGATCCACGAGGTGCCGGCCCAGGAAGTCGCACACGGCGCTGTCGCCCACGTACTCGATGTCCTTGCCGTCGGTGCCGACGCGGTTCACGCCGGCCACGAAGGCCTGATTCTCGATGGCGCGCGCCATCAGCAGCGTGCGCCAGGCGTGCCGGCGGGCCGCGGGCCAGTTCGCCGCGTATACGAGCAGGTCGTAATCCAGCTCCGCCCGCCGCCGGCTGAACACCGGAAAGCGCAGGTCATAGCACACGAGCGGACACACCCGGAAGCCGCGCCACTCGACGGTGAGCGCCTTCTCACCCGGTGAGTAGTGCGCGTGCTCCCCGGCCATGCGGAAGAGATGGCGCTTGTCGTAGTGCGCGAGCGCGCCGTCCGGGCGGGCCCACAGCATGCGGTTGTAGTAACGCCCGCCGTCCTGCGTGATGACGCTCCCGGTCACGACCGCATCGAGCCTGCGCGCGAGCTGCAGGAGCCATTCGCTAGTCGGCCCGCCGGGCGGCTCCGCGAGCGTCTCCGGGCTCATGCTGAAGCCCGTCGTGAACATCTCCGGCAGCACGACGAGATCGGTGGCGCCCGCGAGGGGCTCGAGCAGCGACTCGAAGCGGGCCCGGTTCGCGGCCGCGTCCTGCCACTCGAGCGACTGCTGGACGATGCTCACGCGCAGCTTCATGGCTCGTTACCTCCTGCCCGTGCGCTACTGGCGTGCCGCAAAGGCTCGCAGGCGAGCCGCGGCTTCGTCCAGCGTGGCGTCGCGCTTGGCGATGCAGAGCCGCACGACGGAAAGCGGCGGCGGATCGCGGTAGAACGGCGAGAGCGGAATGGTCGCCACGCCCCCTTCCGTCAGCAGCCGCTCGGCGAACTCGAGATCTCCCGGCGGCGCAAAGGCGCTGAAATCGACGAGCTGGAAGAACGTCCCTTCCGCCGGCGGCAGCGTGAAACCCGAGCCCTCGAGCGCGGCGCGCAGGCGGTCGCGCTTCGTCTGAAAGAACTCCCCGAGCCCCTGCCAGGCGGAAGGCTTCTCCGCGAGATACGCCGCGATCGCATGCTGGAGCGGCGCCTGGATGCTGAAGGTGTTGAACTGATGAACCTTGCGCAGCTCGCGCGTGAGCGCGGGCGGCGCCACGCAGTAGCCCACGCGCCAGCCCGTGGCGTGCAGCGTCTTGCCGAAGGAGAAGACCGCGAAGCCCTTCGTCCGCAGCTCCTCGTGCGTGAGGATGGACGCGTGCATGCGCCCGTCGAACAGCACGTGCTCGTACACCTCGTCGGAGAGCACGAGGATGTCGCGGTCGCGGATCACGGCGGCCAGCGCTTCGAGATCCTCGCGCGTGGCCGCGGTGCAGGACGGATTGTGCGGCGTGTTGATGATGATGAGCCGCGTGCGATCGTTCACGGCCGCGCGCACGCGGTCCCAGTCGTAGCGGAACTGCGGCGGCTCGAGCGGCAGCCGCACAGAACGTCCGCCCGCGAGCCGCACGGCAGGCTCGTAGGAGTCGTACGCCGGGTCGAACATGATGACCTCGTCGCCCGGCGCGACGACCGCCTGGATCACCGAGAACAGCGACTCGGTCGCACCGAGCGTGATGGTGATCTCGGACTCCCAGTCGACCGAAACCCGGTAGCACGCGAAGAGCTTCTCCGCGATGCGCTGACGCAGCTCGATCGCGCCTTCCATCGGCGCGTACTGGTTGTGGCCGGCGGCGATCGCTTCCGTGACGAGCTCACCGAGCCGCGGATCGATGTCGTAGTCCGGGAAACCCTGCCCGATGTTGATGGCGCCGAGCTCGCCGGCGCGGCGCGACATCACCGTGAAGATGGTGGTGCCCACGTCGGGCAGCTTGCTCTCCGGGCGGCGGCTCATGGCGCGCGATCAACCCCCCTTCCGTCACTCGCGTGCGCTCAGCCGAAGTGCGCGGCCGCGAGCGCCGCCCCGATCACCCCCGCCTGACTGCCGAGACGCGCGGGATAGACCGGACACGGCGAACGCAGGAGCGACGAGAACTCGTCGAAGCGATCGCTCACGCCGCCGCCGAAGATGAAGGCATCGGGCCAGAGCAGCCCGTGCATGTACGCGAGGAACTCGTTCACCCGCTCGATCCACGCCGGGAAGTCGAGGCGCTCCTCGGTCCGCACGCGCGCCGAGGCCCAGAGCTCCGCGTCCTTCCCGTGGAACTCCACGTGACCGAATTCCGTGTTGGGCCACAGCACGCCGTCGTTGAAGAGCGCCGAGCCGATCCCCGTGCCGAAGGTCAGCACGATCACCGTGCCGCGAAGACCCCGCCCGGCTCCAACGTGCATCTCGGCGATGCCGGCCGCGTCGGCATCGTTCAGGAAGACGACCTTCCGGCCGAGCGCGTCGCCGAGCAGCGCCGCACCGTCGGTGCCGATCCACGCGCGGTCGACGTTGGCGGCCGTGCGCGCCTTCCCGTTCTTGACGACGCTCGGGAACGCGAATCCCACCGGCCCGTCGCTCTTCGGCATGCGCGATACGAGCTTTGCGATGGCGTCGACGACGGCCTGAGGCGATGCCGGCTGCGGCGTGGGCGTCGAGATCAGCTCGGAGACGAGCCGTCCCGCCTCGACATCGACCAGACCGGCCTTGATCGAAGAGCCTCCGACGTCGATCCCGAGGAGAATCCGTTCCATGTCCTCGCCCTGCGGCTACAGATTGGCCGCGGTCGCGGCCTGAACCTCCCGCTCCCGGCGCCGCTCGCGCCTGCGCATCAGCAGCGCCGCGACGACGACGCCGATCGCCACGATCAGCACCATGATGGTCGCGAGCGCATTGACGTCCGGGCTCACGCCGAGGCGCACCTTCGAGAAGATGACCATGGGCAGTGTACTCGACCCCGGCCCCGCCACGAATTGTGCGATCACGAGGTCGTCCCACGAGAGCGTGAAGGCCAGCAGCCAGCCCGAGATGATGGCCGGCGCGATGAGCGGCAGCGTGATGCGGAAGAAGACGGTTGCCGGCCGCGCGCCGAGATCCATCGCGGCCTCCTCGAGCGAGTCGTCGAAGCCCGTGAGGCGCGACTGCACCACCACCGTGACGTAGGCCATGGTGAAGGTGATGTGCGCGAGCGTGATGGTGAGCATGCCCCGGCCCTGCGGCCAGCCGATCGCCTGCTCGAGCGCGACGAAGAGCAGCAGGAGCGACAGGCCCGTGATCACCTCGGGCATCACGAGCGGCGCCGTGGCCAGGCCCGAGAGCAGCGTGCGCCCGCGGAAGGGCCCGAAGCGCGCGAGCGCCACGCCGGCCAGCGTGCCGAGCACGACGGCACCCGTCGCCGCGAGCGCGGCAACCTTGATCGAGAGCCAGGCAGCCGAAAGGATCTGCTCGTTGCGGAACAGCTCGAAGTACCACCTGAGCGTGGGCGAGTTCGCCGAATCCCACACCGTGACCAGGCGCGAGTTGTTGAACGAGTAGACGATCATCGACATGATCGGCACGTACAGGAAGCCGAGGCCGAGGATCAGCGCCGTGCGCGAGAACCAGCCGCTGCGCTTCATGCCCGCTCCTCCAGCTCACGCCGCTCGAAGCGCTGGAACAGCATGATCGGCACCACCAGGAGCAGCAGCATCACGATCGCCACGGCGCTCGCCACCGGCCAGTCGCGGTTCGAGAAGAACTCGTCCCACAGCACGCGGCCGATCATGAGCTGATCGGCGCCGCCGAGGAGCGAGGGAATGACGAACTCGCCGACGGCCGGGATGAACACGAGCAGCGATCCCGCCACGATGCCCGGCACCGAGAGCGGCAGCGTGATGCGCAGGAACGCGGTGATCGGCCGCGCGCCGAGATCGGCCGCCGCCTCGAGCAGCATCGGATCGTGCTTCTCGAGGTTGGCGTAGAGCGGCAGGATCATGAACGGCAGATACGCGTACACGATGCCGACGTACACCGCGAAGTCGGTCTGCATCATGGTGATGGGCTCGTCGATGATGCCGAGCGCCATCAGCGCGTTGTTGATGAGACCGTTGTTGCGCAGCAGGCCGATCCACGCGTACACGCGCAGCAGGAACGAGGTCCAGAACGGCAGGATGACGAGCATCAGCAGGACGCTGCGCCACGTGCCCGGAGCCCGCGCGATGGCGTACGCCATCGGATAGCCGATCAGCAGACAGAGCACCGTCGAGACCGCCGCCACCTTCAGCGAGTAGAGATACGCGCTGACGTACAGCGGATCGGTGAACAGGTACGAGTAGTTCTCGAAGTTGATGCGGATGGCCGCGAGCCTGTCGCCGGTCCACTCGAGGAGCGGCGCATACGGCGGCATCGCCAGCCGGACCTCGGAGAACGAGATCTTGAGGACGATGACGAACGGAACGAGGAAGAACAGCAGCAGCCACAGGTAGGGCACAGCCACTACCAGTCGCCGCCCGACGCGTCCGCCCTGCACGCTCACGATGCGGACCCTACTGCGTCAGCACCACGGGACTGGTCGGATCCCACGAGAGGTACACCGCCTCGTCCCAGGTGATGCGTCCATCCGCGTGACGCGTGATGTTCGGCTGCGTGACTCGCACCATCTTCCCGGAGTCGATCTGCACCAGATAGATGGACAGGTCGCCCATGTACGCCACCTCGCGCACGACGCCGCGCGCCACGTTCTCCTGCGCGTCGGGCCGCTCGCGGCTGATGGCGATCTTCTCCGGCCGGATCGCGACCCACACGCGCGCATCGGGCGGCGAGCTGATGCCGTGAGAGACGTAGATCGTCGCGCCGAGCTCGGGCGACTCGACGCGCACGTAGTCCGGCTCGTCCTCGACGAGGCGCCCTTCGAACATGTTCACCGAGCCGATGAAGTCCGCGACGAAGCGGTTCGCCGGGAACTCGTAGATCTCCGTCGGCGTGCCGACCTGGGCGATGGTGCCGTGGTTCATCACGCCGATGCGCGAGGCGAGCGTCATCGCCTCTTCCTGATCGTGCGTGACGACGATGAACGTGACGCCGAGCCGCTCCTGGATGTTGATGAGCTCGAACTGCGTGTGCTCGCGCAGCTTCTTGTCGAGCGCGCCGAGCGGCTCGTCGAGCAGCAGGAGCTTCGGCCGCTTCACGAGCGCGCGCGCGAGCGCCACGCGCTGCCGCTGCCCGCCCGAGAGCTGGTGCGGCTTGCGCTTCGCGTAGGGCGTCATCTTGACGATCTCGAGGATCTCCGCGACCCGCGCGGCGATCTCGCCCTTGGGCAGACGCTCCTGCTCGAGGCCGAACGCGATGTTCTTCTCCACCGTCATGTGCGGGAAGAGCGCGTACGACTGGAACATCATGTTCACGGGCCGGTCGTACGGCGGGATACCCGTCATGTCCTGCCCGTCGATGACGATGCGGCCGGCGGTCGGCTGCTCGAAGCCGGCCAGCATGCGCAGCAGCGTCGTCTTGCCCGAGCCCGAGCCGCCGAGCAGGCAGAAGATCTCGCCGCGGTAGATCTCGAGCGAGACGTCGTTTACCGCGACGAAGTCGCCGAACTTCTTGGTGACCCCCTCGATGCGCACATAGGGTTCGGCCTTGGGATCGCGCCAGGGGTCGAGCGGCTCCGGTCTCACTTCCCCGTCCTGAAGCGCGTCCACGTGCGCGTGAGCTGGCGCGTGAAGCGCGGAGACTCCGCGAGATCGGGCTGGAGCTTCGCCAGCACCTCCTGCGGCGGATAGACGATGGGATCGTTCCGCACCGACTCGGCCACGAGCGGCCAGGCCGCCGTGTTCGGCGTCGCGAAGTTCACGGCGGAGGAGTTGCGCGCGGCGATCTCCGGCCGCTGCAGGAAGTTGATGAAGAGGTGCGCGTTGCGCGGATGGGGCGCGTCCGCCGGAATGGCCAGCATGTCGAAGAACACGATCGTGCCCTCCTGCGGGATGCTGTAGCCGACCGTGACGCCGCGGCCGGCCTCACGGGCCCGGTCGCGCGCCTGCAGGACGTCGCCGCTCCAGCCGAGCGCGAGGCAGATCTCGCCGTTCGCCAGGTCATCGATGTAGCGCGAGGAGTGCACGTAGCGCACGTACGGCCGGATCGCCATCAGCACCTTCTCGGCCGCCTCGAGATCCGCCTGCTCCTCGCTGTTGGGGTCCTTGCCGAGATGCATCAGCACGGTGCCGATGACCTCCGATGGTGCATCGAGCACCGAGATGCCGCAGTCGGCGAAGTTCTTCGCCACCTCGGGATCGTAGAGCAGGCGCCAGCTCTGAAGCGGCGCGTCGGGCATGCGCTTCCTGATCTGGTCCACGTTGTAGCCGAGACCCGTGGTGCCCCAGAGATAGATGACCGAGTGCTCGTTGCCCGGGTCGTGGAGCGCGACGCGCTCGACGAGCTGCGGGTCGAGGTGCTGCAGATTCGGAAGCTGCGACTTGTCGAGCTTCTGGAAGACGCCGGCCTTGATCTGCCGCTCGAGGAACGAGGCGGACGGCACGACGACGTCGTACCCCGTGTTACCGGCGAGCAGGCGCGTCTCGAGCACCTCGTTGGAGTCGAACACGTCGTAGTTGACGCGGATGCCGAACTCCTTCTCGAACTCGGCGACCACCGACTCGTCGATGTAGTCGGACCAGTTGTAGACGTTGACGACCTTTTCCTCGTCGGCGGCCCCCTGCGCGGAGGCTCCGGCCTGCTCACCGGCGCTGCCGGCAGGCGGCTGCGAGCCGCCGCCGCAGGCGGTAAGAAGAAGGAGGATCACTGCGGCGCCGGGCCACAGCGAGCGAGCGGCGATGTTCATGGAGATTGTCTTCCCGGTCGGACGTGGAGGTGGAGCGGCCGCGCAGCCCCCGCGCCGGGCGCGGCTTCCGGCAGGGCGCTTTATATATCAGCCCGACCGGCAAGAGAAGATTTTCAGACGTTGAGCAGCAGGTGCTCGCGCTCCCAGGAGCTGATCACCTGCAGGTACACCTCGTACTCCGCTTCCTTGACGATGGAGAACGCCGTGACGAACGGCTCGCCGAGGATCCGCACGAGCGGCTCGCACTCGCGGAGCTTCCGTAGCGCCTCGTCGAGCGAGCGCGGCAGCCCGAACGGCAGCTCGTGCGCGCTGCCCGAGACCGGCTCCGACGGCTGCAGCCCCTCGACCATGCCGAGGTAGCCGCAGGCGAGCGAGGCGGCGATGGCGATGTAGGGGTTGGCGTCCGCGCCGCTTACGCGGTTCTCCACGCGGCGCGACTCCGGGGTGGACATCGGCACGCGCAGGCCCGCCGTGCGGTTGTCGTAGCCCCAGTGCACGTTGATGGGCGCCGTCTGCCAGCGCGTGAGGCGCCGGTAGGAGTTCACGTTGGGGCACAGGAGCGCCATCGCGCCCGGGAGATAGCGCTGCAGACCCGCGATGTGCGAGAAGAAGAGCTGCGAGGGCGTGCCGTCGGGATTGCTGAAGATGTTCCGCCGCGTGCGGATGTCCACCACGCTCTGGTGGATGTGCATGGCGCTGCCCGGCTCGCGGGCGTGAGGCTTCGCCATGAAGGTGGCGTACATCTTGTGGCGCAGCGCCGCCTCGCGCGCGGTGCGCTTGAAGAGGAACACCTGGTCCGCGAGGTCGAGCGGATGGCCGTGCAGGAGGTTGATCTCCATCTGCGCCGCGCCGTCCTCGTGGATCAGGGTGTCGATGGCGATCTCCTGGTCCTCGCAGAACTGGTAGACGTCGTCGAACAGCGGATCGAACTCGTTGACCGCCGCGATGCTGTAGGACTGACGGCCCGGCTCGGCGCGTCCCGAGCGCCCGACCGGCGGCCTGAGCGGGTAGTCGGCGTCCGTGTTGGGCTCGACGAGGTAGAACTCGAGCTCCGGCGCCACCACCGGCTCCCAGCCCCGCTGCGCGTAGAGCTCCACCACGTTGCGCAGCACGTGCCTCGGCGCCATGGCGACGCGGCGCCCGTCGGCGTAGAAGCAGTCATGGATCACCTGCGCGGTGGGCTCCGCCGCCCACGGCACCCGGCGCACCGTCTTGGGATCGGGCTTCAGGATGATGTCGATCTCCGCCGGGCTCATCGCCTCACCCGGCTCGGGCGGATAGTCGCCCGTGACCGTCTGCAGGAAGATGCTCTCGGGCAGGCGGATGCCTTCCTCTTCCGCGAACTTCTCCGCCGGCATGATCTTCCCGCGGGCAATGCCCGTCATGTCCGGGACGATCGCCTCCACTTCCGAGATGCCGTGATCGCGGAAGAACTTCTGAATCTCGCTCGTCATGCGTGTGCTCACCTTGTCTGCGCGCGCTCGCGGGCGGCAGCCCCGAAGGCGCCGAACAGCGCGCGCGAAAATGGGTTACTCATTGCCTTCCACTCGGGGTGCCACTGCACCGCCACGGCGAAGCCGGGCGCGTTCTCGACCGTGAAGGCTTCGATGACACCGTCCGGTGCCCGCGCCTCCACGCGCAGGCCTTCACCCAGACGCCGCACGCCCTGCGCGTGCAGCGAGTTGACGCGGATGCGGTCGGTGCCTGCGAGCCGATGCAGCAGTCCGCCGGGCTCCAGGATCACGTCGTGCGCCGGCCCGTACTGCACCTCGAGCGGCTGCGATTCGTCCTCGCGGTGATCCGTGATGCCGGGCTCCTCGTGCAGCTTCTGCGCCAGCGTCCCGCCGAAGGCGACGTTCATCTCCTGGAAGCCGCGGCAGATCCCGAGCAGCGGAATGCCCGCGTCGATGGCGCGGCGGATCAGCGGCAGCGTCGTGGCGTCGCGGTGCGGGTCGAGCAGCGTGTCGGGCTCGCTCGGCTCGTCGCCGTAGTAGTGCGGCCCGACGTTCGAAGCGCTGCCCGTCAGCAGAATGCCGTCCACGCTCGCGAGCAGCTCGTCGAACCCGAGCGACTCACCGAGCGCGGGGATGAGCATCGGCAGCGCACCCGCCGCCTCGAGGATCGCCTGGATGTACTTCTCGCCCACGATGTGGAACGGATGAGGCCCGAGCTCACGGCGACAGGCAGAAATACCGATTACGGGGCGCCTCGAAGGCATAGATCCAACCAGCGTCTATTATTCTAGACAGCCACAGGCTGCAGACGCAGCCGACGCTCTATTAGACCACAGTGCAGGGGTTCCCATCGGACGGCCGGCACAGGGGGCCCGGAGTCTGTCGGAGAACTGCCGACTGCCTCGCAATGGGCGAATGTCGGGCTCGAAACGGTGCGGTGCGGCCCGGGTTTGCCGCCCGCCTTCCCCGATCCTTATCCTCGCCGTTCCCGGCATGGGAAGAATGTCAAGAAATTTAAACGTCTGGGTTTTACTTAATAAGTAGACTCCGATCGTGAATCGCCCCGCCTACGTCGACTCCTACTATGCCGCGACCGCCCATCCCGCGCCGGTGCGCCCTCCGCTCCAGGGCGCGGTCGACTGCGACGTGTGCGTCGTCGGCGGCGGCATCGCCGGATGCTCGGCCGCCCTGCACCTTGCCGAGCGCGGGTACCGCGTCGTGCTGCTCGAAGCGCAGCGCATCGGCTGGGGCGCCTCGGGACGCAGCGGCGCCCAGGTCCTTCCGGGCATTGCCGCGGGTCAGGAGAAGCTCGAGCGGCTGATCGGTCCCGACGACGCGCGCCGCGTGTGGGACGTCACCGTCGAAGGCATCGCGCTGATGCGCGAGCTCATCGCACGCCACGCTATCGACTGCGACTGGGTCGACGGCCAGATGCAGGTCGCCGTCAAACCCCGGCACGTCGAGGAGCTGCGCGAGGAGCTCGAGACACTGCACCGCTACGGCTACACGAGCGTGCGGTTCATCGAGCGCGCGGAGCTCCGCACCCTCCTCGACACCGACCGCTACCTCGCCGCGCTCTACGACGCGAACGGCGGTCATCTGCACCCGCTCAACTACACACTGGGACTCGCCGCCGCGGCGGAGCGCAGCGGCGCCCGCGTATTCGAGTCCACGCGAGCGGTGCGCTTCGAGCCAGGAGCACGCGTCGTCGTGCGCACGCCGCAGGGCGAAGTGCGCTGCGAGCACCTCGTCCTCTGCGGCAATGCCTACCTTGGCCGCACGGCGCCAGAGCTCCGGTCGAAGATCATGGCCGTCGGCACCTACATCGTCGCGACCGAGCCTCTTGGCGAGGAGCGCGCCGAGAAGCTCATCGCGAACAACGCGGCAGTCTCCGACCTCAACTGGGTGCTCGATTACTTCCGGCGCTCAGCCGACCACCGGCTGCTGTTCGGCGGACGCGTCGCCTACTCCGGCGTCGACGCCTTCGTCTCACCCGTCTCGACGCGCAAGCGGATGCTGAAGGTGTTTCCCCAGCTCTCCGACGTCCGCATCGAGTACGCCTGGGGCGGTTACGTCGACCTCACCCTCAACCGCGCGCCCCACTTCGGCCGGCTCGCGCCGAACGTCTATTTCCTGCAGGGATTCTCGGGTCACGGCATGGCACTGACCGGAATCGCAGGGAAGCTCGTCGCGGAAGCCGTTGCGGGCACTGCCGAGCGGTTCGATGTCTTCGCGCGCATCCCGCACGGAAACTTTCCCGGCGGGCCGCTGCTCCGCCGCCCTGCCCTGGTGCTGGCGATGATGTATTACCGGCTGCGGGATCTGCTTTGAAAGCACGCGTGATTTCTTCCTGTAAGCGCGACACCGCAAGGGGCGTTACTCCGATGCGAGGCGGGACAGACATGGCGTCAAAGATGTCGAGGTGGTTGCCCTTGTTCGCGCTGATGGTCGCCGCGTGCAGCAACGGCCAGGAGACGGCAACGCAGGATGAAGGCAGAGCGACCGAAGCGCAGGCCGTGCCGGCCATTCCTGCGGACGATCGGTCCGGCACCGATCAGCCGCAAACGCCGGCTCGACCACAGGAGAAGCAGGACTTCCTCCGCATCGAAGGCACGCAGGAGACGATACGCGCGTACCTCGTCCAGCCAGACGCATCGCTGCCGTTCTACACGTACGTGCCTGAAGGACTCGAGTTCGAGCAGGTCAGCTCGGACGAAGGCGAAGGTTTCTTTTTCTTTGCCGCCTTCGACGGACGACGCAATCCCGAAGCGTTCGTGCTCGTGTTCGTCCTTCCTGAAGGTGCATCGGAAGCACAGGCGCGCGAGAAGGCCGATGCGTTCATCGCCAGTCACCGCGGCCCGCGACTGTTGTCAGGCGCGCGTCTCGGCAGCCACGGAGGCAGGCACTTCTACGTGGCTTATCGGTATCCCGGTGACTTCGGCGACGGAATGGGGTCGCGCACTGCGTACATTCGCGAGCAGTGGGTGTGGCTCGACGGAAATGTGCCGCTCGACGCGACGCTGTATCCGGAATAGCGCTCTGCGGCGAGCTCACGCCGCGTCCTCCACCTGCGCGAGCAGATCGCGGCAGCGTTCGTAGAACGCGCGGCCGTCCTGAGTGAGCTGCACCTTGCGCGTGGTCCTGTGCAGCAGGCGCGTACCGACCTGCTCCTCGAGCCGACGGATGGCCATGGAGACGGTCGCTTTCTGCACACCCATTGCTTCCGCGGTGCGCGTGAACCTCCCGAGCTCGGCCACCCGAACGAACATCTGCTTGGACTCGAGTCGGCTCATCACGGGGCGATCGTTCAGCGGAATTGAACACTATGGTCGCACCGCCCCGGTTTATGCGGAACCCCCGCACCGCTAGCCTGCGAGCACTCATTCAGGAGGAATGAACCATGACCACA
This sequence comes from Pseudomonadota bacterium, assembly GCA_003242685.1. Lineage (GTDB taxonomy): Bacteria > Pseudomonadota > Gammaproteobacteria > Steroidobacterales > Steroidobacteraceae > ZC4RG24. The sequence goes on along the minus strand of QGVD01000036.1, from coordinate 20,268 downwards.
CAGCAGCGCATCGCAGTCATCACGGGCGGCAGCCGCGGCCTTGGACGTAACGCGGCCATCAGAGTCGCGGAGGCCGGCACGGATGTCGTGATCACCTATCGAAGCAACGCTCAGGAAGCGGAGAACGTCGTCGCCGAGATCCGCAAGCACGGCCGCACGGCCGCGGCACTGCCACTGGATGTCAGCAAGGTCGCGACGTTCGACACCTTCGTCGAGCAGTTGCGGAACGCCCTGCACCAGCACTGGACACGCGACAGCTTCGATTACCTGGTGAACAACGCGGGCATCGGGATTCGAGCCACCTTCTCCGAGACGACCGAAGAGCAGTTCGACGAGCTGGTGAACATTCATCTCAAGGGCGTGTACTTCCTGACTCAGAAGCTGCTGCCTCTGATCGCGGACGGCGGGCGGATACTCAACGTTTCGAGCGGGCTCGCGCGTTTCGCCCTGCCGGGCTATTCCGCGTATGCGGCGATGAAAGGAGGCGTCGAGGTCCTCACGCGATACCTCGCGAAGGAGCTGGGTCCGCGCCGGATCTCGGTGAACGTGCTCGCGCCCGGCGCCATCGAGACGGACTTCGGCGGCGGCGCCGTGCGCGACAATGCCGAGCTCAACGCGTTCGTGGCATCCCAGACGGCGCTCGGGCGCGCGGGGAAGCCGGATGACATCGGCGGCGTCGTTGCAGCCCTCCTCGCGCCGGAAACGGCATGGATCAACGCGCAGCGTATCGAGGCCTCGGGCGGAATGTTCCTCTAATCGCTTGCCGCGGTTCCCCTGTGCCTTTGCAAAGCCCCGCCCCGCGTGATCGTAGACTCGCGGGGCGGCGACTTTCATGGAGCGGCTCGATGCGCTCGCGTGCAGAGTATGAGTGCTGCGGGACCGCAGGACTGCGTGGCGCTCCAGTTCCAGCGTCTGAAATGCCAAGTCGCGAAACCAGGGTACGATGCCTCGAGCCCTTGAGGACACTCGGTTCGTATGCGCACACTGTCCTCACGGTCTGTCCGTCCTGCAGCGGTCCTGCTCTCGTCCGAAGCGAGATTCAGTCGGCCATTCCGTTCAAAGTGCGCTCCGCTCGCATTTCATGTCTCCGTTGCTCGTTCACACGCGATCATCAGGAAGACACATGATTCGGCCCAGTAGTCGGACGCGCCTTTCAGCGCTGCCCGAGTTGCGGAAGGAAGTGGCTCGAAGCGACCGCGCGGAAGAGCGAACTGAACGACCGGGATCGCCGGACGGTGTCCGTCGAGTGCCAGGGATGCCATCACGTCGCCGAGCTACCTGTCACGTGGCGCCGCGATGATTTCTCCAGCGCATAAGTGGTCGATGTTCACGCGACTGCCAAAGTGCATGAAGGCAGCCAGGAACCGGGAGGAGATTCTCAAAGGCCTTCACCGCCTGGAGCGTCGCCTTCAGGAAGTACAAGTGTAGTCGCCGCTTGCGATCAGCCACGCGACAGTCCGCTCAATCCGACCACCTCGAGGATGCTGTGCCGGAACGGAGACGCGGTTCAAGAAGCTGCCCGGAACGTTGCCAAATGAACCGATCGACAGGAGCGCGGTATCCTCGGTCGGATGGAGGAACGGCTGACGCATGAATCTGCCGCAGCCGCTGTGTTCATTCGATACCAGGGGAGACAGGTCATGGAGAGATTCACCGGCGGCTGCCTGTGCGGCAACGTTCGCATCGTGGCAGCAGGACGACCGTTTCGCGTTGGCATCTGTCATTGCCTCGACTGCCGCAAGCATCACGGGGCGCTGTTCCACGCGTCGGCGATATTTCCTCAGGAAGCGGTGACGGTCGAAGGTGAAACGCGCGCGTATGCCGGGCGCCACTTCTGCCCCCGTTGTGGCTCGTCCGTGTTCGGACGAAGTGGAGACGAAGTCGAGGTGAACCTTGGCGCGCTGGATGCTCCGGATCAGCTGAAGCCGACCTACGAGCTCTGGACGATCCGGCGCGAGTCGTGGCTGCCGCCGTTTCCGCAGACGAAACTCTACAAGCGCAACCGGGAATCGACGAGCCGCTACGAGGAATAACGCGCAGGCGTCAACCGCAGGGATCAAGGACGATCCGGGATGCAGACCTCCCCCGAGGATGCGAACACTCGATCCGCCGACTCGAACTCCAGCGAGGCGCTCGTCCGGCGGCAGGTGGCCGGCGCGCTGACGTGGCGCGGTCCGGCGCTGATGCTCTTCGCGCGCGCGGCCAAGGCATTGACCTCTTCGAGCTGGTCGGTTTCTCGCGCACGCGCCTTGCCGGCGACGTGCTGCTCGGCCTGGTGCTCGTCCCCATGAGCCTCGTGTTCATTTTCGGTGGCGTCTACGCGGCAGGCTGGCTCGTATACGGGACGCTCACGCCGCCGTTGCTCTTCGGGTCCCTCCCCTTCCCGGCCGCTCTCTACGGTCTGCTGGTGTGGCCGTTCATCTGGAGGCTCACCGAGCAGATGACCTACGACGGCTACCTGGCGCCCCGCCTTCTGGTTCTCTGCCGCAGCACGACGCTGGCGGTGGTGTTCGTCGCGTTCGCCCTCATGGACGGCGCGGGTGTGCTGATCGGCATGCTGCAGCCACCGGCGGAAGCCTGACGAGACCGACACTCCTCGAGTATCCGCCCGCCGTCATCAGGGCCTCTCATCGGGCAGATTCTCGAAACGCCGCGCACGCTCTACGATTTGCGCGCCCGCGCCGGCACGCGCGCAGCCTTCCCCAAGCCTCGCCGCGCGGTAGCGAAGTTCGTTCGAACGAGGACGCCGCTTCGAGCAATGCAGTCGCCCATTCTGTACCTGCTCATCGTGGGCTGTGAGGTCGCATTCTGGATCGTGCTGATCCTGGGCCTTGCGGCGCGCTACCTCCTTCAGCGCAGCACGCTCAGCCGCTTTCTGCTGCTCTCCCTGCCGCTGATCGACCTCGCTCTCCTTGCCTTCACGGCGCTGGATCTCCGCGGCGGCACGGCGGCGACGTTCGCGCATGGTCTCGCAGCGGCGTACGTCGGTTTCACCGTCGCGTTCGGCGGGATCACGGTGGCCTGGGCGGACCGTCACTTCGCACACCGGTTTGCGGGCGGGCCCGCGCCGCCGAAGGCGCCGAACCGCGGCTGGGCCGCCGTGCGCTATGAGCTCGCGCTCTGGGTGCGCTGTCTCGTGGCGGTCGCGATCACTCTGGTGCTGCTCATGGGGCTCATCGCGTTCGTCGGCGACGATGCTGCGACGCAGGCGCTTCGCGACTGGCGGTTCATTGCTGCCGGTTGTGCCTTCTTCTGGTTCGTCTTCGGTCCGCTCTGGGCTCTGCTCTTTCAATCCTGGCGGCGTGAGAGCGCGTGAAGGGCGGGCGGATCTACGATCCCGACAGCTTGAGCCAGGCCCGCCAGCCGCCGAGCGCGGTGATGTCGCGTGCGTCTTCGGTCGCGATGGCCTCGCAGAGAAAGCCGGGCACGCTGCTGCCGTCCTCGAGCTGCACGCGTCCGATGCCGAGCGGCGCGGGGATGCCGGCCATGAAGGAGCCGAGCTGCTCCTCAGGGATCGACCACACTTCCACTTCGATGGGCGCTCCGCCCTGCGCCACGCGCACGAGACCGGGCCTCGCGGGCGGGCCGCCGGGCAATGCATAGAAGCGATAGACCGGCGCCGTTCGCGTCCGCCGCAGGAAGACGGCTCCTCGGGAGACGAGCTCCCGGTTGAGCGGCAGACCTTCCATGTGCGCGCCACACACGGCGAGCGGAATCGTTCCGGCAGGTGATGCCGGCCGCCCGAACGCATCGTCAGCCGGAATCGGCTGCTCCAGCGCGCCGAGTCCGGTGCCGGCAGCGCGGTGCAGCCTCGAGGCGAGTGCAAGGAGCGGACGCTCCTCGAACGCGCGCGCGATGAGCGTGATGCCGAATGGCAATCCGTCGCGCCGGAAGCCGCCCGGCACCGCGACGGCGGAGAGATCGAGCAGGTTCACGAAGTTCGTGTAGTAACCGAGACGGCTGTTGAGGAGCAGCGGTTCGCGCTCGACGTCCTCGATGCGGTAGATCGTGCCCGCGGTCGGCGTCACGAGCACGTCGATCGAATCCCATGTCGCCTCGGTCGCACGCCTCAGGGTCATGAGCCGGTACTGCGCGCGGAAGGCATCCGCGGCAGTGGGTCGCGCTCCGCCTTCGATGATCTGCCGCGTCACCGGATGGAGTGCGTCCGGACGTTCCTCGATGAGCGCGGCGATCGCCACGTAGCGCTCGGCAACCCATGGGCCCTCGTAGAGAAGGCGCGCCGCGTCGAGGAACGGCGCGAAGTCGATTTCCACGAGCTTCGCGCCGAGCGCGCTCAGGCGATCGAGCGCTTCGGCGAAGAGCCTCTCGTACTCCGCATCGCCAAAGAACTCGAGCTGCGACGCGCGCGGCACACCGACGCGCAGCCCTTCGATCTGCGCGAGACGGGCGCTGCTCGCAGGAGTCCGCACTCGCCGCGAGTACGGATCGTCCGCATCGAAACCTTCCGCAACGGTCAGCACCCGCGCGGCGTCCTCCGATGTGAGCGCGAAGATCGACACGCAGTCGAGCGAGCGGCACGCCGGCACGACGCCTCGCGTGCTCAGCCGGCCGCGCGTGGGCTTCAGGCCTACGAGGTTGTTGAACGCTGCCGGTATGCGTCCGGAGCCGGCCGTGTCCGTGCCGAGCGCGAAGCTCGCGAACCCGAGTGCGACGGCGACGGCGGAACCCGAGCTCGAGCCGCCGGAGATGTACTGCGGATCGAAGGCATTGCGGCAGGCGCCCCAGGGCGAGCGCGTGCCGACGAGGCCCGTGGCGAACTGGTCGAGATTGGTCTTCCCGACCGGAATCGCGCCGGCGTCGATGAGCTTCTGCACTACGGGTGCGGACTCCGCCGGCACATAGCTGAATGCCGCACATGCGGCCGTTGTGGGCACGCCCGCGAGATCGATGTTGTCCTTGATGGCGAAAGGCACGCCGTAGAGCGGCAGCTCGTCGACCGGGCGCTTCTCCAGGGCACGTGCGTGCTCGAGCATCCGCTCCAGAGGAAGCCGCGCGATCCACACTGCGCGGTCCGGCGCGGCATCCAGTCGTTCACGGAGGCTCGTGATCAGCTCGGCCGGCGTGAAGCGTCTTTCGCGATAGGCACGCCGCAGGTCTTCGATGAGGAGACTCGGGAGCTCGCTGGTCATGGCGTTCCTCATGCGTCGGGCCGGATGACGAGCAGCGTGTCGCCGGCGGAGATCGTGCTGCCGCGTGCGCAGCGAAGCTCGACCACGGTTCCGTCGTTCGCCGCGGTGAGCGGGATCTCCATCTTCATGGCTTCGATCACGAGCAGCTCCTGCCCCGCCGCGACGCGCTGTCCTGCCGAGACGCCGAGCTGCCAGATACTGCCCGTGACCGGCGCGCTCACGCCGACGCAACCCGGCGGAATCGCCGCCTCCTCTTTCGGCTCGTCGGTCTCCGTTTCGACTTCGGGAGCGGCGGCAAACTGACCGCTTTCGCGCCAGCGCTCGCGCTCGGCCTCGAATGCCGCCTGCTGCCGCGCCTTGAAGCGCTCGATCGACTCGCGGTTCTCGGCGAGGAAGCGTCTGTACTCGCGCAGATCGAGGACGGTCTCCTCGATCTTCAGCCGGTAGCGCCCGTGCGGAAAATCGTCCCGGATGCGGAGCAGCTCCTCCGCGCTCACCGGAAAGAAGCGGATCTGATCGAAGAACCGCAGCAGCCACGGCCGGCCACGCTCGAACTCGGCCGTCACGCGGTCGCGGTTCCACATCTGCACCGTGCGACCCACGAACTGATAGCCGCCCGGGCCTTCCATGCCGTACACGCAGAGGTACGCACCGCCGATGCCGACGGCGTTCTCCGGCGTCCAGGTGCGCGCGGGGTTGTACTTCGTCGTGACGAGCCGGTGTCGCGGATCGAGCGGCGTCGCGACGGGCGCGCCGAGATACACGTCGCCGAGGCCCATCACGAGATAGCTCGCCTCGAACACGATGCGCCGCACGTCCTCGATCGAATCCAGCCCGTTGATGCGGCGGATGAACTCGATGTTGCTCGGGCACCAGGGCGCATCCGCGCGCACCGAGCGCATGTAGCGCTCGATGGCGAGCCGCGTCGCGGGGTCGTCCCACGAGAGCGGCAGGTGCACGATGCGGCTCGGGATGCACAGGTCCTCGATCGAAGGCAACTCGTCTTCCGCCTGAACGAGCCGCGCGACGAGCTCGCGCTCGCCGAGCACGCGGCTGTCGTACCGGACCTGGAGCGAACGGATGCCGGGCGTCAGCTCCTGCACGCCGGGCAGCGGATGCTCCTCGAGCCACTGCATCAGCGAATGCACGCGGAAGCGCAGCTCGAGATCGAGCACGAGCGGACCGTACTCGATGAGCAGATTCGCGTCGCCCGCGCGGCGATAGCACACCGCAGGCCGGTCGCGCGTCGCAGACAGCTGCTCGATGATCGGGCTCGTACGCCCGAGTGGCTTCGCAGACTGATTGGAGCGGCTTCGTGAGCTGCACGATGTCGTGCGCGATGCCGCCGTGCTCGCGATGACTCCCGGGGCTGCGGGACGCAGCGTCGCTATCGTCTCTTCCAGTGCCCCTGCCCTGGCGACGGCCTCCTCTGCATCGACGAGATGGAAGCGCAGCGTGTCGCCCGGACGGAGCTGACCGATCTTCCACAGCTCCGCGCTGATGATCGTCACCGGACAGACGAATCCGCCGAGGCTCGGACCGTCCGGCCCCAGGATCACCGGCATGTCACCCGTGTAGTCGATGGAGCCGATGGCGTAGGCGTTGTCGTGAATGTTGGATGGATGCAGCCCTGCCTCACCGCCGTCCGGCCGCGCCCACTGCGGCTTCGGTCCGATGAGCCGCACACCGGTGCGGCTCGAGTTGTAGTGCACCTTCCAGTCGGTGGCGAAGAACGTCCGGATGTCGTCTTCCGTGAAGAAGTCCGGTGCACCGTGCGGACCGTACGTCACCGCGATGTCCCAGTGCGTGCCGTACGCGGGAATGAGCTCCGCCGGCAGCGGCGTCTCGGGAATCGGCTGAACATCCGCAGAGCTCGGGAATTCTTCGACGGACGCGAGATGCAGGATGTCCCCGGCGCGCAACGCACGACCCGCATGCCCGCCGAAGCGTCCGAGCGTGAACGTCGCGCGACTGCCCATGTACGGCGGCACGTCGAGTCCGCCGCGCACGGCGAGATACGCGCGCTGACCTGCGCCCTCGAGACCGCCAATCGTCAGTGTCTGGCCCGCCGCGACGCGCACCGGCTGCCACCACGGCACCGACTCGCCGTCGAGCTTCGCCTGCATGCGCGCGCCGGCAAGCGCGATCACCGCATCGGCATGAAAGCGCAGCGTGGGTCCGCTCACCGTGAGCTCGAGACCCGCGGTGCCGGGCGGATTGCCGACCAGACGGTTCGCGAGCCGGAACGCAAGGTCGTCCATGGGACCCGATGGCGGAACGCCGACGTTCCAGTAGCCCACGCGGCCCGGAAAGTCCTGCACGGTGGTGTGCGTGCCCGGCTGCAGCACTTCGACACTGCGCGGCCGGAAGGACAGTCCTTCGAGACAGCGCGTGTGCTGCCGCCCCTCGCGCAGCACCGGATCGCCGAGCACGCGCGCGAGATACGCGAGATTGGTCTCGATGCCGTAGAGCCGCGTCGCGTAGAGCGCCGCGCGGAGCCTGTCGAGCGCTTCCTCGCGCGTGGCGCCGTGCGCGATGAGCTTCGCGAGCATCGGATCGTAGTGCGGCGAGACGTCGGTGCCGTTGTCGACCCAGGTCTCGACGCGGATGTCTCGCGGCCATTCGACGTGCGACAGAAGACCGCTGCACGGCCTGAAGCCGTTGGCCGGGTTCTCGGCGTAGACGCGGGCCTGAATGGAATGGCCGCGGAATGCCGGCCGCTCGTCGAGCATGCTCGTGTCGCCGGCGGCGAGGCGCACCATCCATTCCACGAGATCGACGCCAGTCACCTCCTCCGTGACGCCGTGCTCCACCTGCAACCGGGTGTTGACCTCGAGGAAGTAGAACTCGCCGCTCGCCGCGTCGTAGACGAACTCGACCGTCCCGGCCGAGCGGTAAGCGACTGCAGCCCCGAGGCGGATCGCGGCCTGATGCAGCCGCTCGCGCGTCGATTCGCTCAGCCCCGGCGCAGGCGTCTCCTCGATGACCTTCTGATTGCGCCGCTGCACCGAGCAGTCGCGCTCGCCGAGCGCCACCACCCGGCCCTTGCCGTCGCCGAAGATCTGCACCTCGATGTGCCGCGCCGGATCGACGAGCTTTTCGAGAAAGATGCCGCCCTGACCGAAGTTGTTCTTCGCGAGCCGCTCCACCGAGTGGAAGGCCTCGCGGAGACTCTCCGGATCGCCGCAGCGCTGCATGCCGATGCCGCCGCCGCCCGCCGTGCTCTTCAGCATCACCGGATAGCCGATGCGCTCTGCGGCGAGGTGCGCGGCTTCCAGGCTTTCGAGGAGCCCTGTGCCCGGCAGCAGCGGAACGTCGCTCGCCGCGGCGAGCTCGCGCGCGCGGTGCTTCAGCCCGAAGTCGCGCATCTGCTGCGGCGTCGGTCCGATGAAGACGATCCCCGCCGCCTCGCACGCCTCGGCGAACCGTGCGTTCTCGCTGAGAAACCCGTACCCGGGGTGGATGGCCTCCGCGCCCGTGCGCGCGGCCGCGTCGAGCAGCCGCTCGGGGCGCAGATAGCTTTCCGCAGCCGGCGCCGGGCCGATGCAGACGGCTTCATCCGCTTCGATGACATGGCGGGAGTGGCGGTCGGCCTCCGAGTACACCGCGACCGACCTCACTCCCATGCGGCGCAGCGTGCGGATGATCCGGCAGGCGATGGCGCCGCGGTTCGCGATCAGAACTTTCCGGAACATGAATCCCTCGGGCAGGCGATCTGCCTTCAGGTGCCGGGCCGTCCCGGCGTTGTCACGGATCCGCAGGTCGTCCTGCGGACGCAGACCTCAGGCCTTTCCTTCCGCGTCCCAGATCAGGAGCTCGATGGGCGTCGGGTTGTAGGCGTTGCAGGGGTTGTTGAGCTGCGGACAGTTGGAGATGAGCACGATCACGTCCATCTCCGCCCGCATCTCCACGTACCGCCCGGGCCCGGAGATGCCGTCGGCGAACGTCAGCTTCCCGGCCGGCGTCACCGGCACGTTCATGAAGAAGTTGATGTTGCTCGACAGGTCTCGCTTGTCGAGACCGCCGCCCCAGCGCGCGAGCGCCATGAGGAAGTTGTCGCGGCAGCTGTGCATGTGCCGCTTCTCGAGCGCATAGCGCACGGTGTTGCTCTCGGCCGAGCAGGCGCCGCCCAGCGTGTCGTGGCGTCCGCAGGTGTCCGCCACGATCGTGAGCATCGTGTTGCACTCGTTCGAGAGCAGTCGGCTGCCCGCGGTGAGATAGATGTTGCCCTGCTCGCGCACGGTGTCCTGTGCGCTGTAGCGCTCCTCCGGCCGCGCGGCGCTGTAGAACAGCGTGTCGACGGCCTGATTGCCTTCGAGGTCGACGATGCGGAAACGCTGACCGCGCTTCACGATGCCCATCCACGGCTCGCCCGCCGGCACGACCTCGCGCAGCACTGCCGCGGCGGGATCGAGGTCACTCGTCACGTAAGTCATGGGTGCTCCCTCCTTCAGCGATACAGCCGCTCGGTGTTCTCGAAGCCGCGCTGATTCTCCGGACAGCGGTTGCGGCACGGATCGTCCGCGGGCGCCGGTCCGGTCTCGCGCGCCGTTATCAGCACGTCCCTTCTCCGGTACTGCGGGTCCGGATCGAGCGGATGCGGACAGACCGCGAGCGCGACGAGCGTGTTCATCTCGAAGCGCAGATCCACGAAATCGCCGGCCTGGGAGTGGGCCGGGTGGAAGCACAGCGAGCCGTCCTCCTCCACCGTGACCTTGCTGAAGAAGTTGATGTTCGCCGCGAAATCCCGCTTGCCGAGGCCGTACTTCGCGAGCTCGACGAGGAGTCCGTCGAAGGCGTTCTGGTAGCGGTCGTTGCGGTGCTCCTGGTAGCGCGTCTCCCCGTAGCGGGCGCGCACCATCGCGGCGTTCGAGACGCCGCAGATCGTGTCGTGCCAGCCGCAGGTGTCCTCGGTGATGGAGCACAGGATGCGCCCCATGTCCGAGTAGCAGACGAAGCCCTTCGTGAGGAAAGCCGTGTGCTGGGCTTTCAGCGTATCGGGCATGTTGTAGCGTTCGAGGTGGTCCTCGGCGCTGAAGAGGAGCGTGCTCACGTTCGAGCCGCCCTCGAGGTCCGTTATCCGCAGAGTGACCCCCCGCCTGACGATGCCGGACCAGTGCGCCCCACCGCGCACTCTTTCTTCCCAGAGGATCGTTCCCTTCTCTTCGATTCTCTCCCTCAGCTGCGTGACCACTGGTGCTCACCCCTTGCGGGCCGTGCGCGGCAACGTGGATCGGGAACGTCGCGCACACGACTGGAGCTCCCCGTGGACCCTCGTGCAAGAGACATACCGGATCGCGTTCAGGCGCCAGACACCTGAGAAATCCGCTCTCTCGCACGATGAGTCGCGCGGCGTGGTGCTGCTCATCGCTCCATCGTGGGGCTTCGAGCACGCGCGATGCATCGTGACGGTGCAGACCGATACCGTTCGATGCACGCGGCTGCGTCACCGATGTGCGCTAAGCCGCCGTGCTGCCGTGAATCTCCTGCTTACCGCGCATGGGCGGCACACCAATTGCAGAGAGAGGCGCGAAATGTGCGTCTAGGGTTCCGGCAGCGGATGCGCGCGACGCGTGCAGCCGATGCGTCTGGTCCAAGAGAGGCAGTCCAGCCGGATCGGGGCTGGATACACGGCGGGACAAAAGCCCGGGAGGTTACGAACCGTCGCGCGAGCGGCGGTTTCGACGGGACAGCTTGCCTCGTGCGGCGGCCCGGTAGCTCCCTCGAGCTTTCCGCGCGCGGCGGCTCCCGAAAGTGATGGGGTCAACCAGTTACAGGAGAGCCGAATGCGCACCGTGCTATCGAAGACGCTCAGAGCCGCCTCGCTGCTGCTCGCACTTTCGGTCATCACGCTCGGGTCGACCGCGCACGCCGTCGATAAGAAGACCTTCAAGGTTGCCTGGAGCATCTACGTCGGCTGGATGCCCTGGGACTACGCCGACCGGAGCGGCATCCTCAAGAAGTGGGCCGACAGGTACGGTATCGAGATCCAGCTCACCCAGATCAACGACTACGTCGAGTCGATCAACCAGTACACCGCCGGAGAGTTCGACGCGTGCACCATGACCAACATGGACATGCTGACCATACCGGCTGCAGGCGGCGTCGACTCCACGGCACTCATCGTCGGCGACTTCTCGAACGGCAACGACGGCATCGTCCTCAAGGGCAAGGGCAGGAAGCTCACCGACATCAGGGGTCTCAACGTCAACCTCGTCGAGCTCTCCGTGTCGCACTATCTGCTGGCGCGCGCGCTCGACAGCGTGGGGCTCGCCGAGCGCGACATCACCGTCGTGAACACGTCCGATGCGGACATCGTCGCCGCCTACGAGGCGAAGGAGACCCTTGCCGTCGTCGCCTGGAATCCGCAGCTCAACGAGATCCTCGCCGCGAAGGACGCGCAGCTCGTGTTCGATTCCTCCCAGATTCCGGGCGAGATCATGGACATGATGGTGGTGAACACCGCGACGCTGCGCGCGAACCCGAATCTGGGCAAGGCGCTGGTCGGCGCCTGGTTCGAGACCATGCAGGTGATGTTCGGCAACGACGAGAAGGCGAAGGAGGCACGCCTCGCGATGGCGAAGGCCGCCGGAACGGATCTCGCGGGTTTCGAGCGCCAGCTCGCGACGACGAAGATCTTCGTCACGCCCGCCGAAACCCATGAGTTCGTGACCAGCCCCGCGCTCGTGAAGACGATGGATCACGTGCGCCGCTTCTCGTTCGATCACGGGCTGCTCGGCGAAGGTGCGCGCAGCGTCGACGCGGTCGGCATCGAGTTCCCTGGCGGCCAGACGCTCGGCAACCCGAAGAACGTGAAGATGCGCTTCGACTCCTCGTTCATCAAGCTCGCGGTGGACGGCAAGCTGTGAGCTGCATGAACGACCTCGATCTCCGGAACCCGACACGCCGGCGGTAGCCCATGCGTCGGATCGTGAACCTTCACCCTGCGCGCGGGGGCGCGCTGACGCTCGGAGCACTGCCCTTCGTGCTCCTGGTGTTCGCGTACCTGATCGCCTCGAGCATCCGGCTCGAGGCGAATCCGGACGACAAGCTGCTGCCCTCGCCCGCCACGATCGGCGAGACGTTGCGCAGCTACGCGCTCGAGGAGGATCCGCGCCGCGGGGAGATCCTGTTCTGGTCGGATACCGCGGCGAGCCTCACGCGGCTCGGCATCGCGCTCGGGATCAGCGCCCTGCTGGGGCTCGTCTTCGGCATCGCGACGGGTGTAGTGCCCTACGTGAGGTCGCTCCTCGCGCCGTTCATCGCCGCCGTGTCGATGATCCCGCCGCTCGCGATCCTGCCGATCCTGTTCATCGTGCTGGGACTCGGCGAGGTGGCGAAGATCACGCTCATCGTGATCGGCGTGGCGCCGGTGGTGATTCGCGACATCGCCTTGCGTGCAGCGGAGCTGCCGGCCGAGCAGCTCATCAAGGCACAGACCCTTGGTGCCTCGAGCTGGCAGCTCGTGCTGCGCGTAGTCCTGCCGCAGATGTGGCCGCGGCTCATCGACGCGCTGCGCCTGACTCTGGGCAGCGCGTGGCTGTTCCTGATCGCGGCCGAGGCGATCGCCTCGACCGAAGGGCTCGGCTACCGCATCTTCCTCGTGCGCCGGTACATGGCCATGGACGTGATCCTGCCCTACGTCGCGTGGATCACTCTGCTCGCCTTCGTCTCCGACTGGGCGCTCAAGAAGCTGCGTGCGCGGGCCTTCCCGTGGACGCAGCTCACGGTGTGAACTCCGAATGGCATCGCTTACCGTCAGACGTGTGTGGAAGGAGTACGGCAACCATGTCGTGCTCGAGAACCTGAACTTCCACGTCGAGGATCACGAGTTCGTCACGATCGTCGGCGCATCGGGCTGCGGCAAGACCACCTTTCTGCGGATGCTGCTCGGCATCGAGCGGCCCACGCGCGGCGAGATTCTCATCGACGGGAAGCCCCTCGAGGCCGAGCCGGGTCCCGACCGCGGAATCGTCTTCCAGCGCTACTCCGTGTTCCCGCATCTCACCGTGCTCGGCAACGTGCTGCTCGCCTTCGAGCTCGAGCGCGCCCGCTTCACTGGAAAGCTCTTCGGGCGCGCGCGCCGCGACGCGATCGAGCGGGCCGAGAAGCTCCTCGCCGCGGTCGGACTCGAGCATGCGCGCGACCGGTATCCCGCGCAGCTCTCGGGCGGCATGCAGCAGCGGCTTTCCATCGCTCAGTCGCTCGCACGCGAACCGCGGATCCTTCTGCTCGACGAGCCCTTCGGTGCGCTCGATCCGGGACTGCGCGCCGACATGCATCAGCTCATCCGCGACCTGTGGGCAGCGAACCGCATGACGGTGTTCATGATCACGCACGACATCCGGGAAGGCTTCCAGCTCGGCACGCGGCTGCTGGTGTTCGACAAGCTGCGCCACGATCCGCAGGCACCCGAGGCCTACGGCGCGACGGTGACCTATGACATGAAGCTGCGAAGGAACTCCGAGTCCCGCGAGCCACAGCGCGATCCGGATGCGCGTGCCGTGAACGCCTAGCGCCGCGCTACCGCGACTGCATCACGGCATTCCTTTCCCTTCCGGGGGAGACGGGAGACCCCGTTTCCGCTCACGATTCCGCAGCAGACCGAGGCCCGGCTGCTGAGCTGTCCTCTGTAGGTCGCCGTCGCGCACCTCTTCAACCATCAGACCCATCATCGCGGTCAGCTCACGACACTCCTTGCGCAGCCGGGCATCGACTACGGCGTCACCGATTTCATCGCGATGCCCGATATGATCCCGGTGGCGGAGGAAGCGCAGTGACCTGCGCCGTTACAGTGGAGACCTGATGACCACTGCCGAGCTCGACGAGATCGGCCGGGGTCTGCTCGAGCGCCATGGGGCGCGATCGGCGCCGCGCGCGGTCTACGACTTTCCGGGCGCGACCTGCATCAGCGTGAACGAGGAAGTGGCCCATGGAATTCCCGGGCCTCGCGTCCTGCAGCCGGGCGACCCGCGGATTCTGCTGGAAGGTGTCGTCGTCGCCATCGAACCCTTCCTCTCCACGCGCAGCACCCGCGTGACCGAAGCCGAAAACGGATGGACGCTGCTCGCCGAGAAGGGAAATCTCTCGGCTCAGTACGAGCACACCGTGATCGTCACCCGCGGCGCCCCGATCATCGTAACGACACGCTAGAAATCGACTTCGATGCTGAGTTTCAGGGTGTGATCCGGCGTGTTGCCGTTGAGGCCCTCGAGAAGGCCGATGCCGATCGTGAGGGTCGCGCCCTCTTCCGCCTCATCGCTCGACAGTGACGATGAACGAGTAGCTGCACGTGCGCGGGACCCGCCGAGCGGACGCGAGTAGTAGAGCACCGGTCCGAGGCGGTGCTGGTCGAAATCGCCGAAGATCCGCGCGGACTCCGATGGATGGCCGGTGTTGCCCAGCCGCTCGATCGTTCCGTAGCCCTCGAGCGCGAGCGACCACGTCTCGTTGAACGTATAAGTGAGCTGCGCCGCGTACGCGAAATCCCACTTCGTGTCGACGCGTTCCCCTTCCTCGGCCTCGCCGCCGAAGGCGTAGATCACCATCGGGATGACCGCAGCGAACCAGCGGCCGCGCTGGTACTCGAATATGGGACCCAGAACGAGGTTCGTGGGCTCTTCACCATCGACGGGTCCCTCGATCTCCGCCACGAGACCGAATCCCATGCCATCTCCCTCACGCGGCGCGAGCACCGCGATGATCTCTGCGCCGACCTCGCTGAGCTCGAGGCTGTCGAAGTCGTTCGACTCGTCGAGCGATCCGGGTTCCTCGAGGCGCTCCTTCTCGAACTCGACGCCCACACGCATCTTGACGGCACGCGTGAAGCCGAACTCCACCTCGAGCGCGTGGCGCTGGCGGACCACCGAGTTCTCGTCGAGCTCGAGGCCGTCGGGTCCGTTCACGAAGCGGCGTGCAGGCTGCCTCCAGGACCAGGCGTTCTGGCTCTGAAACTCGATGAGCCCCGGCTTGCTCTCGAGGTTCTTGAGCTCGAACTGCCCGATGAACGGCTCGGCTGACGCCAGCGGTGGGATGCTGCACAGGAAAAATGCGGCGAAGAGACGACGGCCGGGAAACGAACGGCAATCAGGAGATCCCGAGCGCCCTGCATCCACTGCACATCTCCCCGGAAGGCCCGGCCCGCGGCCCCGCTCACCGAGAGCATAGTACAAGTACGTAGTACGGTTGATGTTCCGGCGTCGCTGCTCTAGCGTAGGGCCATCCAACGGATGGATGTCATGCAGCAACGCCCCTACTACCTCACCTGGCGACCCTCCACGTTCCTCGGCCGCGTATTCGCGCTTGCGTTCGCGTTGAGCCTGTTCGCGGTCCTGCTGGTGGTTTCCGTGGCGGCCGTCTTTCTCACGCTCGTCGCGCTGGCTGTCTACGTCGGCTACGGCTGGTACCGGTCGTGGCGTTTCCGGCGTACCGGCATCACCAACATCACGCGCCATCCCGACGGCGGGCTCGTGATCGACGTCGTGCCCGAACGGGAGACCGTGGACCGTCGCCGCTGAGCCCGGTCGCGCGCCGGCTCGCGCTTCAGCTATTCCTTCTCTTTCGGCGAACGGTGCGCCGTCTGCCGCATGAAATGCGCGACGCCGACCACCTTCTCGACCGGCAGGACGAAAGCGATCCCGCGTCCCGTATCGTTGAGCTCCGCGGTGCGGACGATCTCCTCGAGAATCTCGTCGACCTGGCTCTGACGCACGAGCGTCAGCACGATCTCCTTCTCGGGCTCGATCGACATCCCGAAGATCTTCTCCTGCTCGTGGATGCCGGCACCGCGCCCGAAGAGCACCGTGCCGCCGCGCGCACCGGCCTTCACCGACGCCTGCAGCACACTGCTGCCCCAGCCCTTGCGCACGATACTGACGATGAGAGAAAGCTTCATGTTCGCGACTCCTCGGGACGCTTCTTCAGACGAACGAGCAATCCCAGTGCCATCACGGAGAGAATCGGCGCCAGTGCGATGAGCGCCACCAGCCCGAGCCCGCTCACCAGAGGATCGTGCCCCGCGATCGCGGACGCCGCCCCGAGCCCGAGCGCCAGCAGAAAGGTGTTCGCCAGCGGCCCTGTCGCGACACCGCCGGAATCCACCGCGATCGCGACGAACTCCCGGTCGCTGAGCCAGATCAGCACGATCGCGAGAGCGTAGCCGGGCACGAGCAGCCACACGAGCGGAATGCCGTAGGCGATCCGCAGCATTCCGAGACCCACCGCCCCGGCGACCCCAATGCAGACTGCGACCAGCACGAGCCGCTGGCGGATCGATCCGCTCGAGGCTTCCTCGACCTGATCCGCAAGGATGCGCACGGCCGGCTCGCCCCAGGTCGTGAAGAAGCCGAGCAGCACGCCGAACGGCACGAGCAGCCACTTCGGCGAGAGCGAACCGAGCACCTCGCCGATGGCGCGCCCGAACGGCATGAAGCCGATGCTGACGCCGAGCAGGAAGAGGAAAAGTCCGATCGAAGCCAGCACAGTCCCGATGACGATGCGGGTGACTTCCGTACGCGGCAGCTTCAGGAACAGAAGCTGGAACACCGTGAACAATGCCGCGAGCGGCAGCACGGCAAGCAGCACGCCCCGCGCAGTGCGGATGACGTCGGCGACGATGGGCGCGTCGGTCATCGCAGCAACCCGAGCAGCAGTATGACGATGATGGGTCCCGCGGAGGCCATGCCGAGGAGCCCGAAGCCATCCGCGACGGCCGACCGGCCTGCCAGCACCGAGCTCACCCCCAGAGCCAGCGCGAGCACGACCGGTCCGGCCAGCACACCCGTGGTCACGCTGCCCGCGTCGTACGCGAGCGGCACCAGGTCAGATGGCGCGACCAGAGTGAGCGCCAGCATCACGGAGTACACCACCGTGAGCTGCCACGCCATCGAGAAACCGCGGACCACGCGCAGCAGAGCGACGGCCGTGAAGAGCCCCACGCCCGCCGCAATGGTGTACACGAGAGGTTGCGCGGAGAGACCACCCTGCGAGGCCTCTTCCACCTGACCGGCGAGAACGATGACGTCAGGCTCCGCGGCGGTCGTGGCGAATCCCATCGCGAACGCAACGGCGAGCAGCAGCGACAGCGAGCCCTTGCGGGGCAGCTCGCCGCCGATGAAGCGGCCCATCGGCAGCACGCCGAAATCGACGCCTGCGAAGAGCAGCAGCATGCCGAGCGTGACGAGGACGGAACCCGCGAGGAACTGCAGGAACAGCTCGGCCGACGTGCCGATGACGGTCACCTGCAGCAGGCAGACGACCGCAATCAGCGGCCCCACGGCGCGCAGCGCCTCTCCCAGTTTGAGCTTCAGAAGCGTGCGCATGGGCGTGCATCAGAAGAAGGCATCGGATCGCTCCACAGTGAAGCGGGACAACGGAACGAATGCTCGTCTATGCTAAACGAAACGAAGGGAAGGCTTCTCCATGGCGGAGGACGCTCACCGGATGAACAGCGTCACGCTGCTCACGGGCACCGCACATGCGCAGAGTGCGCACGTGCTCGTGCTTCCGGAGAGTGAGCGGCGCAGCGCGAGGAGCGTGGCGTGGCGCTCGAGGTCGGTGAGTATCGGATTCCCATCGCGTCGTGCGCGGGCCTGCCGGAACGGATCGGAATGAGATGTCGGCTTCCCGCGTTGACAGGAGTATCGTGGGACCGGTGACGACGGCGGGGAAACGCCGTCGCGAGGCAGAGTCGAGCTGAAGCGTAGCTCACCATTCACGGCCGCCGACGGGACGCTTTCATCTTCCGCGGCCACATTCCGCACTTCGTGCGAGGGAGGAATCCATGCTGAGCCACGAGATCCGTGGTGCGGCAGATGTTCGGCTGCATGCGATGGAAACGGGTCGGCGCGAGGGACCGGCGTTTCTGTTCGTTCACGGAATGTCGCAATGCGGCCTCGCCTGGATGCGGCAGCTCGACTCGAACCTTGCGGATTCATACCGGCTCGTCGCAGTGGATCTGCGGGGACATGGCCTCTCCGATCGGCCCGAGCAGGGCTACGACGACTCGAGGCTCTGGGCGGACGACCTGCGCGCCGTCATCGAGACATTGGAGCTCGAAGACATCGTTCTCTGCGGCTGATCGTACGGTCCGCTCATATTGCTCGACTACCTCCGCCATTACGGGGAGGACCGCATCCGGGGACTCAACTTCGCGGGAGGCATCACGAAGCTCGGCAGCGCGGAGGCGATGTCCGTCCTGACCCCGGAATTCGTCGCACTTGCTCCAGGGCTGTTCTCGACCGACGTCGCGGAGAGCGTCCGCGCGCTCGATGCGCTGGTGGAGCTCTGCTACGACTGCTCGCTCCGGCCCGAGGATCGTTTCCGGATGCTGGGATACGGCGTGTCCGTTTCTCCGCTCGTCCGCCGGTCCATGCTCTCGCGCCGGCTCGACAACGACGATCTGATCACGCGGCTGCGGATCCCATTGCTCGTCACTCACGGCACCGGCGATCGTGTGGTCCGCCCTTCGGTCATCGAGCGTCAGATGGCCGGTTTTGCGCAGCTCGAGGTCCGACTCATTCCGAGTGCAGGACACGCCTGCTTCTGGGACGATCCGGGAATCTACAACCGCTGTCTGCGGGAGTTCGCCGCGACCCTCCAGGCGTAGGCGCAATCCGGCCGCTGCAGTGCCGTATCGCGGCATGGTCCACAGGCCGGTGGACTTCCGTATAGTCACGGTGCATCGTGAACGCAAGGCCCGGATTGCACCGATCGGCATCGAACGCCCGCGAATCGTTTCCCGGAGATCGACGATGGACATTGCAGCTCCCGCACCGCTCGTCAGCACGGAGTGGCTCGCCGAGCATCTCCACGACCCGAAGCTGCGCATCTTCGACTGCTCGGTGACGCTCGTTCCCGTCGACGGCGGCGTACGGGCGGAAAGCGGACGTGCTGCGTGGACCACCGGACACATTCCCGGCAGCGGCTTCGCGGATCTGATCCACGAGCTTTCGGACCGCAACACCCAGCTTCCGATGATGATGCCGCCCGCGGACCAGTTCGCCGAGGTGATGGGCCGTTACGGCGTCGGTCCCGGCACACAGGTGGTGCTGTACGACTGCAGCAACCACAGCTGGGCCACGCGCCTCTGGTGGATGCTGCGCGCCATGGGCTTCGACGATGCTTCGGTGCTCGATGGCGGCTTCAGAAAGTGGAAAGCCGAAGGGCGGCCGGTCTCCATCGAGCCGCCCGACTACCTGCCCACGACGTTCGTGGCGCGGCCGCGTCCCGATGTCTTCGTCGACAAGGAGCACGTGAAAGCCGCGCTCGGCTCGAGCGACGTGAGACTCATCAATGCCCTCTCGGCGGACGAGCACGCTGGAAGAGTCTCGCGGACACCGCGTCCGGGCCGCATCCCGGGCAGCGGCAACGTACCCGCGAGCTCGCTCGTCGATCCCGAGACCGGCACGTATCTCCCCATCGAAACGCTTCGGGCAATGTTCCGGGATGCCGGAGCCCTCGACGCCGGGCGTGTGATCACCTACTGCGGCGGCGGCATCGCGGCGACGAGCGCGGCCTTCACGCTCGTGCGGCTCGGTGTGCCTCACGTCTCCGTGTACGACGGCTCGCTGGTCGAATGGAGCTCCGATCCTTCACTTCCCATGGAGACGGGCTGAGCACCCGTTACGCAGTCATGACCTCACCGTTCGTCCTCGTCGTCGGCGTCCTGAATACTCAGTCCAGCTACCTCCGCGACACCGAAGAAGAGCGGGCCGACGTTCCCGACACCGTGCAGTTCTGGTTCACCCCGGACTCCGACTGGCGCGTGCGGACCTACGCGATGGATCACGACATCCACGTCTACGAGATCCGCGAAAGAGGCGTGAAACGCGCCGTCGGCGCTCATGAGGCGGTCGAGAGCATTCAGCGGCACTACGAGGAAGTGCTCGACGAGCTGCACGTCATCGAGCTCGACGATCCCCTGGACGCCGGCGAGGTGCAGAAGAAACTGAGCTCGCACGGGCTGAGCGGAACGCTGCAGATCGGAAGATCCGGCGTGGCGTTCTACAACCCCGACGGCGGCCGCTATCACACGCAGTCGACGCCCGACTAGGTGCGCGGGACGAAGCAGCACAGCGAAGACAGTGGGAGGCGCGACCATGACCGATCGTCACCCCGC
>QGVD01000108.1 GCA_003242685.1 Pseudomonadota bacterium | reverse complement strand
CCGCACGTGCGAGCCTTCCCCACTCGCACGGCCATTCAGAAAAAGTCGGAGCGTGGCGCAGCCTGGTAGCGCACTTGCATGGGGTGCAAGGGGTCCCGAGTTCAAATCTCGGCGCTCCGACCATCATCTCCAGTGACTTGCCGCAGGCCTTGTATCCGCTCATGTGTCCACGGGAGAGGGCTGCAGGCGATGAAGATGCAGAGGTCGAACTCGCGGAATCCGTGACCGCAGAGATTCGCCGAAAAAAGAACGCCGCCCGGTCGGGCGGCGTTCTCATGTGCGTGATCGAGTGGATCAGGCAGTGCGGCGGCGACGCGCCAGACCCAATCCCACGAGCCCGAGACCGAACAGCGCCAGCGTTCCGGGCTCGGGGACAGTCACGAGATCGCGGTAGAGCCAAACGCCGTAATAGTCACGTACAGTATCCACGTGGGCCTGTGAGCCGACTGTGGCGAAGTGGGGTAAAGAGTACAACCCATGTTCCAGGGATGCTGTCATGGCATAGTCGCTCTGATCGGCGAGCGACCGCAGCCATCCGGCAACAGCGCGAAAAAAGTTCCCTTGATATGTTGGAAGGAACATGTCCGGCGAGATCAGTGGGGGGATGAGGTTGCCGGACCAAGGTTCCTCAAAACGGCTCGGGTAGACATCGGCGAACTGCGTCGACTCCGGCAGAATCAGCTCGTCGAACAACTCGCGAACCGCGGTGGCGTCCGCCCAGATCCAGCCGTCGAATGAGACGTCCCCGAGACTTCCCGAGCAGACGCCGGTGCTCGGATCGCAGACGGTGCTGACCTGCGTCCAAGTGAACCCAACCGTTTCAGTCAGCTGTCGCCATTCGCGATCGCCGACGATCACGGCATTCGCCACCATCGGCCCCGCCAGCAGCCCGACCGCTGCAATTGCCAGAAGCTTCATTTTCATTCTTGTCGCTCCGACACACAGTCCGCACGCGATGTGGGAATCGAACGCCACATGGCAAAACATGTGCCAGCGGAAGCTTTCCCTTTTGCCATCAACCACTTGCATGAAGCGTCTGCCGACGAAACGCGCCTTGTTGTCAATTTCTCCGACAGTGCTTGTCCTCAACACCAGCGCCGGAAGGCTGCCAGTCAGTACCGCAGGTGGGGATCACTGCCACGAATCATAAGCAGCGGACATCGGCTCGCGATGTCCCATTTGATCTCCTGCAAACAGCGCCCGCGCGATGTCCTGTCGGCGGTTGCGATTGCTGCGCGAGGGGCTGTCTCCAGTAGTCCTCGTTGTAGATAGCCAGCGTTCGCATCCGGCGCGGGTCTGCAAGCTCCTCGTCCATTCGCGTCTGAATGGCGAGCGACCGGTGCAGGCGCTCGGCTGCCGGAACAGCGAAACGCTGAAGGGCGAAACACCGCCTGGAACCTGGATTTCCAGCATCAGGTATTGCATATCGAGCGGGGTCCATAGAATGCTACATGTTGACAGGTACAACTTGTCGTTGGCCTGAGACAACTTTTCACGATCCGGTTCGATGGGGAGGGGATTCATGGAGAGTGCGTCGAAGCCGCAGTCGTCGAAGATCCGAGTCAGCCGTGCCGTCCGGGAGGGCGTGCGCCTTGCACTGCTGTCGGTGCTCCTCGGCTCCGCTGCCGCGGGGGCAGCTGCGGGTGACACAGATACCTCCGACGCGGCGACGGCAAGCGGCGGCGATGGTGTGAGCGAAGAGGGCGCGATCTCCGAAGTCATCGTCAGCGGTTCGCGCATCCAGCGCTCCGGTTTCACCGCGCCGACTCCCGTCACGGTGGTCGGCAGCGAGCGCATCGAGCAGCTCGGCGTCATCAACGTCGGCGATGCGCTGAATCAGCTCCCGGCGTTCCGTGCCACGCATTCTCCGTCGACTTCGTTCCTGAGCGCCTCGAGCATCGGGGCGCGGACGCTCGATCTGCGCGGTCTCGGCGCCTCGCGGACGCTGGTACTCGTCAACGGACGGCGCTTCGTGCCGAGCTCCTCGCGAGGCACCGTCGACGTCAACCTGATTCCGGCGATGCTGATCGACCGCATCGAGGTCGTCACGGGCGGCGCATCGGCCGCGTACGGCTCGGACGCGGTGGCGGGTGTGGTCAACATCCTGCTCGACGAGAACCTCTCCGGACTCAAGGGCCAGTCGTCGTATAGCGAGACGGAGGAAGGCGACAACGGGGAGATACAGTTCTCCCTGGCGGGCGGCATGCCGTTCGCCGACGGACGCGGTCACGTCATCGTCGGCGGTGAGTTTTCCGACGCGGATGGCGCCGGCAACTGCTACAGCCGCGACTGGTGCGCCGAAGAGTGGGCGAACTTCAACAACCCCGATCGCCTCACCAATGGTATGCCCGCGCTGGTCCGTCTGCCGCATCTGCACGGCGCCACGTTCACGCCCGGAGGGCTGATCAACGCGCCGGCGATCCTGCGCGGCACTCAGTTCCTGGCGGACGGGACGCCCGCGCCGTACGAGTACGGCATTCTGCCCGGGCCCTTCTTCATGAGCGGCGGCGATGGCCACGGCGTCAACGCCTTCCAGTCCGCGCCCCTGCTTGCGGCGCCCGTGAAGCGCTTCGCGATATTCGGACGGTCCAACTTCGACGTCACGGACACGCTGCGGGCGTTCGCCGACCTCTCGATCGGGCGGGTCCAGGCGCGCGGCAACGGCGCGCAGACTCGCGATACCGCGATCACGATCCGCCAGGACAACGCCTTCCTGCCGGAGTCCATCCGGCAGACGATGATCGAGAACGACATCGCCACCCTGACGCTCGGCCGCTCGGGGGACGATTTCGGGCTCGCGATCAACCGCAACGACGTTCGCACCTGGCGCGTGGCTGTGGGTCTCGAAGGCAGCCTCGGCGACCGGTGGAGCTGGGACGGCTACTACCAGTACGGCGACAACCGGTACGAGCAGACCGTCGAGAACAACCGCATTCAGGAACGCTGGCCGCTCGCCGTGGATGCCGTGCGCGCACCCGACGGCTCGATCGTCTGCCGCTCGACACTCACCGACCCGAACAACGGCTGCCAGCCGGTGAACCTCTTCGGCGAGTATCAGTTCTCGCCAGAGGCGAAGGAGTATCTCTACGGCACCGCGTGGCAGAACACCGACAACACGCAGCACGTTCTCGCCCTGAATCTGCAGGGCGACATCTTCTCCACGCGCGCAGGTCCGGTGCCTCTCGCGGTCGGTGTCGAGTACCGCAGGGACTCGATCTCGGGAGATGCCGATCCGATCTCCCAAGCGAACGGCTGGTACGTGGGCAACGGCCAGGCGATCGATGGCAAGGTGGAAGTGAAGGAAGCCTATGTCGAGACCGCCGTTCCCCTGCTGAGCGATGCCGCCCTTGCACATTCGCTCGAGCTCAACGGCGCGCTGCGCCTCACGGACTACAGCACGAGCGGCAGCGTCGAGACGTGGAAGCTCGGTGTGGTGTACGAGCCGGTCGATACGGTGCGCCTGCGTGCCACGCGTTCGCGTGACATCCGCGCCCCGAATGTCCAGGAGCTCTTCGGGGCGACCTCGGCGGCGTTCTCGCGCATCACGGATCCGCTGACCGGACTCAACGGCCTGCCGCGCGTCTTCACCGGCGGGAACCCGGACCTCAAGCCTGAAGTGGCCGACACCTGGACGGTCGGTGTCGTGTGGACTCCGGACGGCACGTCCTTCGGCGGTCTGCGCGTGTCACTCGACTGGTTCGACATCGAGCTCGCCGATGCGATCACCTCGGTGGGCGCGCAGACCATCGTCGACCGTTGCGCACAGGGCGTGGCGGAGTTCTGCTCGCTGATCACGCGGGACGAAACCGGCCTCATCATCGAGATGCGCAACCCGTGGCTCAATCTCGATCAGCTCATCGCGCGCGGCGCGGACCTCGAGCTCGATTACCGGCTGCAGCCGCGCAGCTGGGGCACGCTGAGCTTCCGGCTGCTCGGCACCTACGTGAAGGACCTGATCACGATCGATTCCGTCGGTCCCACCAATCGCGCCGGACAGACCGGTGTGCAGACCGGCGCCACGCCGGGACTGCCGCGCTGGACCGCAAACGGCACGGTCACCTGGCATCGCGGACCGTTCTCGCTCACGGTGGAGAGCCGCTATATCCCCAAAGGCAAGTACGACGCGACGCTGATCGGCCCGGAGGATCCCGGCTACAGCCACACTCTGCCGAACAGCATCAGCACCAACCGCGTCGACGGACGGCTGTACTTCAACCTCTCCGGCCGCTACAGGCTGCTCGAAATCTCCGGTACCGAGATCGAGCTCTTCGGTGCGGTGTACAACGCCCTGGACCGCAAGCCGCCCGTCTCGCCGGCCAACGGCGCAGGAACGAATACGATTCTCTTCGACCCGCTCGGGAGGACGTACCGGCTCGGAGTACGCTTCAACTACTGAGCTCGTCCGAGGCGGGCCGGCACCGAAAATTGCAGCGCGGTCGGCCCGCCTCCGCGCAGCCGTGCAGATTCGAACTCGGCTAATCAGCGACAGTGAGCGACCGAAACAGGCGGCTGTGTTCTGTTTGAAACGGCTCGCTCAGAACACTGAACTCACGAGCTTCTCACCCACGGTGCCGATGGCGGACATCATCAGCGCACCGCCCAACGCCCACCAGAAGCTGTCGATCGTGAGGTGATCGGTCAGGCGGTCGGTGAGCTTCAGAAGGATCGCGTCGACGATCCAGCGCGTGACGAACGACAGGATCAGCCCGATGCCGAGGGTCGCGATGCCGATGATCCAGAAGAGCACCAGGCCGAGCACGTAGTTCAGCACACCGAAGATCGCGGCGATGAGGAGCGCGCTGCCGAAGTTCTTGACGTGGAATCCCGGCAGCACTGCCGCGGTGACCCAGACGGCGAGACTCAGGATCAACCAGGACAGCAGAAGGTCCATCGCGCAGTTCCCCCGTTTGGCGTTGACGCAGGGTCGCGAGCGTACCGGGATTCCTGCCGCGTCGAAACAGCCCAGCCTGCCGGGGTCGCCCCGGGAGCCGGTCGTGAGCATGACTGGCAGGATTTGCCAGGGGAAACGCCCGCTCTGAAAAAAATTCCAGCCGAGTACCGCTGAAGGGGGCTTTTCGGCACCTGTCACGCTTGGTACGGGTCTTGCAAAAACATCCGCCAAGGCGCGCCCGCCCGCGTTCACCCAAGTCGTGCCCACGGCAATTCCAGCCAGGGGGGCGGCACCGGGTCTGGGGGACCACCTGCGCCTTCGTTGGGGGCCGAAAAGAAGCACCGGGGCGCCAGAGCGCTCCGGCATACACGATGACGCAATTCAATCCATCCTGCGATCCATCGCCCGTCTACGCAGCTCCCGACGCACACGGTCGCGGCCTGTAATGGGCGAGCTGCCTGTCATGGACGAGCCGCGGGGCCGGCCCAGAGCGCCCCGGCCCGAGGATTTCATCGTCGGTGGCGGAGAGATGGGCGCGCTCATCCGTGCCAAGGACTGGTCGAAGACTCCCCTTGGACCGATGTCCCAGTGGCCGCAGAGCCTGCGCAGCGCCCTCAGCATCCTTCTGCCCTCCAAGGCGCAGATCGCTCTCTTCTGGGGCGACGAGCTGATCACGCTCTACAACGACGCCTACCGTCCCGTTCTGGGCGCCAAGCACCCCGCCGCGCTCGGAAAGCCCATCCGCGAAGCCTGGGACGAGCTGTGGTGGGTCGGGCTCCAGGAGATGTTCGAGAGCGTCCGCGCCACCGGCGAGGCCTTCTGGGCGCAGGACCGGCCCTTCTTCATGGAGCGCCACGGGTATCGCGAGGAGACGTACTTCGACATCTCCTACGACCCGGTCCGCGACGAGTCGGGACGTGTCCAGGGCGTGTTCTGCATCGTCAACGAGACGACACGCCGCGTGATCGGAGAGCGCCGGCTCCGTGCATTGCGCGACCTCGGCAACATCCCGCACCGCGCGCGAAGCGTCGCGGAGGTGTACGCGGCAGCGGAAGAAGTGCTGGCACGGTACGCGGAGGATATTCCCTTCGCTCTGGTATACGCGCCGGAAGAATCGGGCAGGAGTGAGCGACTCGTCCTGCGCACGGGGCTGGACCCCAATAGCTTCGCGGCACCGCCTGCACTCAGTGCTGCCGGGATCGCGCGCTGGCCGACTCCTGCCGCTGTGACCGTGCTCACCGGCGAGCAGCTCGAGCCCTTGGGCGCGCTGCACGCGGGACCGTGGCCCGAGCCCATCCGCCAGGTCGTGGTCGTGCCGCTGGCCGCCGCCGGCGATCCGCCGCTCGGCCATCTGATCGCAGGCGTGAGCCCGAGGCGCCGGCTCGACGGCGACTATCTCGACTTCCTGCGCATGGTGGGCGCGAGCATCGGGAGCGCGATCTCGAACGCGCGGCGCTCCGAGGACGAGCACAAACGGCTCGAGATGCTCGCCGCGCTCGATCGTGCGAAGACGGCGTTCTTCTCGAACGTGAGTCACGAGTTCCGGACGCCTCTGACACTGATCCTCGGGCCGCTGGAAGAAGCTCTGAAGCGCGCGAACCCCGAGAGCAGAGAACATGCGGAGCTCTCCATCGCCCACCGCAACACGCTGCGGCTCCTGAAGCTCGTCAACACGCTTCTCGATTTCAGCAGGGTAGAGGCGGGCCGCATCCAGGCGGTCTACGAGCCGACGGATCTCGCGGCGCTCACCGCTGACCTCGCGAGCAACTTCCGCTCCGCGTGTGAGCGTGCGGGCCTCGCGTTGCGCATCGACTGTCCACCGCTCCCCGAGCCCGTGTACGTCGACCGGGACATGTGGGAGAAGATCGTCCTCAACCTGCTCTCGAACGCATTCAAGTTCACCTTCGAGGGTGAGATCGAAGTCCGGCTGGAAGCGAAGGACGACACCGTCGTTCTCACCGTTCGCGACACGGGAGTCGGCATTCCTGCGGAGGAGCTGCCGAAACTCTTCGATCGCTTCTATCGCATCGATGGGCAGAGGAGCCGCACGCACGAGGGCAGCGGCATCGGGCTTTCGCTCGTACAGGAGCTGGTGAAGCTGCACGGCGGGCGCATCCGTGCCGAAAGTGAGCCGGGCGTCGGCACGACGTTCGCCGTGTCCATTCCCCGCGGGTCGGCGCATCTGCCGCCCGAGCGCATTCAGGCGCCTCGCACACTCGCTTCGACCTCGATCCGCGCCGCGGCCTTCGTCGAGGAGGCGCTGCGCTGGCTGCCGGAAACAGAGCATCTCGAGCCCCCGGTCGCCGGCGAGCTCGCCGTGGAGCCGATGGGCTTCGAGGGAGCCCGCATTCTCCTCGCCGACGACAACGCCGACATGCGCGCCTACGTACAGCGTCTGCTCGATCCCTGGTGGAACGTGCAGGCGGTGGCGGACGGGAAGGCGGCGCTCGAGGCGATCCGTGCACAGCGGCCCGATCTCGTCATTGCCGACGTCATGATGCCGCAGCTCGACGGCCTCGGCCTGCTGCGGGCGATTCGCCAGGACCCGCAGCTCGCCGATCTGCCCGTCGTGATGCTTTCCGCGCGGGCGGACGAGACGGCGCGGATCGCAGGGCTCGAGCGGGGCGCGGACGACTACCTCGTCAAGCCCTTCAGCGCACGGGAGCTCGTTGCGCGTGTGAAATCGCAGCTTGCGCTTGCGCGCGCCCGCGCACAGATCGCGATCGAGCGGGCACGAGCGGCGGAGCGCGAAGCGCTCGCTCTCAGGATCGCGGCTCTGCAGCGCGAGGACTTCCGGGCGCTCTTCACTCAGGCGGCGAACCCCTGTGCGATCCTCCGCGGGCCGCAGTACATCGTCGAGCTCGCGAACGACGCCGCCTGCCGGGTCTGGGGAAAAACTGCGGAGGAGGTGACGGATCGCCCGCTGTTCGAGGTCATGCCGGAGCTTCACGGTCAGGCGTTCGCGCGCATGCTCGAGCAGGTGTACGCCACGGGCAGCCCGTGCGAGAGCAAGGAAACGCCGTCACCTCTGCTGCGGCCCGATGGCAGCGTCGAGACCCTGTACTTCAACTTCGTCTATTCCCCGCTGCGCGGTCCAGACGGGGCCCCCAACGGTGCCCTCTCCATCGCCCCAACCTGG
>QGVD01000107.1 GCA_003242685.1 Pseudomonadota bacterium | reverse complement strand
CCCAGAGCGGCCCGGTCGTGTCGTTTGTCTCCTGGTCGTTTGTCCTTCTTCGCCTCCTCATTGGCGAGCCGTGGCCGTGCCTCATCGAACAGTCGGTACATGTAGGCGTACTGTCTCGCGAGCTCGCGGTCCGCGGACTTCTGCACGTAGGCTTCAAGTATCCCGGACGCGAGCGGCAGCAGCCCCATCATGATCACGAGCGGGAGCTGCATGCGCGCGAGTCCGATGAGCGGCGAGAAACAGAGCACGAGCGCGGCGCAGAGGCCCGCGACGAGCGTGGCCCGGCCGACGAGCTCCGCGCCGTGCACCACGCGCCGCTTGCGCGTCACCGTCCGCCAGTAGTACGCGAGCTGACCGCCGCCGCGCGCCGCCTCGGTGTCGAGCACACCGACCCACCGCTCGATGGCAAGTCCGATGCCTCCGGGCAGGCCGTCCGGCGCGATCTCGAGCAGCTCCAGGTCCGCCGCCCTCAGTCCGTTGCGGATCCACTCCAGGTCCGCATCCTGATAGCGCAGGAAACTCTCGTCGCCGGTGTGCAGACGCCCTTCGTCCTGCACGCCGGCGAGGCGCCAGTAGAACTGCACGCGCAGACCCTCGGCGAGCGCACGGTACTCCAGGTGCTTGCGATGCCAGTGCCGCCGCTCGGCGAAGTGACTCGTGCCGATGCCGAGCAATGCGAAACCGAGGAAGACGTAGATGAGATACCAGAACTGCGCGGGCGCCTTGGAATACACGACGAACGCGGCGCCGAGGACGGCCCCCGAAAAGTAGGTGAGCGCGACCGCGCGCTGCATGTTCTGCCGGAAATGCCGCGCGAGCAGATCGGCCGCGTTCACGAGCCGCGCACAGCGCTGCACGGATTCCGGAGCACCCGCAGGTCTCCCTACAGACGCGCCGCTCGGTTCACCCTGCGGCGGGCAGTGACGGCGCGCGTCGGCGTTGAATTCATCCGTCCGTGCGAGCACTCGGCGGTGCTGTTGCGGCATCACGGGTTCCAGGACGGAAGGACCGCCGGCGACTCCATGCAGATATCCTGCCGAGAGTGCCCGGTGCACGGGATGCTCGTCGCCGTGGTCGCGTACCCGCGAAGCGACGATGTGGTAGGTGAGCGTGTTGTCGTGCTGAGCGAGCAGCGAGTTCGGTGTTTCGGTGCGCCGTCGAGGGCGGTCTCCCGTTGCCATCCGGTATGCCACGACCGCGGCGGTGCCCCCGGGCGCCGTCATGGGCTTTCCGTCCCACAGCGCGAGGAGAATGTAGCAGTGACGCGCGAGCAGACGCCCCGCCGCTGCGTACTGCCGGTCGCGCTCGTCCAGCGCTTCCCCGGTTTCGCCGCATCCGGCGGGTACCCGGATCACCCGCGAGCGGGCATACAGTGCGTCGAACCTCTCCAGGCTCGCCGCGGTCGTGAACTCGGCTCGATACGTCTGCAGGGGCATCGGCAGCAGGCACACGAGCTCGAGTCCGAGGGCGTCCGCTTCCTCCGCGACCAGGAGGTCCGCGCCTTCGGCGAGCTGCGACGCCACGACGATCGGTGTGTTCGGCACCAGCAGGCGCAGCTTCTCGAAGAAGTCGCGCACCCGCTGACGCAGAGCCGGCACTTCGGATTCGACGAGATCGCGATGCCCTGTCATGCCGACGATGAGAGGAATGACGCTATGCGCTTTCACGAGCGCCTCGCCGACGTGCGTTCGCGATCCGCGCGGTAACGGGCCGCCAATTCGGGTTTCCCCCATGCCTCATACAACATGACGAGCCGATCCAGCACGAGCTCGGGATAGTAGCCGCCGGTCGGAAAACGGGCATCGATCGCCTCTCGCGCACCGACGAGCAGCGCCTCGGCTTCGGAAAAGCGTTTTTCACCGATGAGGAGCAGGGCGCTTGCGCTGTCGTGCAGCGCGTAGCGCCATCGTTCTTCCGGCATTGTCGCAAGAGGATACTGCGACTCGAGCGCTGCGCGGGACTCCGTGAGCACGTCCCGTGCCTCCTCGAGGTGACCCCGCAGGATATCGAGCACTGCGCGGTTGAGCAGCACCTGATCGAGCAGCCAGTGATCGTGCCTGCGCACGATCTCGAGCGCCTCGTCGAGATAGGTCTCCGCGGCTTCCAGGTTCCCTCGGTGCATCTCGATCATCGCGAGACTGTTGAGGGGCAGCGCGAAGTCGTCGTGCCCGGGCGGCTTCGAGCGCCGGTCGAGCTCCAGAGCGGCACGCAGGCGCGGCTCCGCCTGCTCGATTCTTCCGTCCATGAGGAGACTGCGGCCGATGTTGTTCTCGACTGCGGCGAGATCGGGGTGGTCCGGTCCCAGAACCCGGGTGTAGGTCGCGAGCGCGAGCTCGAACTGACGGCTCGCGTCTGCATACCGGCCCATCTGGTAATAGAGCCCTCCGAGATCGTTCTCGCATTCGGCGACCCGCACGTGCGACGGACCGAGCAGCTCGCGATGGAGGTCGAGCGCTTCCCGGAGGCGCAGCTCGGCCTCGGCGTAGCGGCCGGCGAAGTACAGCGACATCGCCAGTCCCTTGATCGTCCGGGCGGTATCGAGATGGCGCCGGCCATGCAGCCTTTCGTCGATGACGAGAGCCTCTCGGTACAGCGCCTCCGCTTCGGCATCGCGGCCCTGCTGCGTCAGCGTGAGCGCGAGGCCGTTCAGCGCCTGGGAAACGAGCGGATCTCCTTCGGGCGCGAGCTCGCGTGCATCGTGCAGCGCCTGACGGAAGATCCGTTCCGCCTCCTCGTACCGCGACTGCATGTAAAGCACCGCACCCAGCGCGCTGCGCGCTTCGGTAGTCGGACGCGCACGTGCGCCGATGAGCCGTTCGCGTTGCTCGACCGCCGTGCTCAGCAGCCGGTGTGCCGGTTCGTGCAATCCGAGGCCGGTGTACGCACGGCCCATTGCGGTCATCAGGCTCGCACGCACGGCGGGCTGATCCTCGAGTCCGCGCTCCACTTCGGCTGCGCCGCGATCGAGCACTTCGCGTACCGTGACCTCTTCGCCGCGGCGCTCGGTCGGATCCGCCTCCGCGAACAGGGAGACCATGAACTCCATGGTGCGCGCAGCCGTCGACGCTTCCGTAGCCGCACGGTCGCGCTCGACCGTCGCGATGAACGCGCTGACCGAGGCCGCGACCGCGAGGACTGCGAGCGAAGCCACCGCCGCCATGCGCAGTCGGCGATTGCGTCGCATGCGTGCCCGCGAGGCGATGACGAGCTCGCGTTCGGCCGGCTGGAGCGATACCCCGGATTCGAGGACGCGCTCCGCCTCCTCGAGCGGCCTGCCGGGTGCCAGCAGAAACTCCGTGCGCCGGTCTTCCTGGGTCCATCTCGCAGCGGCGAGCGCGAGGCGCGCGCGGCCGCGCAGCACGTCGCGGTCCGCTTCCGCCCACTCGCGCACGCGCGGCCAGTGGCGCAGCAATGCCTCGTGAGCGATGGTGACGACCGGGTCGCCCTCGGCGTTGAGCTCCGTGACGCAGAGTCGTGCGTCGATCAGCGCATCGACGAGAGCCCGCGACGCGCCGGTGAAGCTTTCGAGAAGAGCAGGGCGGCGGGCGACCGATTCGTCGCCGTCGGGACCTACGGTCACCAGCGCCCGCAGCACCGAGGGGAGGGCAGCCTGCTGCTCGGCAGAGAGGCCTGCGAAGACACTTTCCGCACGCCGCGCCAGCGCGCCCTCGACGCCGCCGATCTGCCGGTAAGCGGCAAGTGTGAGGACGCCTCCCGGGCTGCGGCGCTGATAGAGCTCCTCGAGCGCGAACTCGAGGAGCGGCAGCGCCTCGGGGCTCCGCACCGCCGCATCTCTCAGCACCTCGTCGAGGCGCTGACCCGACTCGACTTCCGTCTCGAACTGCAGGCCGGCGACGGCGGCGGGAAGACGGATGATCTGACCGATTTCCGCCGGGGTGGGCAACGGCAGATCGTATTGCCCGGCGCCGGCCTTGAGCGCCGCGAGCTGGGGAGTCTCCGCGCATCGTGGATAGAAGTCGCTCCGGAGCGTCGCGACGACCCAGACCTTCCTGGTTCGAACCACGTGCTCCAGCAGATCGAAGAACGCCGCTCGCACAGGAGCTTCGATCCGCTCTCCCGTGAAGATCTCCTCGAGCTGATCGACGAGGAGGAAAACGCGCGCATTCGGTGCAAGACCGTCGAGCGCCGCGTCCAGCGATTCCGCGTTCGGTTCGATGGTGCGCCTGAGCGCATCGAGCAGCGCCCCATGGGGATCCGCGCCGCCATCGCGCGGACGGAACGTCAGCCAGCGCCATTCCTCGATGCCCTCGATGACACCGGGCTGGGTGATGAGGGGCATGAGACCCGCGCGGACGGCCGAAGACTTGCCGCAGCCGCTCATGCCGAGCACCAGCAGGAACGGGCGACCATCGGCGTTCTGGCGCCTCAGAGCCGTGAGCATCTCGCCCACGGCGTTGGTGCGCCCGAAGAAGATTCCCGCATGCTCGTATTCGAACGTCGCGAGGCCGCGGAACGGCGAGCCGCGTGTCCAGGCGCTCGCCGCCGTGGGCGGCAGGCCCACCGCCTCCGGGCGGAAACGCGCGATGAGCTTGCGCAGATGGACTTCGACGAGCTCCTCGAGCTCTGCAGGCGCCGCGAAGGGATGAAACGCCGCCCTGAGAGTGCCGTCCGCGGAATCGTGGAACCAGCGCCTGACGAAGGCGTCGAGCGCCAGCTTCTGCTGAAGGCGCTCTATGCAGGCGGCCTCGTCCTCCCCCTCGAGCACCGGCGGCGCCGTCTTGCGATAGACGAGGAGGTGCGGGCGGCCGCAGTTTCGCAGCCCGGCGAGCGCGTCTTCGAACTCGAACTCCGTCCCGGATTCATAACGGCTCCCGTCCGGACGCGTGAACGACGCCGGAAGCCGGGTACCGAGACGGGACCAGAGAATGCAGATGGCGATATCGGAGGTTGAGGGACGGGGGAGCTGATCCTGAAAGGACGCCGAGGCGGCGAGCGGCTCGTGCTCCCAGAAGATCGGCTCGATCCTCAGACGTCCGGCGAACTCCGACTGCAGCCGCGCGATGACCCGACGGACGATGAAGCGCTCTTCCGCGACGTCGCCCGGTGAGGAAACGAAGATCCTGAGCTCGTCCACGAGTGCGTCCGCGTCGCGCAACGGCGCTGGATTACGCGCAGCGCCACGATACCCGCAGCGCGTTTCACGGACAATGCGTCGTCCGGAGCCGCCGGAGACTTCGATCTCCGGAAGGCGGGTTTCTCATGCCCTCCGCAGCAGGCTCAGACGCAGTGCGGCGAGTCCCGCGAGCAGGAGCAGAAGAGACGCGGGTTCCGGAACGGGCGTCGGCGGCGGAGGAGGTGGCGGCGGAGTCGTGCCGCCGATCGCGCCGTCGCGGAACGCGAAGAGGTAGTCCGTTTCCGGTCCGAAGGGGCCCGTTCCCGTCAGCAGACTCTGGCCATCCAGCGAAATGAACTGCGCGCCCGTGGCGTAAGGCTCGTCGCCGAGCACACCGTAAGCGAACTCGAGATCGAAGTCCCCGTTTCCGCCGCCGGTGTCGTAGAGGAACAGCTGGAAGATGCGGTTCTCACCGTTCGTGGTGAGGCTGTTCCAGAAAAAGCGCATCGCGGTGACGGCCTCGTCCAGGTTGTACGGCGCTTCGAGATCGACGTAGCCGACCGAGTAGGAAACGCTGCCTGCCTCGTACGAGGCGGCCGGGAACACCGAAACGAGGTCGGGATCGAAGAGCGGCGCGATGACTGCCGCGTAGTCCGCGGGAGTGGTACCGGTGCACGTCGTGCTGCCGACCTGCAGGCCGACGAAACCGTCCTCGGAAACGCAGAAGCTGTCGAACAGGGTGTCTCCCAGACGCAGCCCGAACGCCAGTGTTCCACCCGCGGGACCTGCGGTTGCATCCACCGCATCGTCGAACGCGTCGGGCCAGCCGCCGCCATTGTTCTCGAACGGAGCCTCGTCGAAATCGATGCGAACCGGCCGTGCGTGGCTCGGCAAGGCGATGGTAAGAGCGGATGCCAGCAGGAGGGCGGAGATGAGAAAGCGGGGGAAAACCGTCGAGGCAGAGCAAGCGGCGCATTGCGCTGAGATCACGTCACCCACTCCCGAGTCACGCGGTACCCATACCGCTCCGCTCTCGCTTGCAATTCACATGCCGTCGAAAAGTTCGTGAATCAAATCATTGATCTGTGCACGCTCCGGCGCGTTTCTTGTGCGCGAGTTGTAAGAAAGATCGACAGTCTCCCGCCTGCATGGCACGGGTCCATCGAGACAGCGTCTTCAGACAAACTCATCGTACGCAGACTGCACAGCATCGGTGCAAGCCGTGCTCGGCTGGGAAGCGGACATGAAGAAACGCTGGGGCATCCGCTCGAACGGTCTCTGAGGCAACGGGTCAGCGCGCCCTGAGTCTGCGCCAGCCGATCACGACGCCGCTCACGGAGATGACGAGTCCCGCGATCGAGAGCACCCACATCACGATGTCCCAGGCGGGCCGGTGTGCACGAAGCCAGGCGAAGTCGAAGCTGTGGAGCGCGTCGAAGAGCCAGCGGTTCACCCGGTCACCTGCGTGCATCCGTCCGAGCACGGCACCCGTGGCAGCATCGATGTGGATCCAGGTTGCATGCTCATCGTCGAACTTCACTCTCAGCACGGGCAGGCGCCGCGGCCCGCGGCGTGAATACCAGTAGGCGTCTTCGCTCGTGAGCAGCGTCGCCTCGTGAAGGTTCGCGCCAGGGACGAGCAGCCGTGCGTTCTCGATGAGCTGCTCCTGCGAGTATGTGACGGGAGCTCCTGTGTCGGCATCCAGAACGGTCCGCCCGGACTGTGCGTCCGTGATCACGATCCGAGGCCGGCCCGCGAGCCACTCGAAGCGCGCCTCGCGCGCGTCGAGGCGCTCGAGTGAGGGCAGAAGCGCGGGATTCAGCGCAAAGCGGGCGTCGCTGTTCCCCGCGTAGGCATCGAGTCCCTGCTGGATGAGCCGAGCGTCCGGCTCGCCCGCCCACGGCACTGGTGGACTGACGGAAAGCCAGCCGCTGAACACCCAGGTGAGGAGAAAAACGCCGCCTGCGACTCCGGCGAGGTGATGCCATGCCATCCACCCCCGGTAAGGCGTCACCTTTCCGGTAGGATAGCGCTTCCGCAGCCGCAGCCGGTCGATTCCGAGCCACAGTCCGGTCACGGCGACGTAGATGCCGACACCTGACGTCCAGAGGATGACCTGTCTCCAGAGTTCGCGCCGGCCGCGCAGCTCCTCGAAGTAGAACCAGTGCAGCACCGCACCCGGCCAGTTCCAGAAACGCTCACGCCAGGTGGTGTCGAGCACGATCTCGCCGGTTCGTGAGGAGACATAGAGCTCAGTGCCGGCGTCGTCGTCGAGCGCGATCCGGTGCAGCGGCCGGTGCTGATCGAATGTGCTGGCGACCGTCCACTGGTCTCGCTCGAGCGTTTCGATGAAGCGCGGCTGCACCCCGGGTGCGGCTGCGTTCACGACGCGCAGCGCATCTTCTGCCCTGAGCCCGCTCACCAGCTCTCCGTCCACCGCGGAGAAGGAGTACTCCCAGCCCCTGCGTTCGCGAATGCGCCAGACGGGTTCGCCGGCCATCATCTCGAGCCGCAGCTCGCGCGGAAACTCCTGAACGCCCGCGAGCTCCAGTGCCTGCTGTGGAAGCACCTTCACCGCCTGCCAGTCGATGCGCTCCAGGTGCGCGAGCCGCTCGGCACCGGTCAGTGCCGGGAACGGCACATAGATCATGACCAGCCCCGAGGCGAACCACGCGACGAACAGCAGGCAGGTCGCGATCGCGAGCCAGCGGTGACTGGAGACCAGCCAGCGCTGAAGCGAGCGAAGGGCAGGCGACACGTCAGAACGCGTAGGTGTAGGTCACGTGGAGCGTGCGCGGCGTACCGAGGTGCCAGTATGCGTAAGGTGCGCCGCCTCCGTCCGGAGTGGTCTGCGCGACGCGTGTGGCGTATTCCTCGTCGAACGCGTTCTCGAGCCGTGCGCCGATACGGTGACGGCGATCGGGACCCAGGTACAGCCGTGCGCCGAGATCGACGACCGCGTAGTTGCCGAAAGCCTGCCGGCCGATGCCGAGATCCCGATAGATGTCACCCACATGGTTGACCGCGAGCGAGACGCCGTACGGCCGTCCTGGCGGCGCATAAT
>QGVD01000156.1 GCA_003242685.1 Pseudomonadota bacterium | reverse complement strand
TTTTTATTGTTGACCGTGCATCGTGTGTTTTCACCCCTCTTTTTGTCGCCCGCGTCGGAATTAGTTAATCGGCGTGCGCAAGGCGCTGGAAGAAGCGCGCGGCGCCGAGTTCGAGCAGCTGTGGCTCGAGGGCATGATCCGCCATCATCAGGGCGCGATCGACATGGCGCTCGAGCAGCAGCAACGGCAGTTCGAGAGCGGGCGCCGTCCCTTCGGCATCGATGTGCTCCTCGACGACATTCTCTCGGCACAGCGCGCCGAGATCGCGCAGATGCGCGAGTGGCTCGCGCAGTGGCGTCCGGGCGCCGGATCTCACTGACCGAAATCGAACAGATCGCGGACGCGGCGCGGCTGTGAGCGGAGGTACTGCGGCGGCGCCTTGACCTGCGCGCCGAAGTGCGCGGCGGCGTGCCAGGGCCAGCGTGGATTGAAGAGAATTGCGCGCGCCAGCGCCACGAAGTCCGCATCACCGGTGGCGACGATCGCCTCGGCCTGCTCGAACTCGGTGATGAGCCCTACCGCGACCACGGGCATGCGCGTCGCCGCCTTGACCGCACGCGCGAGCGGAACCTGGTAGCTCGGGCCGATCGGTATGCGCTGCTCCGGCACCAGTCCGCCGCTCGAGACGTGGATCGCGGAGCACCCGCGGGCCTCGAGCGCCTTCGCGAACTCGATCGTCTGCTCGACATCCCAGCCGTTCTCCATCCAGTCCGTTCCCGACACGCGCACCGTCACCGGTCTGTCCGCCGGAAACGCCGCGCGCACCGCTTCGAAGACCTCGAGCGGAAAGCGCATGCGGTTCTCGAGACTTCCGCCGTAGGCGTCTTCGCGCCGGTTGGAGAGCGGCGAGAGGAACTCGTGCAGCAGATAGCCGTGGGCCATGTGGATCTGAACCGCATCGAGGCCGAGCCGCCCTGCTCTGCGTGCCGCGGCGGCGAACGCCTCCCGGATGCGCGCGAGGCCGTCCGTATCGAGCGCGGCCGGTGGACGGTCGCTCTTCGCGTACGGTATCGGCGAAGGCGCCACCGTCTGCCAGCCGTGGAGCGCATCCGGCGCAATCTGTCTTCCGCCCTTCCACGGCACTTCCGTCGACGCCTTGCGCCCGGCGTGCGCGAGCTGGATCGCGATGGGCATGTCCGACCAGCGTCTCACGGTCTCGAGCACGCGGGCCATCGCGGCTTCGGTCTCGTCCGACCAGAGCCCCACGTCGGCGTAGGTGATGCGGCCCTCGGGCAGCACGGCCGTCGCCTCGATGGTGAGCAGCGCCGCGCCCGAGAGGGCGAGATGCCCGAGGTGAATCACGTGCCAGTCGCTCATGCAGCCGTCGACGGCCGAGTACTGGCACATGGGTGCGATGACGATGCGGTTCCTCAGCTCGAGATTGCCGACCCGCAGCGGGGTGAACAGTATGCTCACGGTGAACTCCTTCGCTCCACGCGTTCCGCGCAGTGCACCGGACGGCCTGCCGAGCGCAGCCGTACCGTCGGCTCTTCCGTTTCCGGCTCCGTCAGTTTCGCGCAGTCGCCTCGCTGCCGGCAGGCGACCTTCGCGGCGTCGTGGCGATGAAGTCGAGGACCTCCTCGACGAACATCGTGTCCCGCGTGCCGATGGAGAACTGCACGGAAAGGTGATTGTGCCCGGGGAGCTGCCGCAACCGCGTCTGGACACCGTGACGGTTGAGCAGCACGTGGTAGAGGTGCGCCGCCGACTTCTGGAACGGCATCGGATCGAACTCCGCAACCGTGGTGAGCACCGGAATCGACGTACGCTCGATGTTCTCGGGCACGAGCATGCGCTCGACCGCCGCACGGTCATTGCCGTAGTAGAGCGCAGCGGCTCCCGGATCGTTCCAGTCGACGACGAAGTTCGGCGAATAGAGGATCGCGCCGGCCACCTCGGGCGTGTCGGGCGGCAGGACGCTCGGCATGAACACGTAGCCCGCCACGTGCGTGGCGCCGGCCGAAGCGCCGAGCACGAAGATGCGCTCGGGATCGCCGCCATAGCGGCTCGCGTTGTCGCGCGTCCACCGGATCGCCGCACCGACTGCCTGCGGCCCGGCAGGGAACTTCGCTTCGGGCGCGAGCGGGTACGTGATGTTCACGACCACGAAACCGAGTCCCGCGAAGTGAGTGGCGGCTTCCCGAGAATTCCGGAGATTTCCCCCGGGGAACCT
>QGVD01000035.1 GCA_003242685.1 Pseudomonadota bacterium | reverse complement strand
AGTCGTCTCCAAGTGGACCGGCATTCCCGTCTCCAAGATGCTCGAGGGCGAGAAGGAGAAGCTCCTGCGCATGGAGGAGGCGCTCTCGAAGCGCGTCGTCGGTCAGGACGAGGCCGTGCGCATCGTCTCGAACGCGATCCGCCGCTCCCGCGCGGGCCTTTCCGATCCGCGCCGGCCGAACGGCTCGTTCCTGTTCCTCGGACCGACGGGCGTCGGCAAGACGGAGCTCTGCAAGGCGCTCGCCGAGTTCCTCTTCGACACCGAGGACGCGATGGTGCGCATCGACATGTCCGAGTTCATGGAGAAGCACTCCGTGGCCCGGCTGATCGGCGCGCCGCCGGGATACGTCGGTTACGAGGAGGGCGGATATCTCACCGAGGCGGTGCGGCGCCGTCCCTATTCGGTGATCCTGCTCGACGAGGTCGAGAAGGCGCACCCGGACGTGTTCAACGTCCTGCTGCAGGTGCTCGACGACGGCCGCCTCACCGACGGTCAGGGCCGCACCGTCGATTTCCGCAACACGGTCATCATCATGACCTCGAACCTGGGTTCGCAGGTCATCCAGGAGTACGCGGGCGAGCAGAACTACTCGCGCATGAAGAGCGCCGTGATGGAGATCGTGCAGCAGCACTTCAGGCCCGAGTTCATCAACCGCATCGACGACATCGTGGTGTTCCATCCGCTCGGCTCCGAGCAGATCCGCAAGATCGTCGACATCCAGCTCGGGTACCTGCGCAAGCGCCTTCTCGAGCGCAACATGGAGCTCATACTCGACGACAGCGCCCGGGACCTCCTGGGCCAGGCGGGATTCGACCCGGTGTACGGTGCGCGGCCGCTCAAGCGCGCCATCCAGCAGCAGGTCGAGAACCCGCTCGCCCAGCGCATCCTCAAGGGCGATTTCGGGCCCGGCGACCGTGTGCGCGTGACGGCGCGCGACGGCCAGCTCGTGTTCGAGAAGGTGGCCTAGGGAGGGTTGCAGTCACGGGAAAGAGCCGGCCGGGCCACTGCCGCGGCCGGCTTCCCGAATGCTTCTTCGGCGCCTCCACGCGGGCGCCGGTGTCATTGTCTGACCAGCGGGTATAATGAACCTATGCCGTTCTACGAGTACGAGTGCA
Organism: Pseudomonadota bacterium; assembly: GCA_003242685.1. Taxonomy (GTDB): domain Bacteria; phylum Pseudomonadota; class Gammaproteobacteria; order Steroidobacterales; family Steroidobacteraceae; genus ZC4RG24. Next base: position 35,531 of record QGVD01000035.1, on the reverse strand, counting down.
GCAACTGCAAGCACTATACGGAGGTCCTGCAGAAGATCTCCGACGCTCCGCTTCGCAAGTGCCCGTCGTGCGGGCGCAATACCCTGAAGAAGCTCGTCTCCGCGCCCGTGTTTCGCCTGAAGGGCAGCGGCTGGTACGAGACCGATTTCAAGTCGGACAAGGAAACGAAGCGCAACCTCGCCACCGCGGACGCCGAGCCGTCGAAGGACGAGTCCTCGTCCGAGTCCAAGTCGACGGAGTCGAAGGCGACGGAGAGCAAGTCGTCCGTGTCGACGGGCGCAAGCCGCTCGTCCACCACGGTGCGCACGCCGCGTAAGAGCGCCACCACCGCGCGCAAGAGCTCCACGCGTACGGCACGACCGAGGTCCAAGCCTCGTACTGCGCGCAAGGCCCGTTCATGACTCAGAGCAGCCGGACCCGCAGCCTGCGGCGATATCTCGTCGCAGGCGTGCTGGTCTGGCTCCCGATCCTCGCCACCTTCTGGGTGGTGCAGTTCATCGTGGAGCTCATGGACGGCACGCTCCTGCTGCTCCCCGAGCGCTTCCGGCCGGAGGCCTTCTTCGGCTTCCCGCTGCCGGGTCTCGGTGTGATCTTCGCGTTCCTGGTGCTGCTCGTGACGGGGCTCGCGGTCACGAACATCGTCGGCCGGAGGCTCGTGGCGCACTGGGAGAGCCTGATGCACCGCATCCCGCTGGTGCGCTCGATCTACGGCAGCGTCAAGACCTTCGCCGAGTCGGTGTTCTCGAGCACGAACCAGTCGTTCCGCAAGGTCGTGATGATCGAGTATCCACGGAAGGGCATCTGGAGCATCGGCTTCGTCACGGCCGATGACATCGCCGAGGTCAGCGCGAAGACGGGCGTGCAGCACGTCTGCGTGTACGTTCCGACGACGCCGAATCCCACGTCGGGACTCATCGTGATGGTCCCGCGCTCGGAGGTCGTCGAGCTCGAGATGAGCGTCGATGCGGCGATGAAGTGGATCGTGACGCTCGGTGTCGTCGTTCCACCTGCGCCGGCCGTGCTGCGTCGGGCGGCCGCCGAGCCCGCTGCCTGAGGAGCGTCCCGCATGGAGGCGGTCAGATGAAGACCAGGGCGATGCGCCTTCACGCACCCGGTGAGCCGCTCAGGCTCACCGAGATCGAGCTTCCCCCGCCGGGCGAGCATCAGGTACTGCTGCGCGTGCGGGCGTGCGGCGTGTGCCGTACCGACCTGCACGTCGTCGACGGTGAGCTGCCGTCGATTCCGACTCCGGTGATCCCCGGCCACGAGATCGTCGGCACCGTGGTGGAGTGCGGACCGGGCGTCACCCGCTTCCGCCCCGGCGACCGGGTCGGTGTGCCCTGGCTCGGATTCACCTGCGGCAAGTGCCGCTTCTGTGAGCTCGGCCTCGAGAATCTCTGCGTCAACGCGCGCTTCACCGGTTACACGCTCGACGGCGGCTACGCCGAGCACGTGCTCGCCGACGCACGCTACTGCCTGCCAATTCCGGAGAAGTATTCAGACATCGAGGCTGCACCGCTCCTCTGCGCGGGGCTCATCGGCTATCGCGCCTGGCGCGCCGCGGGCGACGCGAAGCGGCTCGGCTTGTACGGTTTCGGCGCAGCGGCGCATCTGCTCGCGCAGGTTGCGCGGGCGAAGGGGCAGGACGTGTACGCCTTCACGCGCCCCGGAGACGAGGCCGGCAAGCAGTTCGCGCGCCGTCTCGGTGCCGTGTGGTCGGGCGGCTCGGATGAGCCGCCGCCGGAGCCGCTCGATGCGGCGATCATTTTCGCGCCCGTGGGTGAGCTCGTGCCCGCGGCGCTCGCCGCGGTGAGACCCGGCGGAAGAGTCGTGTGCGCGGGCATTCACATGAGCGATATCCCGAGCTTTCCCTATCGCCTGCTCTGGGGTGAGCGATCGATCGCCTCGGTGGCGAATCTCACGCGCGCCGATGGTGAAGAGTTCATGCGCGTCGCGGCGGCGACGACGCTGCATCCGCAGGTGCAGAGCTTCCCGCTGACCGAGGCCAACGAGGCGCTGCGGCGGCTGCGCTCGGGCGCGCTCGAGGGCGCGGCCGTGCTCACGATTCCCGAGACGAAGCAGCCGCAATAGGGGCGGTGCCGTGGCCCGATCCGCCTCGGTCCGCCCGTTCCTCGCGCTCTTCGGCACAGGGCTCGCCGGAACGCTCGCCCTCTACGCCAGCCTGAAGCCGATCATCGAGGGTCTGCCGCCGCACGTGCGCGGCGGGCTGTCGGTCGAAGCGATCACCGCCCTGTCCCTGATCCAGCCGGCGCTGCTGCTCCTCGTGGGCGTCACTGCCGGTGTGCTGCTCGCTCCCCGAGTGGGCCTTCGTTCCCGCATCGCGGCCTGGGCGAACGACGAGGAAGGCGCGTGGATCGGATTGCGGCAGGACCTGATCGCCGGGCTCCTCGGTGCGGTTGCATCGGTGGCCCTGGTCGTTGTCCTCGATCTTCTCCTCACCGGTTCGGAGCTCCAGCGGCTGCAGCTCCTGCGGCCGCGGCCGCTCGCGATGGTGCTCTCGGCCGTTCTCTACGGCGGGACGACCGAGGAGCTCATGATGCGCTACGGCGGGATGACGCTCCTCGCGTGGCTCCTCTGGCGCGTGACCGGCGGCCGGGAGGCCGGACCGGGGCAAGTGGTGTTCTGGATCTCACTCCTCGTGATGGCTCTCGTCTTCGGTGCGGGACACCTCGGTACGGCCGCGCTTGGCGGACCGCTCACGCCTTTCGTCGTGCTGCGCACGGTCCTGCTCAACTCGGTCGCGGGCGCCATCTACGGCTGGCTGTACTGGCGCCACAGTCTCGAGTCCGCGATGCTGGCTCATGGCGGCTTTCACGTGGTCCTTGCCGTGCTTGCCACGCTCGTGCACCCCTCCTAGGATGCGCACCCCTATGCGCACTCATTACTGTGGTCAGGTCGACGAAACCCTCGTCGGACAGGAAATCTCGGTGGCCGGATGGGTTCACCGCCGTCGCGACCATGGCGGCGTGATCTTCGTCGACCTGCGCGACCGGGAGGGGCTGCTCCAGATCGTCTTCGATCCGGACCGGCCGGAGGTCTTCGCCGAAGCCGAGCGGCTGCGCAACGAGTACGTGATCCGCGTGCGCGGTCGCGTGCGCGAGCGTCCCGCAGGCACCGCCAATCCCAACCTCCGTTCGGGCCGCGTCGAGCTGCTCGCGAAGGAGCTCGAGGTGCTGAACCGCTCCGAGCCTCTGCCGTTCCAGCTCGACGAGCACGTCGGCGAGGAAGTGCGGCTCAAGTACCGCTATCTCGATCTGCGCCGCGAGGTGATGAACCGGCGCCTGCGCCTGCGTCATCAGGTGACGCGTGCCATGCGCAGCTACCTCGACGAGCACGGTTTCGTCGACATCGAGACGCCGATGCTCACGAAGGCGACGCCGGAAGGCGCGCGCGACTACCTGGTGCCGAGCCGCACGCATCCCGGCAAGTTCTTCGCGCTGCCGCAGTCGCCGCAGATCTTCAAGCAGCTCCTGATGGTGTCGGGCTTCGACCGCTACTATCAGATCGTGCGCTGCTTCCGCGACGAGGACCTGCGCGCGGACCGTCAGCCCGAGTTCACGCAGCTCGATATCGAGACGTCCTTCCTCTCGCGCGACGAGATCATGAGCCTGATGGAAGGCCTGATCCGTCACATCTTCCGCGAGGTGCTGAAGACCGAGCTGCCCGATCCGTTCCCGCGCATGACGTACGCCGAGGCGATGCGTCGCTTCGGCTCCGACAAGCCGGATCTGCGCATTCCGCTCGAGCTCGTCGACGTCGCGGATCTGGTGCGCGACTGCGAGTTCAAGGTGTTCGCGGGGCCCGCGAAGTCGGCCGACGGGCGCGTCGCGGCGCTGCGCGTGCCCGGCGGCGGTGCCATGCCGCGCTCGCAGATCGACGAGTACACCGCCTTCGTCGGCCGCTACGGTGCCAAGGGCCTCGCGTACATCAAGGTCAACGAGCGTGCCAAGGGACGCGACGGTCTGCAGTCGCCGATCATCAAGTTCCTCTCCGATGCGGCGATCGCAGGGATCCTCGAGCGCACGGGCGCGCAGGACGGCGATGTCATCTTCTTCGGCGCCGATACCGCGAAGGTCGTCAACGACTCGCTCGGCGCGCTGCGTCTGCGCGTCGGGCAGGATCTCAAGATGGTCGAGGAAGGCTGGCGGCCGCTGTGGGTCGTCGACTTCCCCATGTTCGAGTGGGACGAGGACGAGAAGCGCTGGGTGGCCATGCATCACCCGTTCACCTCGCCGCAGACCGACGACCCGCAGGCGCTGCGCGCGAACCCGGGTGGTGCGCTCGCCCGCGCCTACGACATGGTCCTCAACGGCTCGGAGATCGGCGGCGGCTCGGTGCGTATCCACCGTCCGGAGATGCAGTCCGCGGTGTTCGAGCTGCTCGGCATCGGCCCCGAGGAAGCGCGCGCGAAGTTCGGCTTCCTGCTCGATGCGCTCAAGTACGGCGCGCCGCCTCACGGCGGCATCGCCTTCGGTGTCGATCGGCTCAGCATGCTGATGGCCGGCGCGGAGAGCATCCGCGAGGTCATCGCGTTCCCGAAGACTCAGACGGCCGCGGATCCGCTCACCGACGCGCCGACGGAGGTGTCGGAGGAGCAGCTTCGCGAGCTGCACATCCGCGTGCGTCTGCCGCCTCCGGCGAGCTGAGCTCAGCGCTCCACGCGGTACTCGATCGCGCCGCGCGTGTCGTCGGGCGCCTGACTCGCCTCGAGCGACAGGCGGTCGGTGAGGATGTAGCGCAGCGAGACGATCTGACCGGGATTGAAGAGCCCGAAGCCGTAGCTCACGAAGAGCCTCGGCGAGAGATACTCGCCCACGGTGAGCGCCGCGCCTCCGATCGACTCCTCCTGCTCGACCTTCACCTCGTCGAGGCCGAGCCGCTGGCCGAGACTGCGTGCGATGAGACCGCCTGCCGCGCCGCCGAGCTGCTGTGCCGCGGACTGCAGCAGATCGCTGTCGCCTTCACCCTGACCGAGCTGTGAGAGCGGCCGGCCCGTGACCAGGTAGGCGAGCGCTTCGGTCTGACCCATGACGGGATCCGAAGAGACATTGAGTTCCGGTGCCTGCGCAGAGCCGGTGACCTGCAGGCGCACGGTCACGCTGTCTCTCTCGATCGTGCGCGAAGCAAGGATGTCGAGCCGCGGATCGGTGAGCGGCGTTCCCGCGTAGAGCAGCCGGCCGTGCTCGATCGTGAGCTCCTGGCCGTACGCCTTGTAGATACCGGAAGCGCGGATCTCGCCGGACGCCGTCGTCTCCTCGCCGGGCCGCTCGACGACGACGAGGCTCCCTTCGACCCGCGCATCGAGTCCGAAGCCGACGAGCTGCACCTTCTCGCCCAGCACCAGCGTCACTTTCGCGTGCAGCGGCAGTCCTGCTTCTTCCTCGCCGATCTCTTCGTCGATCACGACGACGTCGGGCGAGCGGCTCTGACCGCCCTGTGCCTGCGGGATGCGCTGCAGGTCGATGCGCGCGGTCGGAATGCGCACGATCCCCTCGAGCATCATGCGCTCGCTCGAGCGCGTGAAGGAAAGATCCGGCGTGATGATCACGCGCGCTCCGGGTATGTCCGCAGCGAGGAACTGCTCGCCGCGGATCTGGATGCGCAGCGCTTCGAGATCAGGTGAATCGCCCTCGAGCTCGAGTCGGCCGTCTCCCGATGCGATGCCTCCCTTGACCTCGATCGAGCCGTCGCTCGCGCGGGCTGCATGCAGCGTGCCTTCGCGCAGCGTGATGCCGAGCTCGGGCACCTCGGCGCCGAGCTCGTTCGCGGCAATCTCGCCGATGACCTGCGGCGATTCGGCAGTGCCCGAGATGCGCACCAGCGCCCGCGCGCTGCCCCGGACGGAAGCGAGCTGCGGCGTGAAGACGGCGAGAGGAGCGAGATCGGGGACGACGAGCGTCGCATTGCCGTCGAGCTGCGGCGCGGTATCGTCCGCCTGCAGTCCAGCGACGGACAGCGTCGCATCGAGCTCGCCGCCGGCGCCTACGACGCCTCGCGCCTGCAATCGTGCGACATCACCCTGCAGCAGCGCGTCGATGCGAAGATTCTCGTAGCGCAGCAGCTCTTCGGCATCGTCCTCCGCATTGGCGACGCCGCCTGCCGGGGATGCGATGAAGAGCTGGCCGAACAATGCGCCGTCTGCTTCGCGCCGCACGGAGCCCTGGCCGGCGATCGTGCCTTCGAGCTCGAAGGGCAGGTCCGGTGCGAAGGCGGCGACGAGCGCGAGCGGCAGGTCGTCGAGCTCGTAGCTCGCCTGCAGCGGTCCTTCGGGCCGGCCCTCGGCGGCGACGCACAGGCCGATGCCATCGCCCCTGAGACAGGACTGGCCCAACGAGATCGCACCGTCAACGAAGGCGATCCCGGCAGGCTGCACGAGCGCGACGGCAGGCACCTTTTCGGCAGCGAGCTGCAGCCGCTCGAGCGTGCCGCGCCATCCGCCTTCGACGCGCGCGCCCTGCACACGCAGGCTCGTCGCGAGCGGCGTGCCGTCGGCATCGAGCTCGACGAGGTGCTCGCTCTCCGAGCCCGAGGCCTGCAGACGCAGCGTGCGCAGCGACATTCCCGCAGCCTCGACGTCGTTCACCCGGAGGGCGAGCGTGCCCGCGGGCTCTTCGGGCACCGTCGCGTCGATGCTGAGCCGCGCGCGCCGCGCCTGATGCTCCCCGTAGCGCAATCCGCTCGCAAGCGCATTGCCTTTCACGGTGATGCGCGGCCACCGGCCGCTCACGTCGAAGCGGCCGCGAAGACTTCCTGCCGAGTCCGGCAGCCAGTCGTCGAGCGCGGCGATGGCGAGGTTCACGGCGAGATTCATCTCCTCGCCGGACTTGCCGTCGACGCGCACTTCGCTTCCGCCCGAGCGGAGGTGCAGCTTGCCCGCGACCACGCGGTTCGGCGTGACGGAGAGATCCGCTTCGCCCGCGACGGGGCGGTCACGCAGCGTGCCCTGCAGCCGTTCGATGCGCAGCGTCGCCTCCGGGCCTTCCTCCACGAGGCGGCCACGGCTCACGAGCGAGAAACCGAGCCGCCCGGGCCAGTCGGGCAGCAGCCGGCCCGGATCGAAGCGGGTCGCCTGCGCAGTGAGATCCCAGCTCACGGCCGGCGTGAGCTCCACGCGGCCGCTTGCAGTCAACCGGCCCAGTTTCTGCGCGATGGTGAACCGGTCGATCTGCAGCGCGTCTGGCGTTCCGTTCACGGCGAGCACGATGTCGGAGAGATCGCCCGGCGGTCCTGCGGCCAGCTCGCCCTTCACCGTGTACCGTTCTGCGCTGCCGGTGATCGAAAGCACGCCGCGCGTCGCGAGCCGCTGCCCTGCCCATTCTTCCGGCAGCTCGAGGTCGTCCCACTGCACGAGGAGATCGGCGGCCAGCGGCTGCGCATCGAGCTGCGCCGTGCCGGATGCCCGGAGCCGGCCGGCGCTTTCGTCGAGGCGCGCGACGAGCTCCTCCACCACGAGACGCTCCGCGGTCCAGGACGCGCGCAGCGGCTCGATGTCGATGACGTGCTCGCCGACGGTCAGACGGCCGGTCGCCGTGGCGGAGTTGCGGCTGCCGCTGCCCTTGAGCGACGCGGCGAGCACAGCGATGTCGGATTCCGGCGCGAGCTCGCGGCGCGGATCGAAGCGCGGCACGTCGAGCTCGAAGCTCCACGGCAGGGTGTCGGTCTGTTCCAGTGTGCCTGTGAGACGCGCCTGCATCGGAGCGGTGAGCTGCACGTCGACTTGCGCCTGCCGTCCCTCGGTGCGCAGCGCGAGCGTGCCTGCATAGCGGCTCTCTCCCTGCCGCCAGTCGAATTCGCCGTTCGCACTTCCGACATACACCTCGCGTCCCGTCACTTCGCCTGCGAACTGCGCGCGGCCCTGCGGCGACTCGAGCCGGAAGTGACGCACGGCGAGCGCGGCGCTCGTCCACGAGCCCGCGAGCTCCGCACGATTCACGACGAGAATCGGCCCGGATCCGTCCGCGCTCAGGATCTGCGCGTCCTCGATCGCGGCACCATCGAGGATCATGTCGATCGGCGGCTCGAGACTGAACGGTTCCTGCGGCTCTTCGGGTTTCTCCTCGGCGGACTCACCGAGCTGCACGCGCACGCCTCGCGCGCTCACGTCCTCGATGCGCACCCGCATGCCGAGGAGCGCGCGAAGCGCGACGTCCACCGAAGCCCGCGCGATCCGCACCTCGAGTCCCGTCTCGGGATCTGCATAGCGCACATCGGTGAGCACGAGCGGTCCCGCGAGCGAGCCCCCGACGCCGCCGACGGCGAGACGGCCGGCGAGGGCGCTTTCGGCGCGCCGTGCTGCCCACTTCGCACCCGTCGTCGAGTTGAGGAGCCACACGAGCACGAGCGCTGCGAGCAGCAGCAGCGCGGCCAGCCCGAGCCCGATGTAACGCAGCGCCTTCACAGATCCGGTCCGATCCTGATGTGGAGGCGGAAGCCCTGGACGATCTCGCTCTTCACCCCGCGTGCCACGTCGACACGCACGAGGCCGACCGGAGACTTCCAGCGCACGCCGACGCCCACGCCCACGTTGACGTCGAACTCGCCGGCGCGAAACGCGTCACCGGCATCCACGAACGTGGCGACGCCCCACGAGGGGAGAAAGTAGTACTCGTACTCCGCGCTGCCGACGGCCAGGAACTCGCCGCCGATCACTTCCCCGAGCTCGTTCAGCGTTCCGAGCTGCTGATAGTCGAAGCCGCGGACGGAGCGATCGCCGCCCGCAAAGAAACGCAGCTCCGGCGGTAACTGATTGAAGTCGTCCACCATCATGGCGCCGAGCGAGGTGCGCAGGAGGATGCGATGCCGCTCGGTGAACGAGCGGATCCAGCGGCCCTCCAGAACGGCCTGCGCGAAAGAAGTGTCGGACCCGAACGTGAACGGCGCTGCGCGCAGCGTGAGGTTCAGCGAGTATCCGTCGAGGGGAAAGAAGCGATCGTCGGCGCGCGTTCTGTCGAGCGAGCCCTCGGCGAAGAGCAGACTCGAGTTGCCGTGCTGACTGCCCACCTCGAAGTCACCGCCGAGGAACTGCAGGCCGATGGTGCGCGTGAATCCGTACCACTGACGCGAGTCGTTCGCCGCGAGCCGTATCGTGCGCGAGCGCGAGGTGTCCGTGTCCTCGTCGCGGTACGCGGCGCCGAAGTTGTAGTACTTGTCGTTCGGGCCGGGCCGCGGAATGTTGTAGCGCAGCCCGTACGACTGCAGCCGCTGCGAGTACTCGACGTCGGCACGCAGCCGATGCCCCCGGTCGTTCACCCAGCGTCGCTCATAGCTCACGCGCACGCCGGGTCCCGCGTTCGTGCTCGTGTGCAGCGCGATGGAGTAGATGCTGCGGCGGGCGGGAACGAGCAGGATGTCGATCGGTACCTCGGTGTCCTTCGCGTCGTCGAGATCGGGCTGGATCAGGACGGCCGAGAAGTATCCGGCATCGACGAGGCGCTGCTGCGTCTCGACGAGCCTCGCGGTGGAGTAGGGATCGCCTTCCTGCCACGTGACGTAACGGCTCAGGAATTCGGGCGGGAACGGCGCCTCGGAAAAGCGGACCTCGCCGAATCGGTACCGGGGACCGCTCTGCCACGCGAGATCGATGTCCGCCGTGCGCGCCGAGCGCGAGACGGCCACGCGGTGCGCCAGCAGCTCCGCGCTGTGGTAGCCGAGCGAGCTGAGCGCCGACTCGATGCGCTTCTTGCTTTCCTCGTACTGACCGTGGTCGAGCCGCTCACCGGGCTTCGGCACGAATGCTTCCAGAGCCTGTCGTATCGCAGGCTCCGCGGACGCCGGCCCCTCGACGCGAACGCTGCTCTCGCGCACGACAATGGGCTCGCCGGGATCGATACGGAAGCTGGCGATGAAGCCGGTTTCCGATTCCTTGAGCTCGCTGTCGATCCGTGGCGTGTAATAGCCGTAAGGCTCGAGCGCCCTGCGGATCTCTTCTTCCGCGCGCGCATGGAGCCTGCGTACCTGTGCCGGCGTGACGTCTCGCTCGACGTAGTTCTGGATGCTGAGACCCGCGCGTACCGCCTCGAGGAGATCCTCCTCGACGCCCTCTATCTCGACGCCGACGGTTTCCGCGCGAGCGCAGGTGAGGGCGAGGAGCCCCGCGAGCAGGAAGCACGGCGCGAACCGCATGCGCGGCGGAACGGGGCGCGCGGGGACGGCTCCTGGTGGGCTCATTCCAGAGAAATGTCGCCGTGGCGCCGCCGGTTCCGCCTGCCTTGACGCGGGCACGTTGAAGAGCCTGCCGCGGAACGGAATACTGCCCTTCGGCGTCGAATCACCGCGCCAGTCGATCGCAGAGCCCGAGGAGCCTACGTGTCGCCGCACGAGCGGGAGGTCGCAGTCTACGTCCACGGCCTGTGGCTGAACGGAGGAGAGTCTCTGCTCCTGCGCCGGCGTCTCGAGCGCGGGTTCGGCCTGACGGTGCATGCCTTCCATTATCCCAGCGTTTCCTGCTGTGTCGCCGATATCGTCGAGCGCCTGCAGGCATTCGTGGCCGGAATCAGGGCGCGGCGCATGCACTTCATCGGGCACAGTCTCGGCGGCATCGTCGTGCATCGTTTCCTGGAACGTTTCCCCGACCAGCCGCCGGGGCGCGTCGTCTTCCTCGGCACGCCCTGCGTGCGGTGCCGCGCGGCTCAGAGCGCGAGCCGCTTCCCGCTGATCTCCCGCATGATCGGCCGGGCGGTCGCCGAGGAGCTACTGTGCGATCGCGAGAGACGCTGGGACCTCGATCGCGAGCTCGGCATCATCGCCGGCACCCAGCCGCTCGGTCTCGGCCGCTTCTTCGCGCACTTCGAGGAGCCGAGCGACGGCACCGTCGCCGTCAGCGAGACGCGCCTGCCGGGCGCGACCGATCACATCACGCTGCCCGTCAGCCACATGGGGATGCTTCTGGCGCCTCGCGTGGCGCACGAAACCGGTTACTTCCTCGAGCACGGGTACTTCAGTCTGCACGGCGGCCGGGTTCGTCCGCAGGAGCCTCGTCGAGCAGTTTCCTGAGCGCGTAGAGCTTCTCGAGCGCCGCGCGCGGGGAGAGCCCGTCGGGATCGAGCGCCGCGATCGCCTCCTTGAGCCGCTCCGCGACAGGATCCGTGAGTGTGGCGGGCGGAGGCTCGGCGAAGAGCGGCAGCTCGCCCTGCACGGCCGGAACGTTGCGGCTGTCGCGCTGCGCTTCGAGCTCACTGAGATACGCGCGGGCCTGCGCGATGACCTCGCGCGGGACACCCGCGAGCTGGGCGACCTGCAGGCCGTAGCTGCGATTGGCGGGTCCGTCCTTCACGGCGTGCAGGAATACGATGCTGTCGCCGTGCTCGGTGGCGTCGAGGTGCACGTTCGCACACCCGTCCACTTCGTTCGCGAGCGCGGTGAGCTCGAAGTAGTGCGTCGCGAAGAGCGTGAAGGCGCGGATCTTCGTCGCGATGTACCGCGCCATGGACCAGGCGAGTGAAAGGCCATCGAATGTGCTCGTGCCGCGGCCGATCTCGTCCATGAGAATGAGGCTGCGGCTCGTGGCGTTGTGCAGGATGTTCGCCGCCTCGGTCATCTCGACCATGAACGTCGAGCGCCCGCCGGCGAGATCGTCCGACGCGCCGATGCGCGTGAAGATGCGGTCGAGCGGCCCGATCACCGCCCGCTCCGCGGGCACGAAGCTGCCCATGTGCGCGAGGATGACGATGAGCGCCGTCTGGCGCATGTAGGTCGATTTGCCGCCCATGTTCGGGCCGGTGATGATCAGCATGCGCCGTCTGGCGTCGAGATGCAGATCGTTCGCCACGAACGGCGAATCCGAGAAGCGCTCGACCACCGGATGCCGGCCGGCATCGATGTGCAGGACGCTCTCGTCCGTGAGCTCGGGTGCCGTCCACTCGAGCACGCACGCGCGCTCGGCGAGTGAGGCGAGGGCGTCGATCTCGGCGAGCGCGCCGGCGGTGTCCTGCAGCGGTCCCAGCCGGTCGATGAGCTGCGTGAGCACCTCTTCGTAGAGCTCACGTTCGCGGGCGAGCGAGCGCTCGCGTGCGCTCAGCACCTGATCCTCGAAGCGCTTGAGCTCGGGTGTGATGAAGCGCTCGGCGGATTTCACCGTCTGACGCCGCACGTAATCCTTCGGCACGTTCTCCGCCTCGCGGCGCGACACCTCGATGAAGAAGCCCTGCACCCGGTTGTACCCGAGCCTGAGGCTCGCGAGCCCGGTGCGCTCGCGCTCGCGGCGCTCGAGATCGAGCAGGAACTCGTCCGTGTGAGTGGCGATGCGCCGCAGCTCGTCGAGCTCCGCGTCGTAGCCTTCCGCGATGACGTCGCCGTCGCGCAGCATCGCCGAGGGTTCCTGCGCGATCGCGCGCTGCAGGAGATCGACCACGTCGGCGTGCTCGTGCATGCGTTCCCGCAGCTCCTGCACGAGCGGCGAGTCGATGGGCTCCAGCGTCGCGCGGAGCGCGGGCAGCACGGCGAGCGAAGCACGAAGCTGCGTGAGATCGCGCGGACGCGCGGAGCGCAGCGCCACACGCGAGAGGATGCGCTCGATGTCGCCGATGCCGCGCAGGTGCTCGCGCACGGCTTCGAAGCGCCGCCCGTCGATCAGCGCGCCGAGCGCATGATGACGCGTGCGCAGAACGTCGTGGCGCGTGAGGGGACGGTTGAGCCAGCGGCGCAGGGTGCGCGAGCCCATCGCCGTCGCACATTGATCTAGCAGCGCGAAGAGCGTCGCGTCGGGATTGCCGGAGAGACTCGTATCGAGCTCGAGATTGCGCCGCGTCGCGGCGTCCAGCACGAGCGCGTCGGAGCGCTCCTCCACCGTGAGCCCGCGGATGTGCGGCACCGCCGCCTTCTGCGTGTCGCGCACGTACTGCAGCAACGCCCCCGCGGCGCGAATCGCGAGCGGATACTCGTCGACGCCGAAGCCCTTGAGGTCGAGCGTGCCGAGCTGATCGGTTAGGAGCCGCGAGGCGCTCGCGAGCTCGAAGTGCCACGGCGGTCGCGTGCGCACCGCCGTGTCGTTGCGCGCCGGTGTCGCGGGCTCCTCGTTCTCGGGTATCAGCAGCTCCGCCGGCCGCAGGCGCTCGAGCTCTGCGGCGAGCGCGTGCCGGCCTTCCGACTGCAGCACCGTGAAGCGGCCCGCCGCGAGATCGAGCCAGGCGAGCCCGAAGCGCTCACCGTCGCGCACGAGCGCGGCGAGCAGCGTCTCGCGCCGTTCCTCGAGGAGCGCCGCGTCCGTCACGGTGCCGGGCGTCACGATGCGGACGACCTGACGCTCGACGGGGCCCTTGGCCTTCGACGGATCGCCGAGCTGCTCGCAGATCGCGACGCTCTCGCCCCGGCGCACGAGCCGGGCAAGATAGGTCTCCACGCTGTGAACCGGCACGCCGGCCATGGGAATGGGCTGACCCGCCGACTGCCCGCGCGCCGTGAGCGTGATGTCGAGCAGCGCGGCGGCGCGGCGCGCGTCGTCGTAGAAGAGCTCGTAGAAGTCGCCCATCCGGTAGAAGAGCAGCACGTCGGGATACTGCGCCTTGATGCGCAGGTACTGCTGCATGACGGGCGTGTGATCCCGGAACGCGTCGGGTGCGGTCGTCTGGGGTTCGTTCTTTGCCATCCCGCCAGTTTATTCAAAGACGGGATCGAATGATCCGGGGGGTACGTGGCGTCCACCCCGCGGCGTGGCGGAGCTTCGGCACGTGGCCATCTCACATGCTCGCTTCCGGAGCCGCTTCCTCTGTCACTGTGCGATGGTCTGCGCGGTTCGCTCGTGGTGTGACCTCCAGCGCCGCGAGGTCGCGGACACGCGGTGCGAGCCTCGTCGTCTCGTAGCCGCACTGCCTCAGTGTCCGAACGAGTGCCTCTTCGCGCTCCGGCTTCACGAGCCACAGTGCGTGATCCGCGCGCGCGGCCTCGTCACACGCGGCCGGCCACGTCGCCACGCCGCCCGGGAGCGGCCGTCCCGCTTCAGGCTCCACGCGTACGACCGGAACGCCGAGGTAGAAGCGCAGGCCGTACGCCGGCTCACAGGGGAAATGGGCGGCCTCCGTCTCCCGCTCACAGGTGACGTAGACGATCTCCGTCGCCGGGCCGCTCATTCCGCGCATTACCTGCTCGATCTCGGCACTGAGCGTGCGCGCATCGTGCGCGGTCGGAAAATGGGCGATTGCCGCCCTGGCGCCGACGAGCAGCAGCAGCCACAGCGCGGTGACCGCAACGCTGCGCACCTCGTTCCTCTGCCAGACGGCGGCGACGTCTCGGTGCAGCAGCAATGCCATGGGGACAAAGAGAGGCAGAAGATAGAGCGGCAGCCGCGAGCGCGCGATCACGAAGACTCCCAGCGGAACCAGGAGCCAGCACCACAGGAACGGGCGCTCGGGGCCGCATCGAGGGGGCTCCGATTCCGGTGCACCGCGCTCGCGGGACAGTCTTCGCCACAGGGCGACGGTCCCCCATGGCAGCAGGCCGGCTGCGAGCGCCGGCAGGTAGGCGCTCACGAGACCTCCCAGCGATGCGTTCCGCTCGTGGACGCCGGAGAAGATGCGGTCGAAGAACTCGTAGCCCAGGAAGTAACCGAGCAGGCGCGGGTCGCTCGCGACGAGCGCGGCGTACCACGTCATACCGAAGGCGCCGAACAGAACGACTCCGGAAGGATCGAAGAGCGCCTGCAGCGCGGCTTTCCGCTTCGCGAACCCGAGCCAGACCAGAGAGGCGAGCAGCGGCAGCAGCGCGGGAGGTCCCTTGGTCATGAACCCGCAGGCATAGGCGAGCCACATGAGACGTATCCAGGCGCGCCCGGGCGCGTCTCGTTCGAGCACGCCGCTGCGCAGAAATGCGGCGATGGCGCATGTCTCGAACAGAGTGAGCAGCGGATCGGTCGTGACGATGCCGGCCGCAAGGAAAGGCCCGAGAGAGGAGGCCCAGATCACGGGTGCGAGCGCCGGGCGGGGCAGGGCGAGCGAGCGCGCGATGGCGAGAACGAGCCATCCGGTGAGAACGAATGCCAGAACGGATGGCAGGCGAACGACCCACTCGTTGCGACCGAAGGAACTGACGCTCGCGGCGATCAGCCAGTACGTCAGAGGCGGCTTGGCGAGGTGCGGCTGTGCGTCATTGAGATGCGGCACCCACCAGTTGCCGCTCTCGAGCATCTGCAGCGCGACGGCGGTGTGGCGCCCCTCGTCCGGTTCCCAGAGGGGCCGGCTGCCCTGCCAGGCGAGTGCGAGCGCGGCGAGGAGAACGACCACGACAGCGCTCGCGCGCCGATCCGTCGCGAACGTGCCGTTGCCGTGCGGCACGCCCCGCGCCGTCAGAAGGCCGCGTCGAAGCCGATCAGGAAGTAGTGCTCGCGCGTTTCGTGGCCGACGAAGTCCGGATCGCGGTCCCTGCTCAGGAAGTCGACGTTGAGCTCGATCACGGCCTTCACGTTGCGCATGAAGTAGTAGGAGGCGCCGAGTGTGAGCGTGTTCATCTCGATGCCCTCGAAGACCGTCTGCGTGCCCTTGAAATCGCCGGCGTCGTTGTAGTTGTAGAGGAGAGAGAAGGCCCAGCGGTCGTTGCGGACGTAGTCGAGCCCCAGGAATCCTCCCCACCACTCGAAGTCGCGTCCCGGTGCGCTGTCGAGGAAGTCGTCCCATTCGTTCCACAGGACCTGGCCGAACCAGAAGAGGTTCGCGCCGCGCTGGCCGGAGACGTCGATGCCGTAGACCCGCCGATCGGTATTGCGTGCGCCGGAAAGCTCACCGGCGAGTCCCGCCGCGCTGCGCTGCTTGCCGCTCAGACCGAAGAGGCCCGCCGACACCAGCCCGAGCCGTGTGCCGATGCGTCCGAAGATGGACTTGTCGTCATCACGGTCGAACAGACGATCGGGGCGGCGGAACCCGGGGCTGTCGATGTTCACGCTGTCGTTGATGCCGTTGCCGTTCACTGCGCCGATGTCGATGTCCACCGGGCCGAAGCCGCGTCCGAACAGCACGCCGCGATCGTAGGTGACGCCGGCCATGCGATAGACCTGGAAGTCCTGGAACGTCAGGCGCACCTCGCGCGGAAACATCACGTCCGAGATCTGGAACTGGCCGAGCTGCGCGCTGATACCGGTGCCGAAGAGGTTGTCGTGACTGAACCAGGCGTCCTCGATCAGCACCGTGCCGTTCTCGCCCTTCTCCGCGAAGATGCCGTAGGCGTAGAACGTGATGTGATCCGAGAGCGGGGCCGACGTGATGAGCTTTATCAGATAAGGCGCCTGGAAGTCGAAATCGGAGTCGTTTCCGGTCGGACCCGTGAGCGGATCGATGTCCTCTCCCTCGCGAACCTGCACGAAGGCCTGCGCGCGTATGCCGACCGGGAACTGACGCGGCAGCGCGAGGAGCTCGTCGCCGCCGCTGACCGTTTTCTCCTTCCAGTTCGGCAGGCGCATGTTGAGCTCGTCGGCGAACTGCTGCCCGAAGGCATTGAGGCGCGGCACGGCCGCATGACAGACGTTGCAGCTCAGCTCGTACTGCCGTGCGAAGCCGGGCATCGCATGCGCGAACCCGCTCCAGATGACGCCGATGACCAGCAATGCAGCGGATGCATTCCGCTCGAGAAACCGGGACAGGCTCATGATGCGTTCCTTGTCGCGAGCTGCGCCACATTAACGCTCGTCGTCCGGTGCGTTGGAATAAGGGACATCCACAGAAACGCACACGCCCGCTCCCTGATCCCGGGCTTCCCGCCGCTCTCGCTGAAGTCAACTGCTCATCGCGTTCCAGCGGTGCTGCATCTCTTCGGGAGACACTTCCTCGACCTGCGACTCGAGGAACCACTGGTGACCGAACGGATCCGCGATCATTCCCGTCCGGGCGCCGTAGAACTCGGTCTTCACCGCACGCAGCACCGTCGCACCGGCGTCCACGGCACGCGCGATCGCCGCATCGGCATCCGCAACGCGCAGGTGGAGCTTGACCTGACTGCCGCCGACCGAGGGTGGTCTCAGCGCGCCGAAGTCCGGATACTCGTCCGAGAGATAGAAGGGTGAGCTGCCGATGCAGAGCTCCGCGTGGCCGATCTTCCCGGACGCCGGGTCGACGAGACGGAAGCGTTCCTGTGCGCCGAGCGCACGCGCGTAGAATTCGATGGCACGCGCGGCATCCTTCACGATGAGATACGGAACGAGGCCGCCGTCGTCCGCGGCGGAACGTGGATCGGTGTTCATGGGCTCGCCTCCCGGAGCCGTGGTATATTTACGAAACGTATCGTTACGAAAATGAATGCGAACGTCAAGACCCGGGAAGAGGGCGAGGCGAAGCGGCCGCGCGGCCGTCCCCGCAGCGAGCGTGCGAAGGCAGAGATCCTCGCCGCCGCGCGCGAGCTCCTCGCGGAGCTCGGCCCTTCCGGGGTCACCATCGAGGGCGTTGCAGCGCGGGCGGGCGTGGGCAAGCCCACGATCTACCGCTGGTGGCCCGACCGGCATGCCGTCGTCATGGCGGCTCTCATGGAGAGCGAGTCCCCGCCGCAGGCGCCGTCGCGCAGGGCGAGCTCGCCCCTCAGGAGCCTGCGTGCACAGCTCCGACGCATGGCGGCAGTGTTCGCCACGGGAACCGGGCGCGCGGTCGCTGCGATGCTCGCGGCCGCGGAGCAGGAGACCGAGATCTCCAGGGCGTTCCGCAATCACTTCGTGCTCGCGCGGCGCGAGGAGGGCCGCGCTCTGCTGCGCGAAGCGATCGCCGCGCGCGAGATCCGCGCCGACATCGACATCGAGGTGGCACTCGACATGATCTACGGGCCGCTCTTCTTCCGTCTGCTGCTCGGTCACGCGCCGCTCGACGAGCGCTTCATGGAGCGCGTGCTCGACCACGCGCTGCGCGGACTGAAGCACCGCTGAAGGAATACGCATGAGCTCCGATGCGAAGCTGTATCGCCTCGCCGAGCGAGTCGGCCGGAAGCTCCTCGCGGCGCGCCGGCGGCTCGTCACCGCAGAGTCGTGCACGGCGGGCTGGATCGCGAAGGCCGTGACGGACGTTCCGGGCAGCTCCAACTGGCTGGAATGCGGCTACGTCACGTATTCGAACGACGCGAAGATGCGCGATCTCGGCGTGCCGAGCGGCACGCTGCGCGCGCACGGCGCGGTGAGCGAAGCAGTCGTGCGCGAAATGGCGCGCGGCGCTCTGCGGCGCACGGGTGCGGACATCGCCGTCGCCGTGAGCGGCATCGCGGGGCCCGATGGCGGCGTGCCGGGAAAGCCCGTCGGCACCGTCTGGTTCTGCGTGGCGCGGCGCCGCGGGCGCAGCTTTCATTTCGAGTCGCTCGTGCGACACTTCCGCGGCAACCGCGAGGCAGTGCGGCGCAAGTCGGTCGAGCAGGCACTGAAGCTCGTCCTGCGTGCCGCCTCCTGAAGCGCTCTCGTCCGCTCGAGATGCAGGAAGTGCCATCCAGTGAGTCCCGTTCCTCCGACGCGGGCGAGGCCGCCGCGCGCGAGCCGACGCGCCGGCTCTACTTCGCGCTCTGGCCGAGCGAGGAGGAACGCAAGGCGCTGGTGCACGCGACGCGCAAGATCGTGCGCGCGGCAGGCGGGCGCCGCATGCCTCCCGGGAATCTGCACATCACGCTCGCCTTTCTCGGCTCGGTGCCGGAGCGGAGGATTCCCGAGCTCGAGGCGGCAGCCGGGCGCGCGGCGCAGGCGTTTCGTGCGGCGGGCGGCGTGCCGGTGAACGTCACGCTCGATCGCATCGAGCACTGGGCGAAGCCGCAGATCGTCGGCGCGACGACCTCCCTGCCGCCGCGCGCGGCGGCCGACCTCGCGAGCATCCTCCGGCGTGAGCTGGTGGCGGCCGGATTCGCTCCGGACCTCAAGCCGTTCCGCGCCCACGTGACCCTGGTGCGCAAGGTCGCGCGCCGCACGATGAGCGACGTCGAGATGCCGCCGGTGACGTGGTCATTCACCGGATTCGCGCTCGTCGAGAGCCGCACGACGCCGTCCGGCTCGCTATACAGTATCGTCCGTTCCTGGCCACTGGATGGCGGCTGAAAACGCCTGAAAAAACACGGGAAAACTGCCGTTTTGGCATCCCGTGCGCGGCGCATTTGTGGGATAATTCCGGCACGAATTCCGAGGGGTTCTTCAGCATGGATGACAATCGCAAGAAGGCGCTCGCCGCCGCGTTGAGTCAGATCGAAAAGCAGTTCGGCAAGGGCTCGGTGATGCGCCTTGGCGATGCTCCCGCGACGTGGGACGTCGAAGCGGTCTCCACCGGTTCGCTCGGTCTCGACATCGCGCTGGGCGTGGGCGGGCTGCCCCGCGGCCGCATCGTCGAGATCTTCGGTCCCGAAGCGTCGGGCAAGACCACGCTGACGCTTCAGGTCGTCGCGGAAGTCCAGCGCAACGGAGGCACGGCGGCGTTCGTCGACGCCGAGCACGCGCTCGACCCCGCATACGCCGAGAAGCTCGGCGTGAACGTCAACGATCTGCTCGTCTCTCAGCCGGACACCGGCGAGCAGGCGCTCGAGATCACGGACATGCTCGTGCGCTCGGGTGCGGTGGATCTCGTCGTCGTCGACTCGGTCGCCGCCCTCACGCCGAAGGCGGAGATCGAAGGCGAGATGGGCGAGATGCAGGTCGGCCTGCAGGCGCGCCTCATGTCGCAGGCGCTGCGCAAGCTCACCGGCAACATCAAGCGCTCGAACACGATCGTCATCTTCATCAACCAGATCCGCATGAAGATCGGCGTCATGTTCGGCAATCCCGAGACCACCACGGGCGGCAACGCGCTCAAGTTCTACTCGTCCGTGCGCCTCGACATCCGCCGCATCGGCGCGATCAAGAGCGGCGAGGAAGTCGTGGGCAACATGACGCGCGTCAAGGTGGTCAAGAACAAGGTCGCACCACCGTTCCGCGAGGCCGAGTTCGAGATCATGTACGGCCAGGGCATCTCGCGCGAAGGCGAGATCATCGAGCTCGGCGTGCAGCAGGGCATCATCGAGAAGTCCGGCGCCTGGTACAGCTACAAGGGCGAGCGCATCGGCCAGGGCAAGGACAACGCGCGCAACTTCCTCCAGCAGCACAAGGACATCGCGCGCGAGATCGAGGAGCAGATCCGCGCCAGGCTCCTGCCCGTCAAGCAGGGCCGCGGCGGCGAACAGGCCGACACGGCATAAGGTGCATACCCGGCCGGCTCCCCTCGAGGGAGACGGCCCCGCTTCCGGACCGCCTGATCGAGCGCCGCCCTCCGAGGCGGCGCTTGAGTCTGGGGAAGCGGTCCGGAATCGTTGAGACAATCCGACCATGGGAATCCGCCGCAGGAAGGCAACCGCAGATCCCGACAAGGCCCGGGATCCGGCTGCGGTTCATGCGGCGGCGCTGCGTCACCTCGCCCGGCGCGACTTCGCGATCGGCGAGTTGCGCTCGAAGCTCATCTCGCAGGGCTACGACGCTGCCGTCGTGGAGGAAACGCTGACGGCGCTTCGTGAGGAGGGCGCCCTCAACGATTCCCGCTTCGCGGAGAACTACGTCGCCTATCACGCGCGCCGGGGACAGGGACCCGTGCGCATCGGCGCGGAGCTCCGGGCACTCGGGCTTCCGGCCGAGCTCGTCGACGCGGCGCTCGAATCGGGCCCGGACTGGCGTGCCCTTGCACGCGAGGTTCGAAGCCGCAAATTCGGTCCCGAGGTTCCCGATGAGTGGGCCGAGAAGGGCCGCCAAGCGCGCTTTTTGCAGTACCGGGGCTTTTCATCGGATCATATCCGCGCGGCCCTCGGTGCCGAATTCGATCCGGACGAATGACCTTGACCAAACCGCCTTACATGAGCGCGGCGGAGATCCGCCGTGCCTTCCTGGAATTCTTCCGCCAGCACGGGCACACCATCGTGCCCTCGAGCTCGCTCGTGCCGGCGAACGATCCGACTCTGCTCTTCACCAATGCCGGCATGGTCCAGTTCAAGGACGTGTTCCTCGGCAAGGAGAAGCGCGACTACGTGCGCGCCGCCTCGAGCCAGCGCTGCGTGCGCGCGGGCGGCAAGCACAACGACCTCGAGAACGTCGGCTACACGGCCCGGCATCACACGTTCTTCGAGATGCTGGGCAACTTCTCCTTCGGCGACTACTTCAAGCGCGAGGCCATCCACTTCGCCTGGGAGCTCGTGACCGGCGTCTTCAGGATCGACCCCGCGCGCCTCTGGGTCACCGTCTACAAGGACGACGACGAAGCGGCCGACATCTGGCTCAAGGAGATCGGCGTGCCCGCCGAGCGTTTCGCGCGCCTCGGCGAGAGCTCGAACTTCTGGGCGATGGGTGATACCGGTCCCTGCGGCCCGTGCAGCGAGATCTTCTACGACCACGGCCCGGAGATTCCGGGCGGACCGCCCGGCTCGGCAGGCGAAGACGGCGACCGCTTCGTCGAGATCTGGAACCTGGTGTTCATGCAGTACGAGCGCGCGGCCGACGGCACCATGACGCCGCTCCCCAGGCCTTCGGTCGATACCGGCATGGGGCTCGAGCGCATCTCCGCCGTGATGCAGGGCGTGCACTCGAACTACGAGATCGACCTCTTCAGGAATCTCGTGCGCGCGGCGGCGGAGCTGGCCGGCACGAAGGACACGTCGTCGAGCTCGCTGCGCGTCATCGCGGATCACATCCGCGCGTGCACCTTCCTCGTCGTCGACGGCGTGCTGCCCTCGAACGAGGGGCGCGGCTACGTGCTCCGGCGCATCATCCGCCGCGCGATTCGCCACGGCTACAAGCTCGGCATCCGCGAGCCGTTCTTCTACAGGCTCGTTCCGGTGCTCGAGAAGGAGATGGGGGAGGCCTATCCTGAGCTCACGCGCGGACGCGAGCATGCCGAGCGCGTTCTCCGCCAGGAAGAGGAGCGCTTCGCCGAGACGCTGAGCACCGGCATGACGCTCCTCGAGGACGCCATCCGCAACACGTCGGGCAAGGTTCTCGACGGCGAGACGGTCTTCAGGCTGTACGACACCTACGGCTTCCCGGTCGACCTCACCGCCGACATCGCCCGTGAGCGCGGGCTCACCATCGATCAGGCCGGCTTCGAGGCGGCGATGGAGGCGCAGCGCGAACGTGCGCGTGCCGCGAGCAAGTTCGGCGTCGACCTGCGCAGCGGCGCCACGATCGAGCATCGCACGCTGTTCCAGGGCTACGAAGGTCTCGATGCGGACGGCCGCGTCGTCGCGCTTCTCAGGAACGGGGCGCCGGTCGAGTCGCTGTCGAAGGGCGAGAAGGGCGAGGTCATCCTCGACCGCACACCCTTCTACGCCGAGGCCGGCGGTCAGGTCGGCGATACCGGCATGCTCGAAGGCTCCGGCGTGCGCTTCGTGGTCGAGGACACGCAGAAGCGCGGCGCCGCTCACTCGCACATCGGCACGGTGGCCGAAGGCACGATCCGTATCGGCGATACGCTCATGGCTCACGTGGACGGAGCGCGCCGCCAGGCCACGGCGCGCAATCACACCGCGACGCACCTGCTGCACGCGGCGCTGCGCAAGGTGCTCGGCCCGCACGTGCAGCAGAAGGGCTCACTCGTCGCACCGGACCGGCTCCGCTTCGACTTCTCGCACTATCAGCCGGTCACGCCGGAGGAGCTGCGCGAGATCGAACGCCTCGTGAATGCCGAGATCCGCCGCAACACCGAGGCGGAGGTCCGGCACATGGACTACGAAGCGGCGGTCGCTTCCGGTGCGATGGCGCTCTTCGGCGAGAAGTACGACCGCGAGGTGCGCGTGCTGCGCATCGGCGACTTCTCCATGGAGCTCTGCGGCGGCACACACGTGAAGCGCGCGGGCGACATCGGCATCTTCAAGATCGTGAGTGAGAGCGGCGTCGCCGCGGGCGTGCGGCGCATCGAGGCGCTGACGGGCGAAGGCGCGCTCGACTACATCGAGCAGAACGAAGCGCTTCTCAGGGAGATCGCGGGTCTCGTGCGCGGCTCGCGCGAGGACGTGAGTGCCAAGGTGCGCGATGCGCTCGAGCGCATCCGCCAGATGGAGAAGGAAATCCGCACGCTCAAGGACCGGCTCGCCTCCGGACAGAGCACGGACCTCGCTTCGGGTGCGGTCGACGTCGAAGGCGTGAAGGTCGTCGCCACGAAAGTGGAGGGTGCCGACGTCAACGCGCTGCGCAACGCCGTCGACCAGCTCAAGGGCAGACTCAAGTCCGCCGTCATCGTGCTCGCCACCGTGGAGAACGCCTCGAAGGTCGTGCTGGTCGCGGGCGTCACGTCCGATCAGACGGCGCGCATCAAGGCCGGCGAGCTCGTCGGTCAGGTGGCAGCGCGCATCGGCGGCCGCGGCGGCGGGCGGCCCGATTTCGCGCAGGCGGGCGGCAACGATCCGTCCAGGCTCGACGAAGCGCTCGCCAGCGTGCCGGACCTCGTCCGCGCGAAGCTGGCGTGAGCCTCATCGTCCAGAAGTACGGCGGCACCTCCGTCGGTTCCCTCGAGCTCATTCAGCGCGTCGCGGCGCGGGTGGCCGCGGTGCGCGAGCGTGGCGACGACATCGTCGTCGTCGTCTCCGCGATGGGCGATGCCACTGACCGCCTCCTCGATCTCGCGCGAGGCATCTGCCCGGAGCCCGCGCCGCGCGAGCTCGATGCGCTGCTCGCGACCGGCGAGCAGGTCTCGGTGGCGCTGCTCGCGATGGCGCTCGAAGCGCGAGGCGTGAAAGCGCGCTCCTTCACCGGCGCGCAGGTGCGCATCGTCACCTCTCCCGTTCACACCCGTGCGCGGATCCACAGAATCGAGACCGACCGCCTGCGCGCCGCGCTGCGCGAGGGAATCGTGCCCGTCGTGGCCGGATTCCAGGGCGTGGATGCGGACGGAAACATCACGACGATCGGCCGCGGCGGGTCGGACACCACGGCCGTGGCGCTCGCCGTCGCGCTCGGCGCCGACGAATGTCAGATCCTCACCGACGTCGACGGGGTGTACACGACCGATCCGCGCATGGTGCCCGAGGCGCGCCGGCTCGATCGGCTGTCGTTCGAGGAGATGCTCGAGCTCGCAGGGCAGGGCTCGCGCGTCCTGCATCTGCGCTGCGTGGAGTTCGCGGCGAAATACAATGTGCCGCTTCGGGTCGCCTCGAGTTTCGCGACGGGCCCCGGCACTCTCATCTGCAAGGAGGAGCGGCGCGTGGAAGCCCCCGTCGTTTCCGGCATCGCCTTCAACCGCGACGAAGCCCAGATCACCGTCACGAACCTTCCGAACGAGCCGCTGGCGATCCATCGGCTGCTCGAGCCGGTATCGGCCGCGAGCATCGAGATCGACATGATCGCGCTCACCGGGAATCGGGAGGGCCTCACGGACCTCTCGTTCACCGTCCACCGCGACGACTACCCCAAGGCCCTCCGGCTCGTCCGCGCCGCCGCCGCGGTCTTCGAGGGGAGCACCGTCTCCGGCGACGAGCGGGTGGCCAAGCTGGCCGTCGTCGGGGTGGGGATGCGCTCCCACGCCGGTGTGGCGACCCGCCTGTTCGAGGCCCTCGCCGCCGAGGGCGCGGCCGTCCGGCTGGTGTCCACCTCTGAAATCAAGATCTCAGTGCTCATTCCTGAAGAACAGCTCGAAGCGTGCGTGAAGCGACTGCACGCCGCTTTCGGCCTCGACCGGCCGCCAGAATCTGTTGCATTGCCCATCCCCTGAAGATTCAGGGTTTCTCTTATTGTCTTTGATGGTGCACTCTTTAGATTGCCGGCTGGATCTTTGCGGTTAGCCGCGCACGGCGGCCGCAAAATCAAGGAGGAAAATATAAATGTTGATACTGACGAGACGGGTGGGTGAGACGGTGATGATCGGAGACGACGTTACCGTCACCGTGCTGGGGGTCAAAGGCAATCAGGTGCGCATTGGAATCAATGCGCCGAAGAACGTTGCCGTTCACAGAGAGGAGATCTTCGAGAGGATCAAGCGCGAGCAACAGGGCGAAATCGAAGCGAACAACAAGCCCGCCACCGAAGTGGCATCGTTCTGATCGCGGCGCGAGCCGCACATCGAGAAAAGACTTCAGGTCATCGCGACACTCGCGGCGGTGTCGCACCACTTCCGCCGCGAGTGTCGCGTCGCTTTACCTTTTCCGTTCCCGGGCATTATCATCCCCCTCTTCGCGCGCCGTGGCGCGCGGCTTAAGTGCCTGATTCAAAAGGTATTTTGCGCTCGCACGGAGAGATGGCCGAGTGGTCGAAGGCGCACCCCTGCTAAGGGTGTAAGGGCCAAAAGCCCTTCGAGGGTTCGAATCCCTCTCTCTCCGCCAGCCCAATCCGTCATCCGCCCGGCACCTGGCTCTGCTTCCCCCGCGCTGGTCGCGTACTGGCGGCAGACTTCCGGGGACCGGAGCGCCACACCGCCCTCCTTGAAGCAAAGGTGGTGAATCCTTCCCTGTGAGCTTCAATTCAGCTCGCAGCGCAAGGTGACGCTTCAGCACCTGAAGCACTCGCGGGCAGAGCCCCGCCATCCGATCCTCGCACGTCTTCGTCCGATCTCTGTCGCGCGCCTTGCATCCGCGATCTCGACGAACCGGGAATGAATCGCCTGCTCGAAGATTCCCTCGCCGATCTCCGGTCTCCGGAAGTTGCCGGGAATCCTGCGAGAGCGTTCCACGGTCGCGAACGCGGGATCCCTCCTGGCCGTGCGCGACTCGCAGTGAGCCCTGAGC
The DNA here is from genome assembly GCA_003242685.1 of Pseudomonadota bacterium. GTDB lineage: Bacteria > Pseudomonadota > Gammaproteobacteria > Steroidobacterales > Steroidobacteraceae > ZC4RG24. The sequence continues at coordinate 9,917 of QGVD01000035.1, read as the reverse complement.
TCGTCGAACACTTCGTTGCACGTGGCACATGACGACACGTCCCTGCGCGATGAAGAAGCCCCCGGCACCGCAAGGATCGAACGACGGTATCTGATCGGCACGAATTCCGCCTGATGGAAAAGAGGCCACCCCTGGGGCTCGCCTCGATGAAGGTCAGACAAAGCGGTTGAGCGGCGGATCGGCCTCAGCCGCAACGCAACGGACGCGTCGGCAGTGTGCTGGCACCTGCCGGGACCTCGCTGCGGCGCCTGCCGCCAGCGTGAGATTGCAAATGGTTGGCCCTCCATCTCTCGAGGGGCGGCCACGACCTCCAAGGGGGGTTTACAAATTGTTATGCGCAGGAACAGTCTTGCTCCATAACAGTCTTGCCACATACAAGCAGGGGGGAGCATGGCACGGACTGAAACCCGCTGGCGGCACGAAGTAGTCGCTGGTGCGAGCATTCTTGCAATCTGTGTTGCCAGTCAGGCCGCGGCGCAGGCCGCAGACGGACCGGACACCACGCCCGCCATTCAAAGCACTTCAGCCGGAGCCGACACGTCGGATGGAGTCAGCGGCTCGCCGATCGAGGTTGTCGTGACCGGCACCAGCATCCGCGGAGTTGCGCCTGTCGGTTCCCCGGTCGTCGGTATCGGCGAAGAGGAGCTCTCGGCACGCGGGGCCACGACCCTGACCGAGGCGGTCCGTCAGCTGCCGCAGATCTTCAATCTCGGCATCTCGGACACCAACTTCGCTCCGCAGAACAATGCGAATGCCAACAGGAGCGGAGGTACGGCCATCAATCTCCGCGGGCTCGCTCCGGAAGCGACCCTGGTGCTGCTGGACAGCAGGAGGCTGCCACCGGCCGGCGGCGGTAACGGCTCCTACTTCGACCCGTCAGTCATTCCGTCTCTGGCGATCGAGCGCATCGAAGTGATGGCGGACGGCGGCTCCGCTATCTACGGCGCGGACGCCGTGGGCGGTGTCGTCAACCTGCTCATGCGGCGTCGATACGACGGCGCTCAGGTCCAGACTCGCTACGGTGCGGGCGACGGATTCGATCAGCACGCCATCAGCGCGCTCTTCGGCAAGGATTGGGGCAGGGGCGCGGCGTGGATCGCTGCGGACTACAACCATCGCGACCCCCTCCTCGCAGACGATCGCAAGTACTACACCGACGATATGCGCCCCTGGGGTGGGCCCGATCTGCGGCCGACGCAGTCCAACCCGGGTACGATCAGAGTCGGTAACACGACCTACGCGATACCTGCCGGCCAGGACGGTCGGAATCTGACTCCCGATCAGCTTGTGGCCGGCACGGTGAACCGGCAGTCACAGCACCAGTGGGCCTACGCGCTGCCGGAACAGAACCGTTACAGCGTGGCCGGGCGTGTCGAGCAGGAAATCACCGACAGAGTTACCGTCAGCGGGCAAGGCTATTACAGCCATCGCAGCGCGCCTCGCTCGACCGGTACAGTGGCCGCGACACTGACGGTTCCGCGCAGCAATCCCTTCTTCGTCCATCCCACGGATCCGAACGCTCAGAACGTTACCGTCGAGTACAACTTCGGGCCCGACCTCGGGCCGGCCCTGCGCAAGGCCAGGGTGGATACCTACTGGGCATCGCTCGACGCAACGGTGGACTTCAGCCGCGACTGGCAGATGACCGCGTTCGGCTCGGTTGGCGAGAACAACGAGCGCGCCTTCTTCCCTGCCACCAACACCGCCGCGATCAACCGTGCGCTGGCCGACCCGAATCCCGAAACCGCGCTGAACCCGTTCGGCGACGGCAGTCGTACCAATCCGGCCACGCTCGCGGAGCTCCTCGGCGTCCTGAACTTCAATGCAAGAGTGAGGGTGTACGAAGCCGGCGTTAAGTTCGACGGGCCGATCTTCGAGCTGCCGGCCGGCGATGTCCGCATGGCGCTCGGCGGTGGGTTCCTGCACACCTTTTCAGTGAACTCGACCGTCACGACCGGTGGCGGCGCTCCCGACATCCGTACCCCGATCGTCACCCGGTCGCGGGTCGAACGGGACGTCGAATCGGCCTACGTCGAATTCTTCGTGCCGGTGACCTCGCCCGACAGTGCGATCGGCAAGCTCTCGCTCGCTCTGGCTGGCCGCTACGACAACTACAGCGACTTCGGAAACACGTTCAATCCGAAGATCGGTGTCACGTGGCAGCCGGGCCTCGGGCTGACGCTGCGTGGCAGCTACGGGACCTCGTACCGCGCGCCGGTGCTCGGCGACATCGCCGTAGATGTCCAGCAGATCAGCGTGCAGAACTTTGTCGACGCCGCTTCGCCGACGGGGACGACCCGCGTGCTCTGGGTCCGCGGCGGAAACGATCAGCTCAAAGCGGAGGAAGCGGATATCTATTCGATCGGCTTCGACTGGAATCCGGACTTCGCTCCCGGACTGCGGCTGTCGGCGACCTATTTCAACATCGACTACACCAACCGCATCGAGACGCCGGGCAACGACACGAGCATCCTCAATCGGCTGGATACCCTGGGTGAATTCGTCACCTGGGATCCTCCGGCAGAGGTGATCAGTTACTGGCTGTCTCATCCTGCATACAACGGCGCTCCGCAGGACATCAGCCTCATCCGGGCCCTGGTGGACGGCCGCAAGGTCAACAGCGGCTCCGTCACGCTCGACGGCCTCGATCTGAACGGTACGTATGAGTTCGACGCTCTGCACGGGAACTGGCGCATCGGTGCAAGTGCAACGCACCTGTTCAAGTTCAAGCGCTCGCTGTCGTCGCAGTCGCCGGTGCTCAACATCCTCGACACGATCAGCAATCCTCTTTCGTGGCAGGGCCGGGCCTATGCGACCTATCGTCACAATTCGGGCTTCGGCGCGACGCTGTACGCGAACTACTGGGGCGACTACCTCAACGACAGCGTCAATCCGGCAGTGAAGGTCGACGAGTGGTACACCTTCGATCTCACGCTGCGGTACGACCTGCCGCAGAACGAGGGATTCCTGAGCGGCATGGGCGTGACACTCGATGTCAGGAACGTGTTCGATCGATCGCCGCACTACGTTCAGAACGGCACGCTGGCCTTCGACCCGCAGGTGTCCGACATCGTGGGCCGGTTCTTCCTCTTCGGTGTCACCAAGCGGTTCGAGTGATGTCGCTCGAGGCAAGGTTTCTGCCCGCGGTCGGCCGGAACGGCAGGGCAGTCCAGATCATGCAACCGGCGGGAATGGGAATCTGAAAAATGCGCAACAAGCTCTCACTCCATCAACGCACCGGTATAGCCGTCCTTGCCTGTCTGGCGGCGGCTGCCGCTCCGCGCGCAACCGTCACTGCCCAGGACCGTGCCGCCAATGGCGGCGCGGTCGCTGCCGCACGTGCGTCGGGCGGCCAGAGCGCCAGCCGCGGAAATCTGCCTCGCATCACCGGCTACGTCTCGCCGGGCGAGCATGTGATCTTCGACAAGTACATGGAGTTTCCCAACAGCGAAGGGACGCTCGCCGTTACCTACAACGGTGAACCCTTCGACGTCGCAGATCACCCGTTCTTCAAGGTACGGCCGAACGGGCGTGCGTGCGTGACATGCCACCAGCCGCAGGACGCGATGGGAATCTCGACGAAAACCATCCGTGAGCGCTGGGAGGCAACGAACGGCAAGGATCCCCTGTTCCGTCCGGTCGACGGCAAGAACTGTCCGCACCTGCCGGACGGCGATCCGAAGTCGCACTCGCTCATCCTCGAGCGGGGCCTGTTCCGGGTGGCGATGCCGTGGCCGCCGAAGGACTTCAACGGCAAGCCCATCAAGCCCGACTTCGACATCGAGGTGATCTGGGATCCCACGGGCTGCAACACCCATCCGGTGTACGGCCTGAAGTCGCCCAACCCGACCGTGTCGGTCTATCGCCGTTCGCGCATGGCCGCGAACGTCCGCTACCTCGAGGCCACGCAGGCGCCGCAGAACACCAAGACGGGTCTGCCGCTCGTGCGCGATCCCGTGAGCGGCATCCACTCCAGCATGTCGATCATGTCGGACGCCCGCGTGACGTCGCTTGCCATGCAGGCGCAGGACGCCGCCCGCTCGCACATGGCCATGCCGAACATGACCCGCGAGGAGGGCGAGTTCCTGGCCGAGTTCCAGCGCAAGATCCATTCGGCCCAGCAGTCGCACGTGCTCGCCGGGAGGTTCGACGTGCCGAACACGCCGCGCGCTCTGGGCGTGAAGCCGCTGATCGAAGGTCGCGGTAACCCGCCGGTCAACGGCAACGACACCGACCTCGGCGTCTTCTTCACGATGGAAGAGTGGCGCGGCCCGCTGAAGTCCGGTGATCCGGCCGCCGATTTCCGCGCGTCGGTCGTCCGCGGCTACGACATCTTCTTCTACAAGCCGCTGTTCATGCGCGACGTGTTCGGCATCACGAACATCGGTCTGGGCAATCCGTACAAGCAGACGTGCGCGTTCTGCCACAACACGCTCCTCACCGGCCACGACGACGTTCCGGGCTGGATGGATCTCGGCACGAACAACTTCCCGCACGCGCCTGCCGCGCCGGATCTGCCGACCTTCAAGATCACCTGCCACAAGGACGCTCCGCCGCACCCCTATCTCGGGCGCGAGATCTACACGCACGATCCGGGTCGCGCTCTGGTCACGGGCAAGTGCTACGACGTCGGCTCGCTGGTGATGCAGCAGTTCCGTGGCCTGGCTGCCCGGCCGCCGTACTTCGCGAACGGCACGGCGCAGACGCTCCGCGAGGTCATCGACTTCTACGACCGCCGGTTCAACATCGGCTATACCGAGCAGGAGAAGCAGGACCTCGTCAACTTCCTGTCGGTGCTTTGAGAGGGGGATCGAGTGATGAAACTGACATCGCATGCATGGCTCGCCTGTGCCCTGATTGGAGTGCCGGTAGTCGCCTCCGCGCAGGTGCCCTTCGACGCGCCGGCGGAGCCGGTCAAGGGACCGATCCTCCCCGCAGAGCTGCCGCCGGGGCGGGTGAGTGAATCGCTGCCGAGAAACGTCTACGTCACCGGCGATCCGCTGCTTCTCACGCGGGAGAACATGCACGTCGGTGAGCGGATCACGTTCGTGGCCTGCCCCTACATGCAGGATTCCGAGCCGACTCCGCTCTGGTTCGCGGACTACAACGGCGAGACCTACTTCCTGAGGGCGCAGCAGAACCTCTCGGCGCGGGTCCGCCACCCGCAGCTCAAGCACAAGGTGCTCGTCGAGGGCATCATCTCGCCCGAGCCGCGTGTCGGAAAGGCGATCGTGCTCAATCCGCTGCGCCTGTCGGTGCTGCCGGAAGTCGACATCACCTGCGACAAGCTGCTGCCGAACGACGGGACGGCGATCAAGAATCCCAAGCGGCCGCCGGGGCCGGGTGTCGACGCTGTCGGGCGTGAAACGGGCGCGGAGCGGTCGCGCCAGTTCGCTGCGCGTCTCTGGGCCAAGGAGTACACGCCGGATCCGGTCGAGCGAGTGAAGAGAGAGTTCGTCATTCTGTGGGATTTCGACAATGGAATCGGTGCTCACGGCAATTACGGACAGGTCGTCCAGGCCGTGAAGTACGCGCGCGACGTCGAGGCCTCCAAGGTCGAGATCATCGGATACCGTGCCTCGGTGCTGCTCTCGAACGGCGAAGTCCTGGTCGAGCGCCCGGGCGTCGAGAAGGATCGAGCCGAAACGGTGAAGACGATCTTCGACGATTACCCGTTTCCGCCGGGAGTCGTGGAGGTGCGGTGGGATCCGAACCCCCGTCCCGCGGACGGTATCGCTGATTTCGAGAAGCGTGCCGTCTCGATCATCGTGACCCCGGGGCCCGAGCGCAGCAAGGTGGCCCGGAAATAGAGCGGTTGAGATTCATCGACGAGAACCGTTTCATCGTCAGACAACTGAAGGAGGACTCGCTGAAGCAGCAGACGCTTCTTCAGGGCGCACGTGGCTGAGGCGGTCCGTTCGAGCGTCCCCAGGAGACGCCGAACGGGCCGCCGTTCGAGACGGCATTCGTTCTTTGCCGCGGAAGGGTGAGATCTCAGAAGGGAACCGGATCGAACCACTGCCAGGGAAGCGCGAAGGATTCGTTGCACTACCCTGTGCTTCTCGGGTTGTTCAGAATTCTTCCGGGACGGGCATCCTGGTCGCGATCCGGGCCAACAGGTCGATCAGAAGCGCGCGTTCGTCATTCGTGAAGCCGGAAAGGAGGCGGCGTTCATGTGCGCGCACTTTCTTCAGGCAGGCCGCCACGACTTCGCGCCCCCTGTCGGTAAGGGTGAGACTCAGAGCCCGGCGGTTTGTCGCAGGGACCTTGCGCTTTATCAGTCCGCGCTCCTCGAGTTCAGTGGCCAGCGCGACCATGTTTGCACGCCTGATTCCGAGGGCCCGTCCTACCTGTCCCTGATAGATTCCAGGATTGGCGTCCACGATGAACAGTATCGCCAGGAGAATCTGCCTCACGCCAGTGTCGACGAATGTCTCGTTGAAGTCTGACATGAATGCGTTCGCAGCCCGTCTGATGTGAAATCCGACGAGCTCGTTCAGAACTCCCAATCGAACCTGTTCGACAGGCGTTCGATTCGCGCCCATTTGTTCCCCTCTTTCTAGATTGGAATTCTCGAGATATCCGTATGCAGGTACTGCTGCATCATGGGCGTGTGTTGGAGAAGCTGGCCGGACGTGCGCATGGGGGTGCGGATTATGCCTGATGCGCCGCGCGCGAGCGTCGCGAGCACGACGGCATTCGGGAGCTCGCGGCCAGTCGTGAAGAAGCAGAAAGCGGCCGCCGTGGTGCCGGGCCTGGCGTCCGCTCACTCGATCACAGCGGCGCGTCCCATTCCCCGATGTGCGCGTAGATCCGGTTGCGGAGCTGCCGGATCTCCCGATTCAGCTTCGCGAGCTCGGAAGGCGTCCTGCCCGATGCCTCGAGCAGTGCCGCCCCGAGACAACCGGCGCGATCCCTGAGCACCTTGCCCTGCGGAGTAAGCGCGATGACGACCTGGCGCTCGTTCCGGGGATTGCGCCGCCGCTGCACGAGACCGGCAGCCTCGAGGCGTTTCAGCAGCGGCGTCAGCGTGCTCGATTCGAGCGCGAGTTTCTCGGCGATCGAACCGACGGTCTGGGCGTCCTCGCGCCAGAGGACGTTGAGCACGAGATACTGGGGATAGGTGAGCCCCAGCTCGTCGAGATACGGTTTGTAGAGTCGCTGGATGGCAATGCCCGCGGAATAGATCGCGTAGCAGAGCTGATCGTCCAGCGCCACCGGAGGGTTGCCGCCTCGAGCGCGGGCTCTCGTTTCCTGCACAGCTTGTTCTGTCATGGCCTCTCATATATCGCGGTAATATTTCATTTGAAAAGGGTCTGAGCGTCGTCCAGCATGAAGCCATCGCGAGAAGGATTATCGCGGCCACTCAAGCAAGGGAGCCGACCCATGACCTCGAAGTCGAAGACCCTCCTCACTGCAGCCGTGACTGCCGCCACCCTGGCCGGTGCAGCTTCCGGGCAGGAACGCATTGCACCGGATCAGGCCGTCAGGAATGTCGTGCTCGTGCACGGTGCGTTCGCCGATGGTTCCGGATGGCGCGGCGTCTATGACCGGTTGACCGCCCGCGGCTACCGGGTGTTCATCGTGCAGAACCCGCTCACGTCCCTGGCCGACGACGTGGCAGCGACGCGGCGCGTGCTCGACCGGCAGGACGGACCCACGATCCTCGTCGGGCACTCCTGGGGCGGCACCGTCATCACGGAAGCCGGCAACCACCCCAAGGTCGCCGGGCTGGTGTACGTCTCCGCGCTGTCTCCCGACACCGGTGAGACGACTGCACGGCAGTACGAGGGCTTCGCGCCGACGCCCGAGTTCGTCATCGACGTCGGATCCGACGGATACGGGTTCCTCGACCCGGACAAGTTCAAGGCCGGCTTCGCTCACGACGCGAGCGACGCGGACGCGGCTTTCCTGCGCGACACACAGGTGCCCATCAACATGTCGGCGTTCTCGACGGCGATCGAGGAGGCGGCCTGGCGCACCCGGCCGAGCTGGGCGGTCATCGCGACGGAAGACAAGGCATTCGATCTCGCCATGCTCCGTCACATGGCGAACCGGATTGGTGCAAAGGTCGTCGAGGTGCCGGCGAGCCACGCGGTCTTCATGACACAGCCCGACATCGTGGCCGACACGATCCACCGCGCGGCGCAGGGCGCGCTGGCCGCCGCGAAGTGATCAGACAAATCGGTGCTCACCCGGGCGGCGGCGCGGGCGCCGCCCGACTCTCTCGAGCGATTCTCGGCGCTCGGCCGCGTTCGTGTTGGAACCACGACGGTGAGTCAAGCGATATCACTATCGGGCCATCGCCAGCCGCGGCGCGGTCCGGTGAGTTCTCCGACGGACTGCAGCACCGGCCCCGGTCCGACGGTCCCGGCGAGCGTCTGCGAAGGAACTGAATGAAACAGGGACGAAAGGAGACCCCATGAGCAGCAACTTTCTGACCACCAGGGACGGCACCCGGATCTTCTACAAGGACTGGGGTCCGCGCGACGCGCAGCCGGTGGTCTTCCATCACGGCTGGCCGCTTTCCAGCGACGACTGGGACAACCAGATGCTGTTCTTCCTGTCCCAGGGATACCGCGTGATCGCTCACGATCGCCGCGGGCACGGCCGCTCGGACCAGACGGATACCGGGAACGAGATGAACACCTATGCCGCCGATGTGGCGGAGCTCGCCGCTGCACTGAATCTGCGCAACGCGGTGCACATCGGACACTCCACCGGTGGAGGTGAAGTCACGCGCTACGTCGCTCGCGCCGAGCGGGGCCGCGTTGCGAAGGCGGTGCTGGTCGGCGCCGTGCCGCCGATCATGCTGAAGACCGATGCGAATCCCGACGGCCTGCCGAAGGAATTCTTCGACGGCTTTCGTGCGGCGCTCGCGAAGAACAGGGCGCAGTTCTACATCGACGTCGCGTCGGGGCCGTTCTACGGCTTCAACCGTCCGGGCGCCGAGGTCAGTCAGGGGCTGATCGACAACTGGTGGCGCCAAGGCATGGCCGGTGGCGCGAAGGCTCAGTACGACTGCATTGCGGCATTCTCGGAGACCGATTTCACCGAGGATCTGAAGGCGATCACGGTGCCGGTGCTCCTGCTGCACGGCGAGGACGATCAGGTCGTGCCGATAGACATCTCGGCCCGCAAGGCGGTCAAGCTGCTCGGGAACGGCACGCTGAAGACCTATCCGGGTCTCCCGCATGGCATGCTCGCGACGCACCCGGACGTCATCAACGCCGACCTTCTGAAATTCGTGCGGGATTGATTCGCGTACGCGAGAATGGGTTTCCGGCTCATCGTCGCCCTCACGCATGGAGGCGACGATGAGTCGGGAGACTTCCTGGCGGCAGCTGCCGCATCGCGCGGGAGGGTGTCATGAGCGATCTCTACGGAGAGACTCACCGGGCGTTCCAGGATCGGCACGATACGCGCCGCCTCGCGGACAGGCTCGAAGCTCTCGCGCATTCGGAATTCGATGAAAGGGACCGGTCGTTCATCGAGGAAGCGTCGTTCTTCTTTCTCAGCACCGTGGACGAACGCGGCAGACCCACCGTCTCGTACAAGGGAGGCCCGCCGGGATTCGTGCGCATCGTCGCGCCTTCCGAGCTCGTCTTTCCGGTCTACGACGGGAACGGCATGTTCCTCTCCGTCGGCAATATCGCGAGCACCGGGCACGTCGGACTGCTCTTCATCAGCTTCGAATCGCCGCCGCGCCGCCTGCGCGTGCAGGGCACGGCACACGTGATGCCGAACGAAGGGCCCGGTCACGTTCCCGGTGCGCTGTATCTGGTGCGCGTGCGCGCGAGCGAGATATTCGTCAACTGCGGCCGGTACATTCACAGGCTCGAGCAGCGCAGACTCTCACCGCACGTGCCCGACGCGTCCGGCCAGCAACCCTTCCCGGCATGGAAGGGATACGACTT
>QGVD01000155.1 GCA_003242685.1 Pseudomonadota bacterium | reverse complement strand
CGCATCTGCTCGATGAGCACCTTCATGTCCACCGCGGCGCGAGTGGTCTCGAGGTCCTGCGACTTCGAGGAGAGCGTGTTCGCCTCGCGGTTGAGCTCCTGCATCAGGAAATCGAGCCGCCGGCCGGCCGGCTCGTTCGCGCCGACGATGCGCCGGATCTCGGCGATGTGCCCGGAGAGCCGGTCGAGCTCCTCGTCGACGTCGAGGCGCTGCATGATGATCGCGATCTCCTGCTCGAGGCGGTCCTTGTCGACGCTCGCCGCGAGATCCGCGAGCTTCTCGTCGAGCCGTGCGCGGGCACGTGTCTGTACCTCGGGCAGCCTCGCGCGCACCTGTGCCACGAAGCTCTCGAGCGCCGCGCAGCGCTGCTCGATGAGCTCACGCAGGCGCACGCCCTCGCGCGCACGCGCCGCGACGAGCTCCTGCACCGTCTCGGTGAAGAGGTCGCGCACGGCTTCGAGGAGCTCTTCACCGCCGGTCTGCGTGTCGCGGAGCACGCCGGGCCAGCGCAGCACGTCGAGGACGTTCACGGACGGCGTGCCGGGCACGGCGGCGGAAACCTCGCGCACGCGCGCGAGCAGCCGTTCGAGCGCCTCGCGGTCGATCTCGAGCGCACGCTCCGGTGCCGGTCGATAGCTCACGGTGCAGTCGACCTTGCCGCGTCTGAGCTCGCGCATGAGGATCTGCCGCAGCTCCGGCTCGGCGCTGCGCAGCTCATCGGGGAGACGGAAGCCCGCCTCGAGGAAGCGGTGGTTCACGCTGCGCAGCTCGCACACGAGCGTGCCCCAGGGGCCCGATCGTTCGCGGCGCGCGAAGCCGGTCATGCTCGTGATCATGTCGGTACGCCTGTCGTCAGGGGATGGAGCGCGCATCCGGCGCGCTTCCGTCCACTGGAGAAGTATGCGCGCTGCGGCTACGCCCGCCTCTCGCGGGAGTGATATAAACGGAGGCAGTCTAACAGATGCGCGGACCTCTCCATTGAGGGTCGAATACGCCGATATCAGCCTTCGCGGGGGGCGGGAAGAGAATCAGGATCGAGTGGCCACCGCGGTGGCCGAGCACGCCGCGCTGCTGCTCGTCATCGACGGCATGGGCGGGCACGCGGAAGGCGAGCGCGCGGCACAGGTCGCACAGCAGGTCATTCTCGAGGCGTTCTGGCATACGCCGCAGCCGCTCTTCGATCCCCTCGGCTTCCTGCACCTCACGCTCGGACGCGCCCACGACGAAGTGGTGAAGCTGGGTCTGAAGCTGCCGCTCGAGCACCGGCCGCGTGCGACGTGCGCGGTGTGTCTCGTGCAGAAGGGAGCGGCGTACTGGGCGCACATCGGCGACAGCCGCGTCTACCACCTGCGGCACGGCAACGTCGTCTCGCGCACGCGCGATCACAGCCACGTGGAGCTGCTGCTGCGCGAAGGTCTCATCACGGCCGAGGAGGCCCAGACGCATCCGATGCGCAACTTCGTCGAATGCTGCCTCGGCGGCGATCCGATCATGCCCGACATGACGATCAGCCGGCGTCGCGCGCTGAGGCCCGGCGACGTGCTGCTCGTGTGCACCGACGGCCTGTGGAGCGGTGTGCGCGACGACGCGATCGCGAGCGCCGTCTCGAGCAGTGACCTCACGCTGCGCGACGCGCTGACCGGGCTCGCCGCGCGGGCAGTCGCGGCCAACGGCGCGGGCAGCGACAATACCTCGGTCGCCGCCCTTCGGTGGCTTGGAGACTAGAGGGAAGAATCATCGATGAGTGTCCGCCCGAGCGGTCGCGCGCCCGACGAGATGCGTCCGGTGCGCTTCACGCGCCGTTTCACCCGGCATGCAGAAGGCTCCGTTCTCGTGGAGTTCGGCGACACGCGCGTGCTGTGCACGGCGAGCGTCGAGGACACGGTTCCCGCGTTCCTGCGCGGCAAGGGTCAGGGCTGGGTCACCGCCGAGTACGGCATGCTGCCGCGCTCGACGCACACGCGCACGCCGCGCGAAGCGGCGAAGGGCAAGCAGAGCGGGCGCACGCAGGAAATCCAGCGACTCATCGGCCGCTCGCTGCGCGCGGTCGTCGATCTCGCCGCGCTCGGCGAGCGCACCATCACCATCGACTGCGACGTGCTGCAGGCGGACGGCGGCACGCGCACGGCCGCGATCACCGGCGGTTACATCGCGCTCGCCGCCGCGCGCGCCCCCCCGGTGCAGCAGGGCGTCATTCCCCCGCG
>QGVD01000034.1 GCA_003242685.1 Pseudomonadota bacterium | reverse complement strand
TCGCACCACTACCCGGGCCTGCTGAAGAAGGCGAACCTGCTGGGTTACGGCCGGGGCGGCTCGGGCAACTGAGGGACAGGACAGGGGTTTTTCGGGCGGCGCAGGGCGCCGCATGCGGTAAAGGGGCGGTAAGCCCGCGAGGACATCATGAAAGTTCGTCCGTCGGTCAAGAAGATGTGCAAGAACTGCAAGATCGTGCGCCGCCGGCGCGTGGTCTATGTCATCTGCTCGGATGCGCGCCACAAGCAGCGCCAGGGATGACTTGGGCAGGAAATTGCGTAGAATGCCGCGTTTTTTCCGCGGCGTAACGGAACGGGAAGCAACATGGCACGTATCGCCGGCATCAACATCCCGATGAACAAGCACGTGTGGGTGGGCCTCACCCACATCTACGGCGTCGGGCGCACCCGTGCGCTCGAGGCCTGCGCCGCCGCGGGTGTCAATCCGACCACCAAGGTCAAGGATCTGACGGAGGCGGAAGTGGCCGCCATCCGCGCCCAGATCGCGAAGTACGCCGTCGAGGGCGACCTGCGCCGCGAGGTGTCCATGAACATCAAGCGGCTCATGGACCTCGGCACCTATCGCGGACTGCGACATCGCCGCGGACTGCCGGTGCACGGACAGCGCACCCGTACGAACGCGCGCACGCGCAAGGGCCCGCGCAAGCAGGCGGTGAAGCTCAACGCGCCTCCGGGCAAGGGCTGATGACCTGACTCCGTGACCGGTCGCGGGCCGGGGCGGGGCGTACAGAGGAACACATGGCTGATCAGAAGCAGGGCGGTACGGCCGCCAAGAAGCTGACGAAGAAGGCGCGCAAGAACGTGCTCGATGCGATCGCGCACATTCACGCGTCCTTCAACAACACGATCGTGACGATCACGGACCGGCAGGGCAACACGCTCACGTGGGCGACTGCCGGCGGCTGCGGCTTCCGCGGCTCGCGCAAGAGCACGCCGTTCGCCGCGCAGGTCGCGGCGGAGAAGGCGGGCCGTGCGGCTCAGGAGCACGGCGTCAAGAACATCGAAGTGCGCGTCGCCGGCCCGGGGCCGGGCCGCGAATCGGCGGTACGTGCGCTGAACGGCGTGGGTCTCAAGATCACGAGCATCTCGGACGTCACGCCGATTCCGCACAACGGCTGCCGTCCGCCGAAGAAGCGCAGAGTCTGAAGACCTAAGGTACGGATACATGGCGCGTTACCTCGGACCCAAGTGCAAGCTCGCCCGGCGCGAGGGCACGGACCTCTTCCTCAAGAGCGGCGTCAAGCCGCTCGAGAACAAGTGCAAGTTCACGGTGCCGCCCGGCGGCATCAAGGGCGAGCGCCGCACGCGCCTGTCCGACTACGGCCTGCAGCTGCGTGAGAAGCAGAAGCTGCGCCGCATGTACGGCGTGCTCGAGCGCCAGTTCAGCCGGTACTACGAGGAGGCCTCGCGGCGCTCGGGATCGACCGGCGAGAACCTGCTGAAGCTCCTCGAGTGCCGGCTGGACAACGTCGTCTACCGCATGGGCTTCGCGTGCACGCGCGCGGAGGCGCGTCAGCTCGTGAGCCACAAGGCGATCACGGTGAACGATCAGGTCGTCAGCATCCCCTCGTACCAGGTGAAGCCGGGCGACGTGATCCAGGTGCGCGAGAAGGCGCGCAAGCAGCTGCGCATCCAGAGCGCGCTCAACGTCGCGCAGCAGGTCGGCTTCCCCGAGTGGGTGGAAGTGAACGACAAGGAAATGCGCGGGGTGTTCAAGTCGGTGCCGGCGCGGGACGACATCCTGCCCGACATCAACGAGAACCTCGTCGTCGAGCTGTACTCGAAGTAAACGGGGTCGCATCCGCGCGGTGCGCGGCCCGGCGTGCGGTGCGAGCCGTGCCGGGTGGTATTGGAAAGGATCGATTGCTGTTGGCCGCCGGCCGTCCCGCCGGCGTCCATCGTTGCGCCGGCGTCGCGCCGGCAAGGTGAGACTGCAATGCAGGGATCTGTCACTGAGTTCTTGAAGCCCCGCGTGGTGAAGGTTCAGCCCGTCGGGCCCCGCCAGGCCCGCGTCGTGATCGAGCCTTTCGAGCGCGGATTCGGCCACACGCTGGGCAACGCGCTGCGGCGCGTGCTGCTCTCGTCGATGCCGGGCAGCGCCATCACCGAAGTCGAGATCGACGGCGTGCTGCACGAGTACACCAGCATCGAGGGCGTGCAGGAGGACGTCGTCGACATCCTGCTCAATCTCAAGCAGGTGGCGATCCGCATGCACACCCGCGACAGCGCGGAGCTGCGCCTGCACAAGAAGGGCCCGGGTCCCGTCACGGCGGGCGACATCCAGGTCGACCACGACATCGAAGTCGTGAACCCCGAGCTGGTCATCGCGAATCTCACCAAGGCCGGCGAGCTCAACATGACGCTGCGCGTGGAGCGTGGCCGCGGTTATCGCCCGGCCGCCGCCCGTGCGGCGTTCGAGGAGCAGACGCGTCCGATCGGCCGCCTGCAGCTCGACGCGTCGTTCTCCCCGGTGCGCCGCGTGACGTACTCCGTCGAGGCTGCGCGCGTGGAGCAGCGCACCGACCTCGACAAGCTGATCATCGACATCGAGACCAACGGCACGATCGACGCCGAAGAGGCGATCCGCCGCGCGGGCAGCATCCTCAAGGACCAGCTCTCCGTGTTCGTCGATCTGCAGGGCGAGGAGGAGGCCGCGACGAAGGTCTCCGAGATGCAGTTCGATCCGATCCTGCTGCGCCCCGTCGACGAGCTCGAGCTCACCGTCCGCAGCGCGAACTGCCTCAAGGCGGAGAACATCCACTACATCGGCGATCTCGTGCAGCGTACGGAAGTGGAGCTGCTGCGCACTCCGAACCTCGGCAAGAAGTCGCTCACCGAGATCAAGGAAGTGCTGCAGAGCCACGGGCTCATGCTCGGCATGCGGCTCGAGGGCTGGCCGCCTCCGGGTCTCAAGCACGACGACGAGCGCGACGTCATCTGACGTCCGCGCGATCCGCTGAACTGATCGACGAAGGATCTGGCCATGCGTCACCATCTCTCCGGGCGCCAGCTCTCGCGCAACAGCTCGCACCGTCGCGCGTTGCTGCGCAACATGAGCGTTTCGCTGCTGCGCCACGAGACCATCCGCACCACGGTTGCAAAGGCGAAGGAGCTGCGCCGGGTCGTGGAGCCCCTCATCACGCTCGCCAAGAACGACACCGAGGCGGGCCGTCGCCTGGCGTTCGCACGTCTGCGTGACGCCGAAGTGGTCGAGAAGCTCTTCACCGACCTCGGCCCGCGCTTCAAGTCGCGTCCGGGCGGCTACACGCGCATCCTGCGCATGATGCCGCGTCCGGGCGATTCGGCGCCGATGGCGCTGATGCAGCTCGTGGAAGGCCCCGCCGCGCAGGCGGCCGCCGAGCCGGAGGCGCCGAAGAAGACCTCTCGCCGCCGCACCAAGGCTGCTCCGGAAGCCGAAGCGGCCGAGGGAGAGGCGAAGCCCCGGCGCTCGCGCAAGAAGGCCGCAGCGGCCTGATCCCGTCGGCGCCCCTCGAGGCGCGATTCATCCGATGAACGTCCAAGGCCCGGCGTCCGCCGGGCCTTGCGCTTTCTGCGCCCCTTCGGGCGAGCGGCAGCCCGTTCGCCTGTCACCCGCCGCCGTGAGCCGCGTTTGGCAAACCTCCCGGGCTTTGCTTAGCCTGCACCGTGAGGAGGCGCGCATCGACGCCTCTCAACCCGTAAGGAGGGACGGATGGGACTCTTGGCAGAATTCAAAGAATTCGCGATGAAGGGGAACGTGATCGATCTTGCGGTCGGTGTCATCATCGGCACCGCCTTCGGCAGGATCGTCAACTCCGTCGTCGAAGACATCATCATGCCGCCGATCGGCCTCATAGTCGGCGGCGTCGACTTCAGGGACCTCGCGGTGGAGCTCGGCACGAACCCCGCCGGCGAGCCCGTGCTCTTCCGCTACGGCCAGTTCATCCAGACGGTCTTCGAGTTCCTGATCATCGCGGCGGCGCTCTTCGCGGTGATCAAGGCGATCAACAGGCTCAAGCGCCAGCCGGAGCCGAAGCCGGCCCCGCCGCCTCCGCCCTCTCAGACGGAAGTGCTGCTCACCGAGATCCGGGATCTGCTCGCAAGACGCTGATTCCCGCCGGTTCGTGTGCGCGCTCCCCGAGTCGAGGAAGAGCGCACACCCGGGACCCGCTGCTCAGGTCACGGGCGGGCTGCCGAGCGCCGCACGGAACGCATCGCGCGTGAGGTTCTCGCAGCCCGTCTTCGTGACGGCGAGGTTGTCCTCGATGCGGATGCCGCCGAACCGGCGGAGCTGCTCGACGCGCGACCAGTTGATCTTCCGTGCGCGCGAATCGGCGCGCGCCTCCTCGAGCAGGGCGTCGATGAAGTAGATGCCCGGCTCCATCGTCACGACGAATCCTTCCTCGAGGATGCGCGTGAGCCTGAGGTACGGATGGCCTTCCGGGCGCGGGATCTCGCCGCCTTCCGGGCTGCGCAGCAGCCCGCCGGCGTCGTGCACCTGCAGGCCGAGCAGGTGGCCGATGCCGTGCGGCAGGAACACCGAAGAGACGCCGGTATCTACCGCCTCCTCCGCATCGCAGGTGACGATGTCCGCCTCGTGCAGGAGCTCCGCCACGTGGCGATGCGCGGAGAGATGCACGTCACGCCAGTCGACGCCAGCCCGCACGACGGCGCACAGCGCCTGCTGCAGCTCGTCCATGCGTCCGATGAGCGCGGTGAACTCGGGATCGGAGAACGCGTGAGTGCGCGTGATGTCGCTCGCGTAGCCCGCGAACTCCGCGCCCGCGTCGATGAGCAGCGAGTGCACCGTGGCCGGCGCGCGGCGTTCCAGCACCTGGTAGTGCAGGATCGCCGCGCCCTCGTTGAGCGCGACGATCGCGTTGTAGGGGAGCTCCTGCTCGCGCAGCCCGCAGCCGCGCAGGAACGCGAGATGAATGTCGAACTCCGACGCCCCGTCGCGGAACGCGCGCGCCGCCGCGAGATGACCCTGAACGCCGATGCGATTCGCCTCGCGCAGGCACTCGAGCTCATAAGGCGTCTTGATCGCACGCTCGTAGTCGAGGCGCGTGAGCAGGGGCTCTGGATTCACCGCAGCCACTCCCCACTGCTCGAGCTCCGCGAAGCGCTCGCCGACGTACGCGACCTTCCCGAGATCCGCCGGCAGTGCCTCCCGCGCCTCGGCGCGCGAGCGGATCGGCCGGATGTCGAAGTGCCGCGTCCAGTACGACCGGGGCACGACGGCGGGCTTGTACCAGTAGTCCGTGGGGCTGAAGAAGAGGAGCAGCGGCTGTCGGCCGGGCTCGAAGTAGACGAAGCACTCCGGGACGTCGGTCACCGGCGCCCACTGTTTGAACGGCGCATGGGCGCGGAACGGGTAGGTCGCATCGTCCCGGAACGCGTAGATCAGCGTCCCCGAGTAGAGCAGCGCCCCGCCATAGCCCTCGCGTTCGAGGGCGGACGCGAACCGCCGGCTCAGCGTGGCAAGGTGCGATTCGAACAGCGCGTCGAGCGACACGGCGGTGTCGGACATCGGGCGGCCTTTCTGCAATAAGTTGAGATCGCGTGATTCTAGACGGCGGAAAAGCGCGCAGCGCGGCCGATCTGTCGCCAAGTGCCGACAGCGCAGGCGTAGCAGTTCACGGCAGGAGTCTCTAGAATTCCTGCTTGCGACAGGAGTCGTCAGACAAACCCGTTTGTTCGAGCTCTCGCGAGCTCTTCGGCTCGAAACGCGATCTCTCTTTTCAACTCTCTCGGGGTAAGGACAATGAATACGAAACTTGCTCTCAGCGCACTTCTCGCGGCGCTCGCTCTGGCCGGCTGCGCCCGCCAGGAGGCAGTCAGCACCGACGCGGCCGCCGAAGCGGCTGCGGAGGCCCAGGAAGCTGCGGGTGAGGCTGCCGACGCTGCGGCCGAAGCTGCGGACGCGGCCACGGAGGCTGCCGGCGAGGCAGCCGAGGCCGCTGGCGAGGCGGCTGCAGAGGCTGCCGAGGCTGCGGAAGCTGCCACCGAGGCGACGACCGAGTAAGCCGCAGCAGTCAAGCGAATCCCGCTTACTGCACAGAGCCTGGATGGCTCGAATACCGGCCCGGGCAGGCGCCTCGAGCGATCTGCCCGGGCCGCGTACTTTCTGCACAGGAGGAAGCGACAGGTGGCCGTGAGCGTCCGCGATGCACGCGCCAGCCGGAGCGACAGGCTCTGGATCGAGAGCGTGTACCGCGACTATCTGGAAGACCTCGCACCGCTCAACACGGGCCTCTTTCCCGTACTCGGCGAGTTCGGTTACCGCGAGCCCGATCAGCTCGCTCGCTGGTTCACCGATCCTCACGCCTTCCCTCTCATCATCAGCAAGGCCGGAGAGCCCGTGGGTTTCGCGATGGTCGCGCGAGGCACGCCCATGCCCGGCCGTCCTCCGGTCGACTACCGCATGGCGGAGTTCTTCATCGCGCGTCCCTTCCGTCGCCGCGGCATCGGGAAGAGCGCCGTGCGGCTGATCTTCGACCGCTTCGCGGGGCGCTGGGAAATCACCGAATACCTGCGCAATCCCGGCGCCGTGAGCTTCTGGCGGCGGGTCGTCTCCGCGTACACGCACGGCCGTTACCAGGAGCGCGTGGTCGACGGCGAAGTGCGGCAGGTGTTCGAATCCGGCCCGCGCAATCACCTGCATCGATAGAACGCATCGCCCGAACGCGTTTGAGCCCCTCCGGGGCGCGAATCTAGGATTCTCCCGGGGTCCGCCGCCGCAACGCAGACACTCGAGACTCCGGCGGACGCTTCGCGAAGAGGGGGAGGTTCGCCATGGCGTTCGACAGGCGGGATTTCATCAAGGGATCGCTGGCGGCAGGCACGCTGCTCTCGGGTGCCGCGGCGGGTGCTGCCGAGCGTGCGCAGAGCGGCGCGCGCCGCCACCGCACGATCGCGGTGGAGGAGAGCTTCAGCATCCCGGAGATCTCGCAGGAGTCCGTGAAGTTCCTCATGAGCCCCGAGGGACGGGAGCAGGGCTGGGAGGCGATGGCGCGCTTCTATGCCGACCAGAGCCGCGAGTGGGGCGAGCGTTCGCTCGATCTCGGCGAGGGTCGGATCGCGGCGATGGACGCGGGCGGAATCGACGTGCAGCTCCTGCTGCTCGGCTCGATGGGCCTGCAGTCCATGGAGGCCGCGCGGGCGACCGAGCTCACCGCGCTCGCGAACGACCGGCTCGCTGAAGCGGTACGCAGGTACCCGCAGCGTTTCGCGGGGCTCACGGCGCTCGCTCCGCAGGACCCCGAGGCCGCGGCTCTCGAGCTCGAGCGCGGGGTGAAGCGCCTCGGCCTCAAGGGCGCGGTCATCAACTCTCATGCTCGCGGCGAGTACCTGGACGACCCGAAGTACCTGCCGATCTTCGAGGCCGCAGCCGCGCTCGACGTGCCGATCTATCTGCATCCCTCGCTCCCTGCGCCGCAGATGGTGCGGCCCTTCCTCGACTACGGCCTGATCGGTCCCATGTGGGGCTATGCCGCGGAGACCGCGGTGCACGCGCTGCGGCTCATCCTCTGCGGTCTGTTCGACCGCTTCCCGCGGCTCACGATCGTGCTCGGGCACCTCGGGGAAGGCATTCCCTACTTCCTCACGCGCATCGATACGCAGCACCTCAACACGCAGGCGCAGCGCACGCCGAAGCTGAAGCGTCTGCCGAGCGAGTATTTCCGCGACAATTTCTACGTCACGACGAGCGGCATGAATGCCTCGCCCGCCGTGATGTTCTGTCACCAAGTGCTGGGCGCCGATCGCATGATGCTCGCGATCGACTACCCGTACGAGCCGCTCGAGGAAGAGATGCGCGCGTTCGAGCGCCAGCCGCTGCCGGAAGCGGATCGGGCGAAGATCTGTCACCTCAACGCCGAGCGCGTCTTCCGCCTCGGCGACGGGAGTACCGGGAAATGAAACTGGCTTCGCTCCGCGACGGCACGCGTGACGGCGAGCTGATCGTCGTCTCGCGCGATCTCACACGGGCCGTCACCGCGACGTCCGTAGCGCCTTCGCTTCAGGCGGCGCTCGAGAACTGGGCGAGCGCGGCACCGCGCCTGCGCAAGCTGTACGACGAGCTCAATGCGGGCAGGGCGGCGGGCGCGTTCACGCTCGACGTGCGCCGGCTCGCGGCGCCGCTGCCGCGCGCGTATCAGTGGCTCGACGCATCGGCGTTCACGAGTCACGGCGATCTGATGCAGAAGGCCTTCGGCCACGAGCCGCTGCCCGACAGGGATACCGTCCCGCTCATGTATCAGGGCGGCTCGGACGACTTCCTCGGGCCCTGCGACGATGTGCCGCTGCCGAGCGAAGAGGACGGCATCGACTTCGAAGGGGAAGTGGCCGTCGTCGTCGACGACGTGCCCATGGGTACGCCGGCCGGGCGCGCGGGCGAGCACATCAAGCTGCTGATGCTCGTGAACGACGTCAGTCTGCGCGCGTTCGCGCCGCGCGAGATGAAGACGGGATTCGGTTTCCTGCAGGCGAAGCCCGCATCGAGCTTCTCGCCCGTGGCCGTCACGCCGGACGAGCTCGGCGATGCGTGGCGGGACTTTCGCGTCCATCTGCCGCTCCACGTGCACTGGAACGGCAGGTGGTTCGGGAGTCCGAATGCCGGGATGATGACCTTCGGATTCCACCAGCTCATCGCGCACGCGGCGCGCACGAGGAATCTGCGCGCCGGGACGATCATCGGCTCGGGCACGGTGTCGAATCCCGATTACCGGACGGTCGGTTCGGCCTGCATTGCCGAGCTGCGCGGAATAGAGATCGTCGATTCCGGGCAGCCGCGCACGCCCTACATGAGATTCGGCGATACCGTGCGCATCGAGATGCGCGACGCTCAGGGGCGTTCGATCTTCGGCGCCATCGATCAGAAGATCGTGCGCGCGCCTCTGCCGCGTGGCGAGTCGTGACGGCGCCGGCATCACGAGGTGACTTCGTCCGCGAGCTGCGTGACGGCGGCGGTGTGCTGCTCGGATCGCTGCTCGGCGTGGGCGTCGGTGTCTCGGGCCTGCTGTTCTACACGAGCGGGATCTTCGTCGCCGATCTGGCGAAGACGATCGGTCTCACGCGCACGCAGTTCGGTCTCGCTTCACTCTGCGCGACGACGGCGGTCGCGATCGCGAATCCCCTCGTCGGGTGGCTCGTCGACCGCTTCGGCGTGCGACGGCCCGCGGCGTTCGGTCTGGTGTCGCTCGCCATCGGCTTCTTCGCCCTCGGCGCGCTCACCGAATCCGTCGCAGCCTACGTGGCGCTCCAGACCGTCACGGCCTTCTTCGCCGCCGCCTCGGGGCCGATCGCATACAACAAGGCGATCAGCGCCTGGTTCGAGCGCCACCGCGGCGCCGCGCTCGGCATCACGATGACCGGTATCGGACTTGCGGCCGCCATCGTGCCGCCGCTGCTCGCGCGCACGATCGCCGGGCACGGATGGCGCACGGGATACTACGTGCTCGGGGCCGTCGCGCTCGTCGGCCTCGTGCCGTTGCTCGCTCTGGTCCGTCTGCCGCCGTCGTACCGGAGCTCATCGCCTGCGGCGGCCGGTGGCGATCCTGCCGTCCCGGACTTTCATCGCAGTTCCGTGTTCTGGATGCTGATGGCGGCGTTTACCACGCTCGCGGTCGGATTCGCGGGTCTGCTGCAGCACTTCGTACCGATGCTGACCGATCTCGGCGTCGAGCCCGTACGCGCCGGCAGCCTCGCAGGCGTGATCGGCGTCGCCGTGATCGTGAGTCGCATCGTCGTGGGACTGCTGGTCGACCGGTTCTTCGCGCCCCGTGTGGCGGTCGGTACGTGCCTCCTGTGCATCGCTGGCTGCGCGGTGCTGCTCGTCTACGGAGCGCCGGGCGCCGTGTTCGCAGCGATAGCGCTCGGCGCGGCGATGGGTGCGGAGATCGATCTCATCGGTTTCCTCGTCGCGCGCTACTTCGGTCTCCGGGCATTCGGGCGGGCGTACGGCTGGCAGTATGCGGCATTCATCGTGGCGGGAGGCGTGAGCCCGCTCTGGATGGGCATTCTGTTCGATCGCACGGGTACCTATCGCAGCTCGCTCCCGGCCTGCATGGTCATCCTGAGCTTCGCGGCGCTTCTGTTCCTGCGGCTGCCGGGCTACGCGCCGGCGGGGACCGGTGTTGCGCCGGCGCTGCATCGGGCGCGGCGATGAATGGAATCGCGTGAATCGATTTTGCCCGCGTACGGACCCCTCCTATTCTTGGGCGACTCGGCTGCGCGGATGCGCCGGATGAGTGCGCAACACCTGCGGGCCCTGCATCGGTCCAGACGACTTGGGGGGAGGCTGAAATGAAGGCATCGGATGTGTTGTCCACTTCTGCCGTGATTCTGGGTCTGCTGCATGCGGCGCCGGTCATCGCGCAGGAGGCACCGGGCGAGCGCACGGAAGACCAGGAGGTCGTCACGCTCGGCGAGATTGTGGTGACGGCGCAACGCGTCGAGGAGAACGTGCAGCGCACTCCGGTCGCCGTGGCCGTCATCGACCCCGATGCCCTGATCCGGTCGGGTGTCTCGCGCCCGGACCAGCTCACGAACCTGGTTCCGGCATTCGTCGGCCAGGAAGCCGGCGGCCCTTATCAGACCTACTTCGTGCGGGGCGTCGGCAACTTCACCGCGAATCCCTACAGCGATCCGGCGATCGCCTTCAACGCCGACGGCGTCTACATCGGTCGACCTTCCTCGAGCAGCGGGTTCTTCTACGATCTGTCCCGCGTCGAGGTGCTCAAAGGGCCCCAGGGCACGCTCTATGGCCGCAACGCGACCGGTGGCGCGGTCAACGTGATTCCCGCCCGCCCGGTGCTCGGCGAAAACTCCGCCGAGCTCGTCGCGGGCTTCGGCAACTTCTCCGCCATCGAGGCGCAGGGCGCGGTGAACGTCG
Organism: Pseudomonadota bacterium; assembly: GCA_003242685.1. Lineage (GTDB taxonomy): Bacteria > Pseudomonadota > Gammaproteobacteria > Steroidobacterales > Steroidobacteraceae > ZC4RG24. Next base: position 26,224 of record QGVD01000034.1, on the reverse strand, counting down.
CGCTCGGTGACCGCTCGGCGCTGCGCTTCGCGGCCAACATCATGCAGCACGACGGCTATCTGTCGGACGGCACCGCCGAGCAGGACGACTGGGGCGCACGTCTCCAGTATCTCGTCGAGCCGACGGACTCGCTCTCCATCCGGCTCGCGGCCGACTACTCGGAGCAGAACGGCGCAGGCCCGGGCGCCTACCTCGTCGGCACTTTCGCCTTCGCGGGGCCTGCCGGCTACGTGCTCACGCCCGCTCCCGGAGTCACGGACAAGATCGGTCTGCACTCGCCGCAGACGGACGCAGTGCTGAGCAGCGTATTCAATTCGCAGGCCGGACGCGTGCTGGAGCCGCTCGGGACCTTCCCGTTCAACGACAACCAGTACTGGGGCGTGCTCGCCGAGCTCGAGTGGAGCACGGATGCGGGAACGCTGACGGTGCTTCCAGCATATCGCGAGGCCGAGCTCGATTTCCTGTTCACGGCACCTGCCTTCCGGGGCGGCCGCACGGTCGAGCAGGACGAGCAGTTCAGCATCGAGGCGCGCTGGGCGGGCAAGGCCGGCGACCGTGTCGACTATCTGGTCGGCGCCTACTACTTCGACGAGTCGGTCGAGGCTGCGGCTCAGTTCGCGCAGCTGGTCCTCTCGCCCTACCAGACTCTCGTCACCGATACCGAATCCACCGCCGTGTTCGGCAAGGTCACTTTCTCCCTGACGGACACGCTGCGTCTGACGGCCGCCGGCCGCTACACCGAGGACAAGAAGCGCTTCGACGGCGTCAGCGAAACCCACCTGCTCTTCTGCGGCAATCCGGCGCCCCCCCAGGACTTCTGTCCGGACGTGCCGCTCATGCCGTTCTTCGAGACGGCGGAAGAGCTGCGCGCGTTCTACGCGAGCAACGGCATACCGGTCACCCCGGTGCCGCTCTACGTGCTGCCCGGATTCGTCGACGGTACGCCGTTCGTGCTCAACGCGCCGATTCCGATCAACTCGAAGCTCGACAACGACAAGTTCACGTACCGCGCGGCTCTCGAATGGGACGTGGCTCCCCGTTCGCTCCTCTACCTGAGCTACGAGACGGGTTACAGATCCGGCGGCTTCTCCTTCGCGCGCGGGCTCGAGACCTATCTGCCCGAGGAGATCAAGGCGACCACCCTCGGCAGCAAGAACCGTTTCTTCGACAACCGCCTGCAGCTCAACGTGGAGCTCTTCCGCTGGAAGTACACGGACCAGCAGTACAGTCAGTTCGGCTACGACCGCGGCAATCCGCCGGCGACCGTGTTCGTCACCCGGAACATCGGCAACAGCACCAACCAGGGTATCGACATCGAGATGCAGTGGCTCGCGACGCCGAACACGCTGATCGGTACGACGCTGCAGTACCTCGATGCGGAGTACGACAGCTTCGTCTACCTCACGCCGAACCAGGGACTGCCGCCGAACACCGCGTGCGCGTTCTCGCCGACGACGGAGAACGGCCTCAACGAGTGGCGCGTCGACTGCTCGGGCCGCGAAGCTTTCAATGCGCCCGAATGGTCGTTCAACGCGAGCATCCAGCAGACGATTCCGCTCGGCGACAACCGGATCGTCCTGCAGGCGAGCACGCGCTTCCGTGACGACATGTGGGTGGCGCCCGACTATCAGCCGTGGGCGCTGTCGAAGTCCGACTGGCAGTCGAACCTGGCCGTGACGTTCGATCACGCCGACGGAAACTGGTTCGTCACGGGCTTCGTCAACAACATCGAGGACAACCGGCGCATCACCTACATCAGCACGACGCCGTCCGTGAGTGCCGTTACCGCCATGTTCTCCGCGCCTCGCACCTACGGGCTGCGCGTGGGATTCAGGTTCTGATCGACCCGATCGCGCGCCCGGTTCATAGTGACGCCGTCGCCCGGGGAGCGGTCCCGGGCAACGGGGTCGCGAGGTGAGCGTGATGGACAGCAGGGTCGAAGCGGTTCTTGCGGAGTACCACGAGCGCGGCACGCGCGAAGAGCGGCTCTTCAGCGAGCTGCCTGCCGAGGAGGCGATGCGCCGGCGGGACGAATTCCTGCTCTGCGTCGGCCCGGACACCGGCGCGCTCCTCGGCCTGCTGGTGAAGGGGTGCGGCGCGCGCACGATTCTGGAGATCGGAACCTCTTACGGCTACTCCACCGTCTGGCTCGCGGAGGCCGCGCGCCAGACGGGCGGAACGGTGATCACCCTCGAGCTCGACGCCCGGAAGGTCGAGTACGCCCGCGATGCGCTGCGCCGGGCGGGGCTCGAATCGCAGGTGGACTTCCGCGTCGGCGATGCGCTCGAGCTCCTGCCGCGGATGTCCGGACCCGTGGACTTCGTGCTGCTCGATCTGTGGAAGGATCTGTACGTGCCCTGCTTCGATCTCTTTCACCCGAAGCTTCCCGAGGGTGCGATCGTTGTGGCCGACAACATGCTCGAACCGGAAATCGCGCGTCCCGCGGCCGAGAAGTATCGCGCGCACCTCCGTGCAACCGGCCGGTACGACTCGGTGCTCCTGCCCGTCGGCAGCGGCGTCGAGGTGAGCCGGCGGATCGCACGGTAGGCGCCCGGCGGTTTCCGGAAGGAGAACGGGATGGCGCGCCGATTCGTCGACCTTTCCATCTATCTCGAGAACGACGTCCTCTCCGACCCGCCGCCGCTCGCGCCGCGCATCGAATACCAGACGCACAAGGACACGATCCCCGAGTTCCTGCAGATGCTGCCGGGCGTGAAGGCCGAGGATTTCCCGGACGGCGAGGCGGCCGCGGCCGAGTGGGTCCGTCTCACCACTCACAATGGCACGCACCTCGATGCGCCCTGGCATTACCACTCGACCATGAACAGGGGCGAGCGCGCGATGACGATCGACGAGGTGCCGCTCGAGTGGTGCTTCCAGCCGGGTGTGAAGCTCGACTTCCGCCACTTTCCCGACGGCTACGTCTGCACCGCGAAGGACGTGGAAGCCGAGCTCGAGCGTATCGGTCACGAGCTCAAGCCTCTCGAGATCGTCGTGATCAACACGCGGGCCGGCTCACGCTACGGGCATCCCGATTACGTGAACTCGGGCTGCGGAATGGGCTATGAGGCCACGATGTACCTGCTGGAGCGCGGCGTGCGCGTCACCGGCACGGATGCATGGAGCTGGGATGCCCCATTCTCGTACACGGCGAAGCGCGTGCAGGAAACCGGCGACAAGCGTCTCATCTGGGAAGGACACAAGGCGGGCCGCGACATCGGCTACTGCCACCTCGAGAAGCTCCACAATCTCGAGGCGCTGCCGCCGGACGGGTTCTACATCTGCTGTTTCCCGCACAAGATCCGGGGCGCTTCGGCCGGGTGGACCCGGGCGGTCGCCATCTTCGACGACGCGCTCATGTCGTCGCGGGGTTGAGTCGCGCCGCGTCCTGCCATCGATGCGGCTAATTCCTCGAAGCGGGAAAATCGATTTCCGCCCGGTCGCGCCCTGCGCTACCTTGGGGTCGCGCGGACAGCGCGGAATCTCCATCTGACTTCAACCGAACCGACTTCGTGAGCAGGACCACTCCTTTCAGCCTCGGAACCTTCTCGATCGCCGGCGCCCGGCCCTTCGCAGGCCTCGTCGTCGAGGGGCGCGTGATCGCGCTCGAAGGCGCGGCGGATCTGCTGCGACGCTGGAATCTCGTGCTCACGGGAGCGGACTCGGTGCTCGCGCTCCTCGAGGACTGGGAGCGCAACTTCCCCGTCCTGCAGCGCATCGCGGATGCGCTCACCGCGGGTGAGGCGCCGGAGCTCGCGCGCGCGAGCGTCCCGGTCGAGTCGCTCACCGTCCACGCTCCCGTGCATCTGCCGCGGCAGATCTTCTGCTCGGGCGCCAACTACAAGAAGCACGTCGTGCAGATCATCGTGGCGCAGAGCACGGAGGAGACGAAGCACATGAGCCGCGAGGAGCGGCTCGCGTACGGCACGCGCAAGATGGAAGAGCGCGCAGCGAGCGGCACGCCCTTCTTCTTCGTGAAGCCGCAGTCCACGGTGATCGGCCCCTTCGATCCCATCGAGCTGCCCGCGGATTCGACCCAGCCGGACTGGGAGCTCGAGCTCGGGGTGATCATCGGCCGGCGCGCGCGGCGCGTTTCGCGTGCCGAGGCGCTCGACTACGTGGCCGGATACGTCGTGGTGAACGACATCACTCTGCGCGAGCGCGTCATGCGCCGTCCCGGCGACGCGCGCGAGATGGGCATGGACTGGGTGGCCAGCAAGGGCGCGCCGACGTTCCTGCCGATGGGCCCCTGGCTCGTGCCGGCGCCCTTCGTGGGCGATCCACAGCGCCTGCAGATCACGCTGAAGCTGAACGGCGAGGTCATGCAGGACGAATCCACCGCCGACATGGTCTTCGACGTGGCGCGTCTCATCGAGGCGCTGTCTCAGCACTGCGTGCTGCTGCCGGGCGATCTGATCTGCACCGGTTCTCCGGCCGGAAACGGCGTGCACTACGGACGCTTCCTGAAGCCCGGAGACGTCGTCGAGGGCAGCATCACGGGCCTCCTCGGCACGCAGCGCAATCTGTGCATCGCGGAGAGGCGCTGAGACGGACGCGGGACGGGATCGCCATGACCACGCACGTGCATTTCGTCGGCAGCATCGGTCTCGATACCACCGAGGAGGTATTCGAGGCGATCGGCGCGACCGTGAGGCCGTACATCAAGCGCTGTCCGGACGGTGAAGTCGGCGGCCGGCGGCTCTGGATCAGCTGGCAGTGGCCCCTCCTGCGCGCGACCGCGTTTCTCGTGCCCGACGAATCGCGGCGGCTGGGCGAAGGCACCGGTCTGTCTCCGCTGCGCCTCAGAGCGGGGATGAAGGCGGAGGACATCCATTTCGGTGAGCTCGGCTACGCGCGCGAGGCGCGCACGTCGTATCAGGATTTCCTGCGCGCCCGCGAGCGCGGCACGCTGCCGCGCGAGGTGCGCTTCCAGGTGTGTCTGCCGACGCCCATCGCGGTGATCGGCGCTTTCGTCGTGCCGGAGCACATTCCGCAGGTGCTGCCCGCGTACGAGCAGGCGATGATCCGCGAGGTCGGGCGGATCTGCGCGGCCATCCCGCACCGCGACCTCGCGCTGCAGTGGGACGTCTGCATCGAGATGATCCAGTGGGACGGCCGCGTGCCGTACATGCCGCCGCCGCCGGACATGGAGCGCGTGTTCGCGGGGCAGTTCTCACGGCTCACGGCTGCGGTGCCATCGGACGTCGAGCTCGGCTTCCACCTCTGCTACGGCGATCTCGACGCGAAGCACTTCGTCGAGCCGCAGAGCCTCGCCAAGGCGGTGGAGCTGGCCAATCTCATCATCGCGAATTCGAAGCATGCGGTGACGTGGATCCACATGCCCGTGCCCGCGAACCGCGACGACGATGCGTATTTCGCACCGCTCGAGGACCTCAGGCGCGGGCCGGACACGGAGCTCTATCTCGGGCTCGTCCACGCGAGTGACGGCGTGGAAGGGACGCTGCGGCGCATGCGGACGGCGAGCAGGTACGCCGGGAAGTTCGGTATCGCGACCGAATGCGGCATGGGAAGGGCGCGTACGCCGGAGATGGCTCGCGAGCTGATGCGGGTTCACGCCGGCGCCGCGAGTGCATTTTCAGGTTGACGGAGGCGTGCAGTGTCACGCGTGAACGAGATTCGCTATGTGGGCTACGGCGTCGAGGACTTCGACGCCGAGCGGAAGTTCTACGGAGAGATCTGGGGCCTGCGCGAGGTCGCGTGCGACAACGGGCTCGCGTACTTCGCCGCGGAAGGCACTCCCGAGAAGTACGTCGTCCGGCTGCGCCGTGCGGACGTTCGGCGCGTCGACGTGATCGCGTGGGCCGCCGCGAGCCGTGCGGACGTCGACGCGCTGTTCGAGAAGGTGAAGGCGGCAGGCAGCCCCATCGTGGCCGAGCCGCATGCGCTGGATTCTCCCGGTGGCGGCTACGGCTTCCGCTTCTTCGATCCGGACGGGCACACGATCGAGATCTCGAGCGACGTCGAGCGCGGCCCCGTGCGCGAGGTCGGGCCCAAGGAAGGCATTCCGGTGCGCATCAGTCACGTGGTGCTGCACTCGCCCGACCATCACCGCATGGTGAAGTACTACACCGAGGTGCTCGGCTTCAGGGTGAGCGACTGGCTCGGCGACTTCATGTGCTTCCTGCGCTGCAATGAGTGGCATCACCGGCTCGCTCTCCTGCCGGGCCCGCCGTGCCTCAATCACGTCGCCTACGACGTGCCGAGCATCGATGCGCTGATGCGCGGCATCGCGCGCCTCAAGAAAATGCAGGTCCAGTTGTGCTGGGGGCCGGGCCGGCACACGGCCGGCAACAACACGTTCTCGTACTTCGCGACGCCTTCGAAGTTCGCGGTCGAGTACACCTCGGATCTCGAGCGCGTGGACGAGGCGACGTGGCAGCCGACGGTCTACGATCCGAAGCCGGACATCATGGACCAGTGGGGCTCGGGCATCGGCGGACCGCACGCGATGCCGCGTCCCGAGGCCGACAAGGGATTGCATCAGGCGCCGCCCGTCTGAACCCGGGCGGCCGGTCGAGCCGCTCCGCGGGGTCTGCCCGGAGCGGCGCTCCGGGCGCTGCAGGCCGTCAGGCCGAGCCCACCTGGTTCGCCGCGTCCTGCAGCACCTTGCGGAACCACACCGTTCCCGGATCCGCATCGAAATAGCGGTGCCACTGCACCGCCTCGGTCACGCGCGGCAGCTCGAAGGGGGGCTCAATCACACGCAGCGGCAGATAGCGGGCGTAGAACCGGGCCAGCCGGCGGTGCACCGTGGCGATACGACGCGTGCCGACGACACATTGCGGAATCGCGTTGAAGCTCAGGGCCACGACCTCGATGCGTCGTGCGATGCCGCGCCGGGTGAGGAACCACTCGTCGATCGCCTGCGCGCGTCCGCGGCTGAACTGCTGCACGACGTGGCCCATCTCGAGGTACTGCTCGGTCGTGATGGAATCGCCGACCAGCGGGTTGTCCTTCCACACGATGCACGCGTAGTCGTCCTCGAACAGCACCTCGCGCGGATGACCTTCGGCGAGGTACTCCTGCGGCATGATGAGGAAGTCGATGTCGCCGCGCTCGAGGTACTCGGTCGGCTGCTCGGTGAGGTTGTTCGAGAGCACTTCCACGCGCACGCCGGGCGCGAGGCGCTCGAGGCGCGGCAGCACCTCGGTCATGAGCACCGTCGAGCAGTAATCGGACATCATCAGCGAGAACTTGCGCGTCGACGTCGCCGGATCGAAACCGGGCTTGGTTTCGACGGTCGCCTTGATCTTGAGCAGGATCTCCCGCACCTGCGGCGCGAGAGTCTCCGCGAGCGGCGTCGGCACCATGCGCCGGCCCATCTGCACGAGCAGCTCGTCACCGAAGTACTCGCGCAGCCGGGCGAGCGCGCCGCTCATCGCCGACTGAGTGAGGAATACGCGCTTGCCGGCCTCGGTGATGTTGCGCTCCGTGAGGAGCGCATCGAGTGCGACAAGCAGATTCAGATCGAGGTGACGATAGTGCATCACGTCGCTCCGGCGATCGGTGACCCCCCAAGTGTAGTTCGAAACGGGCGCCGCGGCGGGCGTTGCCCCACCGCGCGGAAGCGCTCAGAAGGCGAGGCCCAGCAGCCGCACGGCGTTCCCGCCGAGGATCTTCTCGCGGTCCTCATCCGGCAGGTGCGCGAGGAATCCCACCGGATCGGGTTCGGCCATGTCGAAGGGGTAGTCGCTTCCGGCGAGCAGGTGATCCGCGCCGTAGGTCTGCACCAGAAAGTCGAGGTGCCTGCGGTCGTACACCACGGTGTCGAAATACAGCCGGCGCAGGTACTCGCTCGGCGGGCGAGTGATGTGCTGCCGGCAGTCGCTGCGCGCACGCCAGGCGTGATCCAGCCGACCCCAGTACGACGGCAGGAAACCTCCACCGTGAGCGACGCAGAGCTTGAGCCCCGGGTGCGCGTCGAGCACGCCGCCGAAGATCAGGTGCGCGACCGCGATGGCGGATTCGAGCGGATTGCCGATCAGGTTGTTGAGATAGTGCTCGGAGAGGCGCTGGCCGTGCGTGAAGCCGAGCGGATGGAGGAAGAGCAGCACGCCCATCTCTTCCGCCGCCGCGAAGAACGGACGGAACGTGCTCTCCGCGAGCTCCCGTCCGGCGACGTTGGAGGAGATCTCGATGCCGCGCAGTCCGAGCTCGTTCACGCACCGCTTCATCTCGGCGATCGCGAGCTCCGGCGCCTGCAGCGGCACGGTCCCCATCCCGACGAACCGTTCCGGATGGCGCGCGACGGCCGCCGCGATGCCGTCGTTGACGATGCGGGAGGCCTCGCGCCCGAGATCAGGTTCCGCGAAGTAGTAGAACTGCGTGGGCAGCGGCGAGATGACCTGCACGTCGATGCCGAGCAGGTCCATGTCGGCGAGACGCTCGTCGATCACGTCGAGCTTGCGGCCGATCTGTCTGAACTGCTGGCGATTGGCTTCCTCCGTGGCCGGGGAGCTGAACGTGTGGATGGAAACCTGACCGGCCATGTGGGGACGCATCAGCTCGTCGGCGGCGGGAACGCCGAGATGGCAGTGGATGTCGACGACGACGGTCCTGCCGTTGCGCTTCGCCGTCTGCAGCCCCGTACCGCCTCGCGGCTCGGCCCCTGCAGGGACGCACTTGAAGAGTCGACTCATGTGCACGGAACCTCGTCTGTGGCTCGCAGGCAGCTCCAGAGAAACCGGGCGCGGCGCACGGCCGCGGAGGGGGCGATTCTCCGTGTGAAAGGCGTCCCGACGGAAATGACTCGTGCCGGTAGCTCGCATCGGCCCCGCCGATGGATCGCACGGCTTACGGCGATGGAAGAGCGGCGTCGGCTGCCGGAATGCCGCGTTCAGCGGGGGCGATGCGCTCGGTGAGTGCGCGGAGTTCCCGCCGCACAGGCGCCGCAGCCGTGCGTCAGCTCTTCCTGGAGCTTGCGCCGCACGCGTCCCAGAAGGCCCGTCCCGTGCCGCGCCTGCGGGGAGAGGCGGTCGATGAGCCTGAGCCGCTGCCGCACCGGCAGCAGCCGCCAGATGCTGAACGACGCCGCCGCAGCGACGATCACCGCGACGACGACGATCTCGAGCAGCTCCATGATGATCACCCCGCGCCCAGCAGGACCGCCGCGCGGTACGTCACGAACGACGCCAGATAGGCGAGCGCGAACAGGTAGGCGGCCATGATGAGCGGATAGCGCCAGGCATTCGTCTCACGCCGCACGACCGCCAGGGTGGACAGACACTGTGGCGCGAAGACGTACCACGCGAGGAGCGACAGCCCCGTCGCCAGCGTCCAGTCGTTCGCGATGAGCGGCGCGAGCGCACCGCTCACGTCCTCGTCCGTGCCCGACATCGCGTACACCGTCCCGAGCGCCGCGACGGCGACCTCGCGCGCGGCAAGTCCCGGCACGAGCGCGATGGAGATCTGCCAGTTGAAGCCGACCGGCGCGAACAGGACCTCGAGCGCGCGCCCGAGCATTCCCGCGAAGCTGTACTGGATGGCCGGCCCCGTCGCATCCGGCGGCGGCGCCGGGAAGCTCGCGAGGAACCACAGCACGATCATCAGCGAGAGGATGATCGTGCCGACACGCGAGAGGAATATGCGCGCCCGCTCCCAGAGGCCGATCAGGAGGTTCTGCAGGTTGGGCCACCTGTACTCGGGCAGCTCGAGGAGCAGCGGCGTGTACTCGCCGCGCATGGTCGTGCGCTTGAGCACGAAGGCCACGAGCATGGCGCCGATCACACCGGAGCAGTACAGGGCGAAGAGCACCAGCCCCTGCAGATTGAAGATGCCCACCGACTCGCGCGGAATGAACGCACCGATGAGGAGCGCATAGACGGGCAGACGCGCCGAGCAGGTCATGAGCGGCGCGATCATGATGGTGGCGATGCGATCGCGCTCCGACGGAATGGTGCGCGTCGCCATGATGCCGGGAACGGCGCACGCGAAGCTCGAGAGCAGCGGAATGAACGCGCGTCCGGAGAGGCCGACCTTGCCCATGAGCCGGTCGAGCAGGAAGGCCGCGCGCGGCAGGTAGCCCGAGTCCTCGAGCGCGAGGATGAACAGGAACAGGATCAGGATCTGCGGCAGGAACACGAGCACGCTGCCGACGCCCGCGATGATGCCGTCGAGCAGGAGGCTGCGCAGAAGCCCATCGGGCATCGCGCCGCCGATCCATTCGCCGAGAGCCGCGACGCCGGCATCGATGGCGTCCATCGGAGCGGCGGCCCAGCTGAACACCGCCTGGAACATCAGGAACAGCACGATCGCGAGCAGGATCGGACCGCTCACGGGATTCAGCACGAGCGCATCGAGCTTCGCGAGGAACGCGACGCGCGGCGGCACGCGGTAGCCGATCTCCTCGAGGATGCGGCGCACTTCGCGCTGCATGGCCTCGATCTCGGACGGCGTCGGCGGCTTGAGGTCCACCGTGCGCGGTGCCTGCTGCGCGTGCTCGGGATGGAAACGGTCTATCGCTTCCACGAGCTCGCGCTCGCCGCCCGCGCGCACCGCGACCGTCTCGATCACGGGTACGCCGAGCGCGCGCTCGAGCGCCGCGCGGTCGACGCGGTAGCCGCGCTCGCGGGCGATGTCGCTCATGTTGAGCGCGACGATCATCGGCCGGCCGATGCGCTTGAGCTCGAGGACGAGGCGGAGGTTGAGCCGCAGGTTCGTCGCGTCGACCACACAGACGAGCAGGTCCGGCGGCGGCTCGGTCGCATGGCGGCCGAGCACCACGTCGCGGGCGATGGCCTCGTCGAGCGTCGCCGCGTCCAGGCTGTAGGCGCCCGGCAGGTCGAGGACGCGGTACGTCCTGCCCGTGTGCGGACCGACGAAGCGGCCTTCCTTGCGTTCGACGGTGACCCCGGGGTAGTTCGCGACCTTCTGGCGGCTGCCCGTCAGGCGGTTGAAGAGCGCAGTCTTGCCGCAGTTCGGCACGCCGATGAGCGAGACGCTCAGGCCGGATGCGGCGGCGGGCGCGTTCATGACCCTTTCTTCAGGTGAGCTCGACCCAGACCGTTTCCGCCTCCCGGCGCCTCAGCGCGAGCGTCGTCTGTCCGACCCTGACCACGAAGGGATCGCGGCCGGGCCGCGTTTCGGCAAGGATCTCGATCTGCTCACCGTTCACGAAGCCGAGCTCCATGAGGCGCCGCTCGAGCGGGCTCACGGTCCCCGAGAGCGACCCGACTCGCACCACGACTCCGCGCGCGCCGGGGTGCAGCGTGCTGAGGCTGACGGCCTCGGCGGGGAGAGGAGTCGTAAGTGAAGGAACGGCAACGGCATTCATGCCCGGAGTATCGTTGAGAACGGTTCGCATTTGCAACTAGCGCCCGGCTTCCTGGGACACCCGTACCGTCCGGGCCTGAAGCAGCAGGGGCCGGAGGTACCGTCCGGTGTAGGAACGCTCGTTCTCGGCCACTTCCTCCGGGGTGCCGCAGGCGATGATCTCGCCTCCGCCGCTGCCCCCTTCGGGCCCGAGGTCGATCAGCCAGTCCGCCGTCTTGATGACGTCGAGGTTGTGCTCGATCACGACGATCGTGTTGCCCTCGTCGCGCAGCCGGTGCAGCACGTCGAGGAGCTGCGCCACGTCGTGGAAGTGCAGGCCCGTGGTGGGCTCGTCGAGGATGTAGAGCGTGCGGCCGGTCGAGCGCTTCGCGAGCTCGCGGGCGAGCTTCACGCGCTGCGCCTCGCCGCCCGAGAGCGTCGTCGCGTTCTGCCCGAGGCGGATGTAGGAGAGCCCCACGTCGACGAGGGTCTGGAGCTTGCCCGCGACCGCCGGCACGTTCTGGAAGAAGCGCAGCGCCTCCTCCACGGTCATCTCGAGCACCTCGTGGATGTTCTTGCCGCGGTAGCGGATCTCGAGCGTCTCGCGGTTGTAGCGCTGCCCCCGGCACACGTCGCACGGCACGTAGACGTCGGGCAGGAAGTGCATCTCCACCTTGATGAGCCCGTCGCCCTGGCACGCCTCGCAGCGGCCGCCCTTGACGTTGAAGCTGAAGCGGCCGGCGTCGTAGCCGCGTGCGCGCGCCTCGGGCACCGCGGCGAAGAGCTCGCGCAGCGGCGTGAAGAGCCCGGTGTAGGTCGCGGGATTCGAGCGCGGCGTGCGGCCGATGGGACTCTGATCGATGTCGATGACGCGATCGACGTTCTCGAGTCCCTCGATCGCGGTGCATGGCGCCGGATCGGCGCTCGCGCCGTTCAGGCGCGCGACGGCGTGCGCGAAGAGCGTGTCGATGACGAGGGTCGACTTGCCCGAGCCCGACACACCGGTGACGCAGGTGAAGAGCCCCACCGGAATCTCCGCCGTCACGTTCTTCAGATTGTTGCCCGTCGCGCCGACGATGCGGATCGCGCGTCCGCGCACGGGCGGCGTGCGCTTCCGGGGCACGGGAATCGATCGCCGTCCGCTCAGATACTGGCCGGTAAGCGACGCGGGATTCGCCTGGATATCGGCCGGAGTGCCCTGCGCGACGACCTGTCCGCCGTGCGCACCGGCTCCGGGGCCGAGATCCACCACGTGATCGGCGGCGAGGATCGCTTCCTCGTCGTGCTCGACGACGATCACCGTGTTGCCGATGTCGCGCAGCGCCCTGAGCGTGCCGAGGAGCCGCTGGTTGTCGCGCTGGTGCAGACCGATCGAGGGCTCGTCGAGGATGTACATGACGCCCGTGAGCCCCGAGCCGATCTGGCTCGCGAGGCGGATGCGCTGCGCCTCACCGCCCGAGAGCGTCTCGGCGCTGCGGTCGAGCGTGAGATAGTCGAGCCCCACGTCGACGAGGAAGCGCAGGCGCTCGGCCACGTCGTGCACGATCTTCGCGGCCACCTCGCCGCGCCAGCCGGGAAGCTCGAGACCCGTGAAGAAGGCGAGGGCGGCACCGACGGTGAGGCGCGTGATGTCGGGCAGGCTCCGCTCGGCGACGAACACGTGGCGCGCGGTGCGGTTGAGCCGGGTTCCGCCGCACTCGGGGCAGGCGCGCACGCCGAGGTACTTCGCGAGCTCCTCGCGCACCGTCGGTGATTCTGTCTCACGGTAGCGCCGCTCCATGTTCGGCAGGATGCCTTCGAAGGGATGGCGCTTGCGCACCGTGCGCCCGTGCCCTTCGCTGTAGCGGAACTCGATCACTTCCTCGCCGCTGCCGTAGAGCAGAACGTTCTGCACCTTCTCGGGCAGCTCGGTCCACGGCGTCTCGATGTCGAAGCGGTAGTGCTTCGCGAGCGACTGGATGAGCTGGAAGTAGTAGGCGTTGCGCCGGTCCCAGCCGCGGATCGCGCCGCTCGCGAGCGACAGGTTCGGGTGCGTCACCACGCGCTGCGGGTCGAAGAACTCCTTGTACCCGAGCCCGTCGCACACGGGACAGGCGCCGGCGGGGTTGTTGAACGAGAACAGCTTGGGCTCGAGCGGCGGCACGCTGTAGCCGCACACCGGACAGGCATGGCGGCTCGAGAACACGAGCTCCTCGTGTTCGGGCTCGTCGAGGAAGGTGAGCCGCGCGAGACCGCCGGAGAGCCGCAGCGCCGTCTCGAAGGATTCGGCGAGGCGCTGCGACACGTCGGGCCGGATGCGCAGCCGGTCGACCACGGCCTCGATCGTGTGCTTGCGCTTCGGGTCGAGGTCGGGCAGGGCGTCGAGCTCGTGGATGCGTCCGTCGATGCGCACGCGCACGAATCCCTGCGCCGTGAGGTCCTCGAGCACGGCCGCGTGCTCGCCCTTGCGCTCGGCGACGAGCGGAGCCAGGAGCGCGACCGCCGCGCCTTCGGGGAGCTTCAGCACCTGGTCGACCATCTGGCTCACGGTCTGCGCGGCGAGATCGATGCCGTGCTCGGGACAGCGCGGCACGCCGGCGCGTGCGAAGAGCAGGCGCAGGTAGTCGTAGATCTCGGTGACCGTGCCGACGGTCGAGCGCGGGTTGTGGGAGGTCGCCTTCTGCTCGATGGCGATCGCCGGCGAGAGCCCCTCGATGGAGTCCACGTCGGGCTTCTCCATCACCGAGAGGAACTGCCGCGCATACGCCGACAGCGATTCGACGTAGCGGCGCTGACCTTCGGCGTACAGCGTGTCGAAGGCGAGCGAGGACTTCCCGGAGCCCGACAGGCCGGTGATCACGATCAGCCGGTTGCGTGGCAGATCGAGATCGACGTTCTTCAGGTTGTGCGTCCGCGCCCCGCGGATGCGTATGAGCTGCATCGGCCCGCGAAAGCCCCGTGCGAGGGAGAATCACGAAGTCTAGCCGCCCGCGGCCGTCGTGCAGAAGCCGCACCGGAATCCGAGGAGCAGGGGCCACGCGCGGGGCGCGCCGGTGAAGAAACGGCGCGAAGATGCGCCGAAGCGCGATTCGCGCTCGTGGAGGGGGAGGTCTACAATAGCGACCAGCGATCTCCTCACGAAGACGAAGGACGGAGTGCCATGGCGCGCGGCGTGAACAAAGTCATTCTGGTCGGCCACCTCGGGGCGGATCCCGAGACGCGCGCCATGCCCTCGGGCATGACGGTCGCCAACCTCCGCGTCGCCACGAGCGAGACGTGGCGCGACAAGCAGAGCGGCGAGATGAAGGAACAGACCGAGTGGCACAACGTCGTGCTCTTCGGCCGGCTCGGTGAGATCGCGGGGGAGTACCTGCGCAAGGGCTCCCAGGTGTACATCGAAGGCCGGCTCCGCACGCGCAAGTGGCAGGACAAGAACGGCAACGACCGTTACACCACCGAGATCGTGGCGAGCGACATGCAGATGCTGGGCGGCGCCCGCGGCGGGGCAGGGAGCTTCGAGCCGCGTGAGCGCGCCGACCGCCCCGAGCCCGTCAGCACCAGCACCGAGCAGGATGAGTTCGACGACGACATCCCGTTCTGAAGAGGCCTGGCGGCAGGACTTCCGCCCAAGTCCAAGTTGTTGATGCTATTGGAATTTCGGCCAAGGCCGAGCTCCCGGCGGCCGGATGCGGCCCTGCGCCGTGCGCCGCCTCCCCGCACCCCGTAGAATTCCTCGTCCATGCCCGGTCGTTACTACATCAAGACCTTCGGCTGCCAGATGAACGAGTACGACTCCGCCCGGATGGCGGACGTGCTCCAGGCGGCCGATGGACTCACGCCCACCGACGACCCGTCAGAGGCGGACGTGCTCATCATGAACACCTGCTCGGTGCGCGAGAAGGCGCAGGAGAAGGTGTTCTCGCTGCTCGGCGAGTGGCGCCGGATCAAGGCGCGCAGGCCTCACGTGCTGATCGGCGTGGGCGGCTGCGTCGCGAGCCAGGAAGGCGAGGCGATCACCGAGCGCGCGCCGTTCGTCGACCTCGTCTTCGGTCCGCAGACGGTGCACCGCCTGCCGGAGATGATCGCGGAGCTGCGGCGGACGGGGCGTCCCGTCATCGACGTGAGCTTCCCGGAGATCGAGAAGTTCGACAATCTGCCGGCGCCGCGCGCGGAAGGCGCGACCGCGTTCGTGTCGATCATGGAAGGCTGCAGCAAGTACTGCACGTTCTGCATCGTGCCGTACACGCGCGGTGACGAGGTGAGCAGACCGTTCGAGTCCGTCATGGAGGAGATCCGTACGCTCGCCGCGCAGGGCGTGCGCGAGGTGACGCTGCTCGGCCAGAACGTCAATGCCTACGCCGGTGCGATGGAAGACGGTGTCACCGTGGATCTCGCCACGCTCATCCATCACGTGGCCGAGGTTCCGGGGATCGAGCGCATCCGCTTCACGACGTCGCACCCCATCGAGTTCGGCGACAGCCTGATCGAGGCCTTCGCCAGCGTGCCGAAGCTCGCGAACCATCTGCACCTGCCGGTGCAGAGCGGCTCGGACCGCATTCTCGCGCTCATGAAGCGCGGCTACACCGCCCTTGAATTCAAGGACAAGATCCGCAGATTGCGGGCGGTACGCCCCGACATCAGCATCTCCTCGGACTTCATCGTGGGCTTTCCGGGCGAGAGCGAGCGCGACTTCGAAGCGACGCTCAAGCTCGTGCGCGACGTGAACTTCGACCAGTCGTTCAGCTTCATCTACAGCCGGCGGCCGGGTACACCGGCCGCTTCGCTCCCGGACGATGTTCCGTACGAGGTCAAGCAGCAGCGCCTCAAGCGCCTGCAGGACCAGCTCGAGGAGCAGGCGCGCGCCATCAGCGCACGCATGGTCGGGACGGTGCAGCGGGTGCTGGTCGAGCGTCCGGCGAAGAAGGATTCACGCGAGCTCGCCGGACGTACGGAGAACAATCGCTGGGTCAATTTCGCCGGACCGCGCTCGCTGATCGGCCACTTCGCCGACGTGGTGATCACCGAAGCGCTGCCGCACAGTCTGCGAGGCCGCCTGCTGACCGATGGCGCACACGACTCACACGTTCCTCCGCGCGCGGAGCGCGCGGCGGCGACCGGTTGATACGAACCGCAATTCAGTGGCATCCCCTACGACTGCGACCACACGCGAATTCGATCTCGAGCCTGCCGACAACGTACGGCTCGCCAATCTCTGCGGACCGCTCGACGAGAACCTGCGCCTGCTCGAGTCGCGTCTGCAGGTCGAGATCCGCCGGCGCGGCGACACCTTCCAGGTGATCGGCGAGCAGGCCGAGAGCGCCGAGGAGACGCTCCGTGAGCTCTTCGAGCTGGCGCGGCGCGAGCAGGTGACGCCGGAGCGTGTGCACCTGGTGCTGCGCGAGCGCGAAGCGGGCCCTGCGCCCGCGAACACGCCTCACGAGGAGCACTCGGTGCGCGTCCTGCGCGGCAGCATCCGCGCGCGCGGTGCGCACCAGCGCCAGTATCTCGCTCAGATCCGCGACAGTGACCTCACGTTCGGCATCGGCCCCGCCGGCACCGGCAAGACGTATCTCGCCGTCGCCTGTGCGGTCGAAGCGCTGCAGGCCCAGCGCGTGCGGCGCATCGTGCTCGTGCGCCCTGCCGTCGAGGCCGGCGAGCGACTCGGCTTCCTGCCGGGTGACATGGCGCAGAAGGTCGACCCGTACCTGCGGCCGATGTACGACGCTCTGTACGAGATGATCGGCTTCGACCGCGTGGCGCGCTTCATCGAGCGCAACGTCATCGAGATCGCGCCGCTCGCGTTCATGCGCGGCCGCACGCTCAACGACGCCTTCATCATCCTCGACGAGGCGCAGAACACCACGATCGAGCAGATGAAGATGTTCCTCACGCGCATCGGCTTCGGCGCCAAGGCGGTGGTGACGGGCGACGTCACGCAGACGGACCTGCCGGCGGGCCGTCAGTCGGGACTGCGTCACGTCATCGACGTGCTGCGCTCGGTCGAGGGCGTTTCGTTCACGTTCTTCGATGCGCAGGATGTCGTGCGCCATCCGCTGGTGCAGCGCATCGTGCAGGCCTACGAGGCGTCGCAGGGCAGCTCGCAATGAAGGAACCGCACCCTAGCAGTCCCCCTTCGTCCGCCCCGCGGGCACCCTCCTCCCTCTCCGGCGGGAGAAGGGCAGGGGCGAAGGGGGAGCAGCTCCGGGTCGATGTGATCCGTCGCGTACGCGCCTGGGCGCCGTCCGCGAGAACGATTTCCCGGTGGGCCGCTGCCGCCCTCGGGCGGCGTGCGCGCGGCGCCGAGCTCGCCGTGCGCGTCGTGGGGCCGGCCGAGAGCCGGCGTCTCAATGCCCGCTTCCGCGGCCGCGACAAGCCGACGAACGTGCTTTCCTTCCCCGGCCCGCTCCTGCCCGTTCCGGCGCGCGGTGTGGCGCTCCCGCTCGGCGATCTCGTCATCTGTCCGAAGGTGCTCGAAACCGAAGCACGCGAGCAGGGCAAGACGCTGCGCGCGCACTGGGCGCACCTCGTCGTGCACGGCGTGCTGCATCTCGTCGGTTACGACCACGAGCGCGAGGCCGACGCGCGCCGCATGGAACGGCGCGAGATCGACGTGCTGCGGCGGCTCGGTTTCCCCAATCCCTACCGCAGCGCCTGAAGGCGACTGGCAATGAAAGAGACGAACGCAACCGGACGCTGGATCAGACGCCTCACGCAGACCCTGTCGGGTGAGCCTCAGGACCGCGAGGATCTGCTGAGGGAGCTGCGCGAAGCGGCGGAACGCGGCGTCATCGACGCGGATGCGCTCGCGATGCTCGAGGGTGTGCTCGAGGTGGCCGATCTGCAGGTGCGCGACATCATGATTCCGCGCGCGCAGATGGTGTTCCTGCGGCGCGACGATCCGCCGTCGAAGATCCTGCCGGTCGTGGTGGAATCCGGGCATTCACGTTTCCCGGTGAAGGACGAGGACCGCGACGACATCGTCGGCATCCTGCTCGCCAAGGATCTGCTCCGGTATTTCGCGCAGGCGAAGGGCGACGGCCGCGGCCAGGTCGAGCGTTTCGACATCCGCGAGTACATGCGTCCCGCGGTGTTCGTGCCCGAGTCGAAGCGGCTCAACGTCCTGCTCAAGGAATTCCGCCGCAACCGCAATCACATGGCGATCGTCGTCGACGAGTACGGCGGCGTGTCGGGGCTCGTGACGATAGAGGACGTGATCGAGCAGATCGTGGGCGAGATCGACGACGAGTACGACGTCGAGGAGGATCTCACGATCCGCCGCGAGGGCGAGCGGCAGTTCGCGGTGCGCGGCTTCACGCGCATCGAGGAGTTCAACGAGTACTTCGGCACGAACTTCCCGGACGAGGAATTCGACACCATCGCCGGGCTCATCATGAAGGAGCTCGGCCGGCTCCCGCGCCGCGGAGAGTCGGTCACGCTCGACGGCTTCGAGTTCCGCGTCGTGCGCGCGGACCGGCGCCGTATCGACATGGTGCGCGTGATCTCGCCGCGCGACATCGTGCCGCCCGAGGAGCGTGCGTCGAGTGAGCCCTGAGCCGCGCTCCGCAGCGGCTGCCGGCAGCGACGGCGCCGTTTCCGGACGGCGGGCCTTCCCGATGGTCGGCGCGCTCGCGAACGCGCGCGTGCGCATCGCGCTCGCATTCGTCGCCGGAGCGCTGCTCTCCTGTGCTTTCGCACCGTTGGGCTGGTGGCCGCTCGCGATTCTCTGTCCGGCGGCGCTGATTCTCCTGTGGCAGGACGCATCGCCGCGCCACGCCGCGGCGCTCGGCTTCTGGTTCAACGCCGGGACGTTCGCCGCGGGCACCTACTGGCTCTACATCAGCATTCACGTCTTCGGCCAGGCGCCGCTCTGGATCGCCGTGCCTCTCATGCTCGGGCTCGTCGCGATCATGGGCGTGTATCACGCGGGGCTCGGTTACGCGGTCGCGCGCTGGCTGCCGCGCGACGGCGCGCTGCGCTGGATGGTCGGCATTCCCGCCGCGTGGCTGCTCGTCGAGTGGTGGCGCGGCTGGTTCCTCTCCGGATTCTCCTGGCTGTCCCTCGGCTACTCGCAGACCGACACACCGCTCGCAGGCTTCGCGCCGGTGCTCGGCGTGTACGGCATCAGCGCAGTGCTGCTCGCGGGTGCGGGAGCGCTCGTCACCCTCGCGTTCGGATCGCGGCGCGCGCGCATCGCGTCGCTTGCCGTGCTGGTGCTGCCCTGGCTCGCGGGCGCGGGGCTTCAGCGCATCGAATGGACGCGGCCGTCGGGCCCGCCCGTCGCCGTCGCGATCGTGCAGGGCGCGATTCCGCAGGATCTCAAGTGGATCGAGGAGAACCGTGACGCGACGCTGCGCCTCTACCGCGATCTGACGCTTCAGGCGCTCGGTGTGCCGCTCATCGTCTGGCCGGAGTCCGCGCCGCCCGATCTCGCGAACAATCTCGTCGACTATCTGGGCGATCTGTACCGCGAGGCGCGCGGGCGAGGCTCGTCACTCGTGCTCGGCGTCGTGCGCGCCTCGGACGACATGCGGCGGTATTACAACTCCGTGCTGAGCCTGGGCGACGAGGTGGCGTGGTACGACAAGCATCACCTCGTCCCGTTCGCGGAGTTCTTTCCCGTGCCCGACTTCGTGCGCAACTGGCTGCGCCTGATGAGCCTGCCCTACGCGGACTTCGAGCGCGGCGAGGCGTACCAGCCTCCGTTCGAGGTGGCAGGCTTGAAGCTCGCGGCTTCCATCTGCTACGAAGACGCTTACGGCAGCTCGCAGCTTCCGGCGCTGCGGACGGCGGACGTGCTCGTGAACGTGACGAACGACGCCTGGTTCGGCCGTTCGACCGCCCGCCACCAGCACTTCCAGATCGCGCGCATGCGCGCGATCGAAGCGGGGCGCTTCCTGCTGCGTGCCGCGAACGACGGCATCTCGGCGGTCATCGGACCGAAGGGCGAAGTCGTCGCGCGCGCGCCGGAATACGAGCCGCACGTGCTGCGTGCGACCGTCACGCCGCGACGCGGATTGCCGCCGTACGCCTGTGTCGGCAACTGGGCGATCGTGCTCGCATCCGTCGTCGCGCTCGCCGTGGCCGGTCTGCGCGGCCGTTCCGGAGCGTTCCTGCCGCGGCGCCGACGGCGCGAAGCCGCGCGCCAACGGGTACGGCGAATGCTGGTTCATGAGACGTAATCCGCTTCCTTCCGGGCGTGAATGGGGTGGAACCCGGCGCCCCGGGCCCTTGTCTATGCCGTGAATCCATTGCATCGGGAGATGTGCATGAGATCTCCGCATCCGGTCCGACGGACCGTTTCGGTGCTTTCCGTACTGGTTGCCCTGGCCGCGTGCACGGGTGACTCCAACGCCCAGACGGACACGAGCAGCCGGCCCAACGCGGCCGTGCAGCAGGCGCCGCAGCAGCAGGTCCCCGCCGCTTCCGCATCGCAGGCACGAACGGTAGCGCTGCCTGATTTCGCACCTCTGGTCGAGCAGGTGGGACCGGCCGTCGTCAACGTGGAAGTCATCGGTGAAACGCCCACCACGTCGGGTATTCCGGGCCTTTCGCCGAACGATCCGTTCTACGAATTCTTCCGCCGCTTCGGGATTCCCGCGCCGGGACAGGGGCCTCAGGGGAGCGTTCCGCCGCCGCGCGGCGCAGGCTCCGGCTTCATCGTGAGCCCCGACGGCTACATCCTCACGAATGCGCACGTCGTCGATCGCGCCGCGCAGGTGACCGTGAAGCTCACGGACCGGCGCGAGTTCGTCGCCAAGGTCGTCGGCGTCGACACGCGCAGCGACGTCGCGGTCATCAAGATCGACGCGGAGAATCTGCCGACGGTCCGCATCGGCAACGCGTCCGAGCTGCGTCCGGGCGAATGGGTGCTCGCGATCGGCTCGCCGTTCGGGCTCGAGAACAGTGCGACCGCGGGCATCGTCAGCGCGACGTCGCGCACCGTGCCGGTGGAGCAGTCGAGCTACGTGCCCTTCATTCAGACGGACGTCGCGGTCAATCCCGGAAACTCCGGCGGACCGCTCATCAACATGCGCGGCGAGGTCGTCGGCATCAACTCGATGATCTTCAGCCGCACGGGCGGCTACATGGGCGTCTCGTTCGCGATTCCCATCGACGTCGCGATGGACGTGCGCGAGCAGCTCATCTCCCAGGGTTACGTGACGCGCGGCCGCATCGGCGTGCAGATCCAGGAAGTGAACGCGCAGTTCGCGAAGTCCTTCGGACTCGACCGGCCGCGCGGTGCGCTGGTCGGCTCGGTCGAGAAGGGCGGACCTGCGGACAAGGCGGGCGTGCAGCCGGGTGACGTGATACTCGCGGTGAACGGCCGCAACGTCGAGACGTCGTCCGAGCTGCCCGGGATCATCATGCGCATGAAGCCGGGTACCACGGCGAAGCTCACCGTCTGGCGCAACGGCAAACCGGTGGACCTCAACGTGCAGATCGCGCAGCTCGAGGAGCCGAATCAGCAGCGTGTTTCCGCGCGCGACGGCGCCGGCGGCGGCAACGAGACGGCGGCTCGCCTGGGTCTCACGGTGCGCCAGCTCACGCCGCAGGAGAAGCAGCAGCTCGAGACGGAAGGCAACCTCGTCGTCGCGCAGGTGAGCGGCGGTCCCGCGCTCGCGGCGGGCATCCGGCCCGGCGACGTCATCCTCGGGGTCGCCGCGAACGGCCGTACGAGCCGTGTGAACACCGTGCAGGAGCTCGCCGAGGCGACGAAGAAGGCCGGCGACGCCATGGCGCTGCTCATCCAGCGCGGCGACACGCAGATCTTCATACCGCTGCGCCTCGGCTGATCGGCGCTCATCCCCCTCCGGCAGGCCCTCTCCCCGCTTTCCCCGGGGAGAGGGTCGCCAGACCCCTCCCGTCAGACACTCTGCTGCGTGTCCGCAGGACGCGGCGCCCCTGCCGGGGCGCGGCGGGTGAGGGCACGCTCGGGCTTCGTGTATCCTTCAGCGCTTCACCGATCGCCCGAGATTCCAGCCCTTTCGATGGACGAGATCTACGACCCGGCGGCCGTCGAGCGTGCCGCGCAGGAGCACTGGGAGCGCCTTCGCGCCTTCGAGGTACGCGAGGATCCCTCGCGCCCGAAGTACTACTGCCTTTCGATGTTTCCGTACCCCTCCGGCCGCTGCCACATGGGGCACGTGCGCAACTACACGATCGGCGACGTGATCACGCGCTTCATGCGCATGCAGGGGTACAACGTCCTGCAGCCCATGGGCTGGGATGCCTTCGGCCTGCCCGCCGAGAACGCGGCGATGCAGAACGGCGTGCCGCCGGCGAAGTGGACGTACGACAACATCGCGTACATGAAGATGCAGCTCAGGTCGCTGGGCCTCGCCCTCGACTGGAGCCGCGAGCTCGCCACCTGCGATCCGCGCTACTACCGCTGGAACCAGTGGCTGTTCCTGCGCATGCTCGAGCGCGGCATCGCCTACAAGAAGACGGGCGTCGTCAACTGGGATCCGGTCGATCAGACCGTGCTCGCGAACGAGCAGGTCATCGACGGCCGCGGCTGGCGCACCGGCGCGCTCATCGAGAAGCGCGAGATCCCGATGTACTACCTGCGCATCACGGCCTACGCGGACGAGCTGCTCGAAGGGCTCGATTCGCTTCCCGGCTGGCCCGAGCGCGTCAAGCTCATGCAGGCGAACTGGATCGGGCGCAGCGAGGGCTGTGAGATCGCGTTCCCCTACGCACCGGACACGCGCGACGCGCTGCGCAGCGACGGCGTGCTCAAGGTCTTCACCACGCGCGCGGACACGCTCTTCGGCGTGACCTTCATGGCGGTCGCCGCCGAGCATCCGATCGCAGCCGCCGCGGCCGCGCGCAATCCCGAGATCGCCGCGTTCGTCGAGGAATGCCGGCGCGGCAGCGTGATGGAGGCGGACCTCGCGACGCAGGAGAAGAAGGGCAAGCCCACGGGGCTGCACGTGCTGCATCCGTTCACGGGCGAGCCCATCGAGGTGTGGGTCGCGAACTACGTGCTCATGACGTACGGCGAGGGCGCGGTGATGGGCGTGCCCGCGCACGACGAGCGCGACTTCGAGTTCGCGCAGAAGCATGGGCTCCGGATCCGCACCGTGGTGCGCTCGAAGACGGGCGCGTACGAAGAGGTGCGCGCGCCGTGGATCGACGCGTACGGCGAGTACGGTGTCACGGTCGACTCCGGTGAGTTCTCGGGGCTCGAGTCGCAGGCGGCCATCGACGCGATCGCCGCGGCGCTCGAGAAGAAGGGGCTCGGGCGCAAGCGCGTGCAGTTCCGCCTGCGCGACTGGGGCATCTCGCGCCAGCGCTACTGGGGCTGTCCCATTCCGATCATCCACTGCGACTCGTGCGGCGACGTGCCCGTGCCGGACGATCAGCTTCCCGTCGTGCTGCCGGAGAACCTGGTGCCGGACGGCACCGGCAATCCGCTCGCGAAGACGCCCTCGTTCTACGAGTGCACGTGCCCGAAGTGCGGCGCGAAGGCGCGCCGCGAGACGGACACGATGGACACGTTCGTCGATTCGTCGTGGTACTTCCTGCGCTACGCGTGCGCGGACGCGGAGGACGCCGCCGTCGACTCGCGCGTCGACTACTGGCTGCCCGTCGACCAGTACATCGGCGGCATCGAGCACGCGATCCTGCATCTGCTCTACTCGCGCTTCTGGACGCGCGTGATGCGCGATCTCGGGCTCGTGAAGTTCGACGAGCCGTTCAGCAACCTCCTCACGCAGGGCATGGTGCTGAACCACATCTACTCGCGTCAGCCGGCGGAAGGACGCCGCGAGTACTTCAATCCGGCCGACGTCGAGAAGATCCAGGGCGAGGACGGCAGCGTCCGCTACGTGGCGCATACGCCGGACGGCGGGACCGTCGAGGTCGAGTACGAAGGCCTCGGCACGATGTCGAAGTCGAAGAACAACGGCGTCGATCCGCAGCAGCTCGTCGAGCGCTACGGCGCCGACACCGTGCGGCTCTTCGCGATGTTCACGGCACCGCCGGAGCAGACCCTGGAGTGGTCCGACGAAGGCGTTCAGGGCGCCTATCGCTTCCTGCGTCGCCTGTGGCACGCAGTGTACGAGCACGTCTCGGCCGGACCCGCGCCTGCGCTCGATCCGGCCGCGCTCACGGCGGCACAGCGCGATCTGCGGCGCATGTCGCATCAGACGCTCGCCAAGGTGACGGACGACATCGGACGGCGGCGCACGTTCAACACCGCCATCGCCGCCGTCATGGAGCTGCTGAACGCCGTCACCCGCTTCGACGACACCACGCCGCAGGGACGCGCGGTGCGCCACGAGGCATTCGAGATCGTGACGATGGCGCTGTCGCCGATCGTGCCGCACATCTGTCACGCACTGTGGAAGGCGCTGGGTCACGACTCGAAGGCGCTCATCGACGAGCGCTGGCCGCAGCCCGATCCGGCGGCGCTCGTGCAGGACGAGATCGAGATCGTCGTGCAGGTGAACGGCAAGCTCCGCGGCCGCGTGCGCGTGCCCGTGAACGCCGACGAGGCGCGCATCCGCGAGACGGCGCTCGCCGACGAGCAGGTGCGGAAGTTCGTCGCGGACAAGCCGATCCGCAAGACGATCGTCGTGCCCGGCAAGCTCGTGAATCTCGTCGTCTGAGGCGGCATGTTCCGGCAGCTCGGTACGCAGCGCTTTCCGCGCCGCATCCGCTGCGGTGTCGCCGGTGCGGTGCTGCTGCTCGCCGTGCTGTCGGGCTGCGGGTTCCACCTCCAGGGACGCGCACCGCTCCCCGAGGTGCTCGCCGTCACGTTCATCGATGCCGAGGACCTGCAGAGCGATTTCGTACTGGGGCTGCGTCGCGCGCTTCTCGCCTCGGGCGCGCGCCTCACCGAGAATCGCAAGGAAGCGACCGCGGTCGTGCGCGTGCACACCGACGAGGTCACCGAGCGCGTGCTGTCGGTCTCCGCGCGCAATC
Source organism: Pseudomonadota bacterium (assembly GCA_003242685.1). GTDB lineage: Bacteria > Pseudomonadota > Gammaproteobacteria > Steroidobacterales > Steroidobacteraceae > ZC4RG24. The sequence continues at coordinate 1,045 of QGVD01000034.1, read as the reverse complement.
TGCCGCGCGAGTACGAGCTCACGCACACCGTGCGCTTCTCGGTGACCGCCGGAGAGAAGTCGCTGCTCGATGAGCAGGAAGTGAGCCTCTCGCGCGACTTCAGCTTCGACGAGCGCGTGCTCCTCGCCAAGGAGGAGGAGGAAGCCATCCTGCGCGAAGCGCTGGCACGCGATCTCGTCGGCATCGTGATGCGCAGGCTCGCGAGCCTGTGAGATGACGACCCGCGCTGCGGACGTCCTCCGCCTCTCAGGGATCGACCGCGTCGACGTTGCGCACCTCCTCGCGCGCTACGGCCTCGAGCTCGCGCTCGTCGCACCGGACGAAACCATTCCCGGTTCCTACTGGGGAGATTGCGAAGCGGGACTGCGCGGCGACCGGCTGTACGCGCGGCTCGATACGCCGATCCACTCCATCCTCCACGAAGCGAGCCACTACATCTGCATGACGCCCGAGCGGCGCGTAGGTCTCGACCGCGACGCGGGCGGCGACGACGCCGAGGAAGCGGCCGTCTGTTACCTCCAGGTTCTGCTCGCGGACGAGTTGCCGCGCGTCGGCCGCGCGCGGCTCTTCGAGGACATGGACGCGTGGGGCTACAGCTTCCGGCTCGGCAGCGCGCGAGCGTGGTTCGAGCGGGACGCGGAAGACGCCCGCGCGTGGCTGCGCGGGCACGGCATCATCGACGCCTCGGACAGGCTCACCGGCCGCGCGCGCGTCTGACGCGTGACTCCGCAGGGCTCGCCGCCGCGAAGCGGTCGGTGGCCGTGACGAGCTCGTGCGTGATGCCCGGCTCGAACGCCGAGTGCCCGGCATCGGGCACGATGCGGAAGTCCGCTTCTGGCCAGGCGCGGTGCAGATCCCACGCGCTCTTCATCGGGCACACCACGTCGTAGCGTCCCTGCACGATGACGGCGGGGATGTGGCGGATGCGGCCGACGTCCTCGAGGAGCTGACCGTCCGAGCGGAAGAAGCCGCCGTTCACGAAGTAGTGGCACTCGATGCGCGCGAAGGCAGCCGCGAACGACGCGTCGTTCTGGAACTTCGCGAT
>QGVD01000033.1 GCA_003242685.1 Pseudomonadota bacterium | reverse complement strand
TATGAATTGATATGTATTCCTTTTTTTTTTTAAACACAAAACCGCATTCCGAATAGGAGTCCCTTCCGTTGGCCCCGGAACCCGGTCGAGGGCACGCCGACGCAGTGCACCGTGCTCATCGAGAACGGCATCCTGCGCGGCTACATGCAGGACAAGCTCAACGCGCGGCTCATGGGCGGCAGATCCACGGGCAACGGTCGCCGTGAATCCTTCGCGCACGTGACGCTGCCTCGCATGACGAACACGTACATGCGTCCGGGTCCCTACACGCCCGAAGAGATCATCGCTTCCGTCGAGCGCGGCATCTACGCCGTGAACTTCGGCGGCGGGCAGGTGGACATCACATCGGGCAAGTTCGTGTTCTCCGCGAGCGAGGCGTATCTCATCGAGAACGGCCGGATCGGCGCGCCGCTCAAGGGGGCGACGCTCATCGGCAACGGTCCCGACGTGCTGACGCGCGTCACCATGGTGGGCAACGATCTCAAGCTCGATGACGGCGTCGGCACCTGCGGCAAGGAAGGGCAGAGTGTTCCGGTCGGCGTCGGGCAGCCCACGCTGCGCATCGACGGACTCACGGTCGGCGGCACCGGCTGAGCGCTTTCTCCGCGAAGCGCGGGCGAATATCCCTTCTTCTGCTTCGAGGGCGCGCGGCACGCTGCGTGCGCGGCGCGAGCAGGACGCTCGTCTTGCGCGATGGAACGCGGCCGCGCACCGAGCGGGCGGCGGGCGGACGGGGCTCGTCCGTCCGCCGCCTGCGAGGCTGTACGCGCTCCGTTGCGGTTCGGGCTCACGAACCGGAACGGAAGCGCCGTGCAATGAACATAATGCGTAAGGATTCCGCGCGACCGTGTACGAGCGATTCGCAACGCGTCATCCTGCAGTGCAGGCTGTGACGGCCGGCACGCCGGTTCCGCCTGCGGGACCGTAACTTGCTCCGCGGCATTTCAACGACAGCCTCCAGGGAGTGCGTGATGCGCGCCGAGCATGCCGTCGCCGATACCTCACGGCTCGAGCTTCCTGCCGATCTTCTGGCGGAGCTGGAGCGCCGTGGTCCACCGCCCAGAGACGACATGCAGGTCGAGGGCTGGAAACCGTCGCTCTTCACGCGGCTCATCGAGCGGCTGATCGGCGGGCGGGCGCGCTGAACCATCGCGGCAGGCATCGACAGCGAAGTAAGATCACTCCGGGTGCGGCGCGGTGCCTGCGCGATGCAGGCCGGCGCGGGCGCTCTTCGGAAAGCGAGAGAAAGAGAAAATGACGAAGCGCTCCGAGAAGCGCCTGCCCCGTCCCCTCTATGAGGCGCTGCCCTGGCTCTATGTCCTCCTCGGGCTCATCGCTCTCGTCGCGAGCTATCTCGTGCAGAGCCTCGCGGTGCTGAGCGCGCTCCTCGGGCTCGCAGGCTTCGCCGTCCTGCTCGGCGGCGTGGTCGTGCTGCTTCGCCGGCGGGATTTCCGGGAGCTTCGCTCGCAGTACGGCGATCCCGCAGGTCTCGGTGACGCGCCGTCCCGCGAGCGGGACGCGCCTTCCGACTCGCGCGGCTGAAGGTCCGCTCAGTTAGGCTCGTCGGTTTCCGCGGGCTGCACGGTGGGCAGCGTGTCCCCGAAGTCGGTGCGGACGCGAGGCAGGCGCTCGTCCACGTAGATGAGCTCGTGCTTGCCGATGAGCACCACGTCCCCGTCGTTCAGATAATGGCGGCGCACGCGCCGCGCCTTCACGTAGATGCCGTTGGTGCTGTTCAGGTCCTCGATCACGCACGCGTTCTGCGTCGTGACGATCTGGCAGTGATGGCGGCTGACGAAGCGGCTGTCGATCTGCAGATCGTTGTCCGGCGTGCGTCCGACGATGATGCGCCCGATGCGCAGCGGCAGCTCCTGAATCGTGCGGCCGTCGGTCGCGACGAGAATGCGCGCCAGCACGGCGTCCTTCGCGTTCTCCTCGGCGGCAGAGTGCAGAACGCCGCCCGCCTCTCCGGCGCGCCGCGCGTTCTCGAGGCGGATCTGACGTTGCATGTGCTGCTGAGTGCGCGCGGAGTACTCGACCCACTGCAGCTCCGCGATCGCGCTGCGCACGTCGTCGAGCGTCACGTAGTCGCGGTCCGCGGCGAACGCCGCCATCATCGCCGTGTCGCACAGCGTATTGATGAGCCGCGGCACGCCGCCCGTGTAGCGGAAGATCTCCGGATACGTCTCCTCGGCGAAGATCTGCCGGTCGCCGGCGCCGGCGACCTCCAGGCGGTGCTGGATGTACGCGCGCATCTCGGCCGGCGAGAGCGTGCCGAGATGGAACCGCAGGCGGATGCGCTGCGCGAGCTGCACGAGCTCCGGCGCATCGAGCTTCTCGTTGAGCTCCGGCTGGCCCGCGAGGATGATGCGCAGGACCTTGTCCTTGGTGGTCTCCACGCCCGAGAGCAGGCGGATCTCCTCGAGCACGCGCAGGGAGAGGTTCTGCGCCTCGTCGACGATCAGCAGCACCTTGCGTCCCGCCGCGTACTGCTCGATGAGGAAGTTGTTGAGCGTGGCGATCAGCTCCGCCTTCTTCATCCTGAACGGCGAGAAGCCGAACTGCACCAGCACCGCCTGCAGGAAGTCGATCGCGGAAACCTGAGTCTGGTTGATCTGCGCGACGACGACGTCCGACGGCAGCTCCCTGAGGAAGGACTCGATGAGCGTCGTCTTGCCGGAGCCGATCTCACCCGTGATGACGACGAAGCCATCCGTGAACCAGATGGTCGACTCCATGTACGCCTTGGCGCGGGCGTGCTGCTTGCTCAGGTACAGGAACTGGGGATCCGGGCTGAGCCGGAAGGGCAGCTCCTTGAGTCTGAACAGCTCCAGATACATCTGCGGATCGCTTTCCGTCAGGGAAACGTGCTTCGGCGCGACCTTCTCGTCTTGAAGTCACGGTGCGCCCGCGAATCCGCCGCGATGCCCGCCACCGCCCGCGGATGGATTCCGCGGTCCGGTCGATCTTACGGGATACGAATCTCGGGGGCCAAATCGGCAAGCAATTCGCGTGCCCGCCGATCCCGTGCCCGGGGGGTGACCTCGACGACGGTGCAGTGACCGAGCTTGCGGCCCGGGCGCGGCTCCTTGCCGTAATCGTGCAGATGCACGCCCGGCCGGGCCAGCACGCGCTCGCGCGCGGGCATGGTGCCGATGAGGTTGATCATCGCACAGTGACCGCGCGGCGCCGTCGATCCGAGGGGGAGATCCAGGATGGCGCGCAGGTGATTCTCGAACTGGCTCGTCACCGCGCCTTCGATGGTCCAGTGGCCGGAGTTGTGTACCCGCGGCGCCATCTCGTTCGCGAGGAGCTTCCCCGAGCGCACGAAGAACTCGATCGTCAGCACGCCGACATAGCGGAAGTGCTCGAGGACGCGCGTCAGATATCCGGCAGCTGCGCGCTGCAGGCGCGGGGTGCCGAACGGCGCGCGCGTCAGACGCAGGATCCCCTGCGCGTGCACGTTGCCGTTGAGCGGGTAGACGGCCACCTCGCCGCTGCGGCTGCGCGCGCCGATGATCGAGACCTCGCAGTCGAAGGGCACCCACTCCTCGCAGATGAGCGGCACGCCGCCGAGCTCACTCCACGCGCGGTCGACGTCCTCGTGCGTCCGGATCACGGCCTGTCCCTTGCCGTCGTAGCCCATGCGGCGCGTCTTGAGGACGGCCGGCAGGCCGATTTCGCGCACGGCCCGCTCGAGCTGCGGGCGCGAGTCCACCTTCATCCAGCGCGTCGTCGGGATACGGAGCCGCTCGAAGAGCCGCTTCTCGGCTGCCCGGTCCTGCGAGGCCGCGAGGGCCCCGACGGGCGGATGGATGCGCGTGCCCGAGTCGAGCCCGCGCAGCGCCTCGACCGACACGTTCTCCCAGTCGAACGTGATCACGCTGCAGCGTTGCGCGAGCCGGCGCAGAAGCCTCCGATCGGTGAACTCGCCGCAGAGGATCGGCGCGACCTGACCGCCGGGCGTGTCCTCGCTGCGGTCGAGGAACAGGAAGTCGAGACCGAGGGGATAGCCCGCCAAAGCGAGCATCCGGCCGAGCTGGCCGGCGCCGACGATGCCGACTGTCATGCGCGGCCCGGCGCTTCGCGCGGGTCGGGCTGCGCGAGCACGCCCGACGTCTGCTGTTCGCGGTAAGCCGTGAGCGCCGCTTCGATGGCTGGATACTTCAGCGCGAGGATCGCGCAGGCGCCGAGCGCGGCGTTGACGGCGCCGGCGACGCCGATGGCGAAAGTATGAACGGGCACGCCTGCAGGCATCTGCACGATGGAGAGCAGCGAATCGAGACCGTTGAGCGAGCGCGACTGCACGGGAACTCCGAGAACCGGCAGCGTAGTTTTCGAGGCCGTCATGCCCGGCAGATGCGCCGCACCGCCCGCGCCGGCGATGATCACCTCGAGCCCGCGCGAGCGCGCCGTCGAGGCGTACTCGAACAGCAGATCCGGCGTGCGGTGCGCGGACACGACGCGCACCTCGTACGGCACGGAGAGCCGGTCGAGCGTTTCGGCGGCGGCCTTCATCGTCTCCCAGTCGGACGACGAGCCCATGATGATGCCGACGAGCGGTTTCATTGCTGCATTGTAGTGCCGGCGGCCGCGCCTGCGCTAACCCCGGTCCCGCTCGAGCAGGGCGCGCAAGGAGCGGAACAGCTCCCGGGCCGCAGGGCCGGTGGCGCCCGTGCGGCTGCGCTCGGCGCGTGCCGCGGCGACCTGGCGCGCGAAATCCTCCGAGGCGGCGTCCGGGTACGACTGCGCGAGCTCCTCGAGCGCTGCAGGCCCTTCCGCGATCAGCCGCTCGCGCCACGTCTCGATGCGGCGGAAGCGCTGCGCCTCGGCAGCGGCCTTGAGGCTGCGCTCCGCGAGCGCGGCACGGATGGGCTCGAGATCGACCTCGCGCATCAGCCGTCCGATGAACTGCCGCTGCCGCGCGGCCGCGGCGCGGCTCGTGATGCGCTTCGCTTCGTCGATCGCGTCCCGGAGCCGCTCGGGCAGATCGAGCGCATCGAGCTCCGCATCGCTCAGCTCGACGAGCTGCTCACCGAGCTCCTGCGCGGCCTGAGCTGCACGCTTGCGTGCGCTCTTGCTCGGCAGCTCGTCGACGTCGTCCGGTGAATTCTCCTGCATGCGCGATCATCCCGTTGCGCCCGGGATCGAGGGCAGCGACTGCTACAATTCTGCCCCAAGCACGCAAGGCGAGCGGAAGACCCATGCAGCAGGCAGTCGACAGGACACGGATCCCGGAGCTCGAGAGCGTGGTGAGCCTCGCCCTCGAGGAGGCGCGGCGCCGCGGCGCCACCCAGTGCGAGGCGGACGCGAGCCTGCAGCAGGGTCTCTCCGCCACCGTGCGTCTCGGCGAGGTGGACACCATCGAGTATCAGCGCGACCGGGGCCTCGGAGTCACGGTGTACATCGGCAAGCGCAAGGGGTCGGCGAGCACGGCCGATCTCGGGCCTCAGGCCGTGCGCGAGACGGTGGAAAAGGCGTGCACGATCGCACGCTACACCGCCGAGGATCCATGCGCGGGACTTGCCGATCCGGAGGATCTCGCGCGCGAGATTCCCGATCTCGATCTCGATCATCCCTGGTCGCTCACGCCGGAGCAGGCCGTCGAGCTCGCGCGTGCCTGCGAGTCCGCGGGCCTTGCAGTCGACCGGCGTATCACGAACTCGGAAGGCGCCACCGTCGGCAGCAACCGCGGCGTGCGCGTGTACGGCAACTCGCACGGCTTTCTCGCCGGCTACTGCAGCACGAGCCATTCGGTGAGCTGCGTGCTGCTCGCCTCGGACGGCGACGAGATGCAGCGCGACTACTGGTACACGACCGCGCGCGATCCCGCCGATCTCGAGGCTGCCGAAGCGGTCGGACGGAAAGCCGGCGAGCGCGCCGTCGCGCGCCTCGGTGCGCGCAAGCTCGCCACCCGGCGCGTGCCGGTGCTGTTCGCGCCGGAGATGGCGCGCGGACTGTTCGGTCATTTCATCGGCGCCATCCGCGGCGCGAGCCAGTATCGCAAGGCTTCGTTCCTGCTCGGCGCCGCGGGTCAGCAGGTGTTCCCGGCGTTTCTGCAGATGCACGAGCGGCCGCACATTCCGAAGGCGCTCGCGAGCAGTCCGTTCGATGCCGAAGGCGTGGCGACGCGGGATCGCGATCTGGTGAGCGGCGGCGTGCTGCAGGGCTACGTGCTGAGCAGCTATTCCGCGCGCAAGCTCGGGCTCAGGACGACGGGCAACGCGGGCGGTATTCACAATCTCATCGTGACGTCGAGCGCCGAAGCGCCGGATTTCGCGCAGCTCCTTGCGCGCATGCGCACGGGGCTCCTCGTCACGGAGCTGATGGGCCAGGGCGTCAACGGCGTCACGGGCGACTATTCGCGCGGCGCGAGCGGCTTCTGGGTGGAAGAGGGAGCGATCGCGTATCCGGTGCAGGAGATCACCATCGCCGGAAACCTGCGCGAGATGTACGCGAACATCGTCGCCGTGGGGAGCGACGTCGACACGCGCGGCGCGATCCGCACCGGCTCCGTGCTGCTCGAGGGAATGACCGTCGCGGGCGAGTGATCGCCCTCACCCCTTTCCTTCTCCCCGTCTGACGGGATGAGCCTGCCGCGCGATGCGAGACGGCTGAGGAGTCGCCGATGCGCCCGCGGTCTGCAGATCCTCGTCGATGAGCATGCGCAGCGTGCGGTCCGCGCAGCGCTCGTGCCAGGCTTCATTGAGGTGCTCGAAGATCCGGTCCACGGCAGGCAGCGGTGACACCCGCGGCAGGAGATGCCCCGACCGCTGATTGCGCGCGACGTCGAGGATCTCGAGCACGCCGATGCGGCCGATGTCGCGGCCCGGAACGAGCTCACCCTTCTCGGTCACGATGAGGAGCCCTGCACGCTCGAGTGCTGTGACGATCTCGGCGACCGCGGCGCTCGGCAGCGCGAGGTCCCGCGCGAGAGCGCCGACCGTCCAGCGCTTCTCGCCCGTCACATGGGCGCGTCCGACGAGATACATCACCCGTATCGCGAGCTGCTCTGTCTCGGCGGCCGACAGGCGCAGCTCTTCGAGGCCGAGGCGCAGGTAACCCGGATTCTGCACGTAGAAGGAGAGCCGCGCGCCTGCGAGCAGGATGAGCCAGCCGAAGTACGTCCACAGCACCGCCGCGACGATGACGGCGAAACCCGCGTACACGATCGTCAACCGGACTGAGTAGACGACGAATCGGGTGAACATCGTGCCGACCGCCGCCCACAGCACGCCTGCCACGACTGCGCCGATCAGTGCCGCCCGAAGCTGCACGCGGGTGTTCGGGACCAGCATGTAGAGCACGGTGAAGACGGCGGTCACCATCGCGTACGGCGCGAGCCTCAGGGCATGCGCCATGAGGTCCGCCGCGAACGGCTGCTCGGTCAGCTCGCGCACCACTGCGCTCTGCAGCGCGGCGTGCGAGAGGCCGATGAACCCGACGAGCAGGATGGGTCCGATGACGAGCAGGCTCAGATGCTCGGCGATGCGCCGCCCGAAGCTGCGGGGCTGCTGAACGTGCCAGAGGAAGTTGAAGCTCTCTTCGACCTTCCGGATCGTGCCGAGCAGCGTCCAGACGAGCAGGGCGAAGCCGAGCGATCCCACGATGCCGCCGCTCACGCTGTCGGCGAACTCCATCGTGCGATCGGTCAGCTCCTTCGCGCTCTGCGGGCCGAGCGGACGGAAGAACTCGCCCACGATGGGCTCCAGCTCGCGATGCGCGCCGAAGACCTTGAGGATCGCGAAGGCGAAGGCGAGCAGCGGAATGAGCGCGAGCAGCGTCGTGAAGACGAGCCCCATCGCGCGCAGATTGATCTGGCCGCGCCACAGATCGCGCAGCACGGCGTAGGGATAGCGCAGCAGTCGTACGATGACCGCCGCGGGGTCCGGGCCGACGGACGCAGGGCCGAACAACCATCGGTCCAGAAAGTCCCAGAGTCTGTTCCACACGTGCGCTGCGTCCGCTCGACTTCAGGGCTCTGTGCTCCTGCGCCGGCCCGCACAGGTTAAGTGCCTGACATGTCCCTGTCACTCGGCTACAGTCGGTCGAGGACTTCACGCCCATGAACGCCGGACGCTTCCCGCAGCGTATCGTCTGCCTCACGGAGGAGACCACCGAGACGCTGTATCTCCTCGGCGAGGAGTGGCGCATCGTGGGCATCTCCGGCTTCACCGTGCGTCCACCGCGGGCGCGCAGGGAGAAACCGAAGGTCTCCGCATTCACCAGCGCGAAGCTCGAGAAGATCCTCGCGCTCGAGCCGGATCTCGTGCTGGGCTTCTCGGATCTGCAGGCCGACATCGCGGCCGGGCTGGTGCGCGCGGGCGTGCAGGTGCACGTGTTCAATCAGCGCAGCGTCGAGGAGATCCTGCGCATGATCCTCGTGCTGGGTGCCATGATCGGCCGCGAGCCGCAGGCCGCGGCGCTCGTCGCGCGGCTGGAGGAAGGGCTCGACGCCGTGCGCGCGCGTGCGGCGCTGCTGCCGCGCAGACCCCGCGTGTACTTCGAGGAGTGGGACGATCCGCAGATCTCGGGCATCCGCTGGGTTTCCGAGCTGATCGGCATCGCGGGCGGCGAGGACTGCTTCCCCGAGCTCGCGCAGCGGCCGCTCGGGCGCGAACGCATCGTCGCCGATCCGCTCGAAGTCCCGCGCCGCGCGCCCGACATCATTCTCGGCTCGTGGTGCGGCAGGAAGTTCAGGCCGGAGGCCGTCGCGGCACGGCCGGGCTGGCAGCAGGTGCCCGCCGTCGCGCGCGGCTGGCTGCGCGAGATCAAGTCGTCTCTGATCCTTCAGCCGGGGCCCGCGGCGCTCACCGATGGCGTGCGCGCGATCCAGGACGTGTTCTTCGAATGGGCCGGATCGGAAGCCGGCGGCGCCGTCACTGCGTCTCGGGACCCGTGAGGCGCTCGAGGGCCTCACGGTACTTCTCGCTCGTCCGTCTGATGATCTCCGGCGGCAGGCGCGGTCCCGGCGGCTGCTTGTTCCAGTCGAGCGTCTCGAGATAGTCGCGCACGAACTGCTTGTCGAAGCTCGGCGGGCTGATCCCGACCTGGTAAGTGTCGGCGGGCCAGAAGCGCGAGGAGTCGGGCGTGAGCGCCTCGTCGATCAGCGTGAGCGTACCCTGCTCATCCACGCCGAACTCGAACTTGGTATCGGCGATGATGATGCCGCGCCGGATCGCGTAATCGGCCGCGAAGCGGTACAGCGCAATCGCGGCGTCGCGCACGCGCGCGGCGAGCCCGGCGCCGATGAGGCGCTCCACGGCATCGAAGCTGATGTTCTCGTCGTGCGCACCGACGGCAGCCTTGGTCGCCGGCGTGAAGATCGGCTCGGGCAGCTTCTCGGCGAGGCGCAGTCCCTTCGGCAGCTCGATGCCGCACACGCGTCCGGTCGCCTGGTAATCCTTCCATCCCGATCCGATGAGATAACCGCGCACGACGGCTTCGACCGGCAGCGCCTTCAGGCGCCGGACGATCACCGCCCGGCCCTCGAGCAGCTCGAGCTCGTAGGGGTCCCTCACCACGCTCTCGACGGGGCGGCCCGTGAGGTGATTCGGCACGATGTGCCGCGTGCGCTCGAACCAGAAGTTGGAGATCTGGGTGAGCACGCGCCCCTTGTCCGGGATGGGATCCGGCAGGACGACGTCGAAGGCCGACAGGCGATCGGTGGTGACGATCAGCATGGACTCGTCGTCCACCGCGTAGATGTCGCGAACCTTGCCCTCGTGGATCTTCGTAAGCCCGCGCAGCGCGGTGCGATAGACGGTGATCGATGACATGGAGTTTCCGGGCCGCGGGAGAGGCGCCCTGCGGTGCTTGGTACTATAGCAAGCACATGGCGACGTGGACCGGAAAACTGGTCGGCGGACTGATCGGGATGCTCACGCTGGGCCCGTTCGGTGCCGCGCTCGGCGTCGCGCTCGGTCATCAGTACGACGCGAACGTCGACAGGGAGCGCAACGCCGCAGGAGGCGCGGGAACCGACCCGCAGACTGCAGGCGAGCAGCTCTTCCGCTCGACGTTCCGCGTGATGGGCAAGATCGCCAAGGCCGACGGGCGCGTGTCGGAGCAGGAAATCGCCGCGGCGCGCGCGGTCATGGCGGAGCTGCGGCTGGATCCGGCCCAGGTGCGCGCTGCGATCGAGCACTTCACCGCCGGCAAGCAGCCGACCTTCGACCTCGACGCGGAGCTCGAGCAGCTGCGCCGTGCGTGTGGCGACCGTCGCGATCTGCTGCGCGTCTTTCTCGAGATCCAGGTGCGCGCCGCGCTCGCCGGAAACAACCTGGAGCCGCCGGCGAGAGCTGCGCTGCAGCGGACCGCGCGCGCCCTGGGCTTCTCGCTCCTCGAGCTCGCACACATCGAAGCGGTGCTGCGCATCCGGAGCGGAAGCTTCTCGCGCGAGGCGCCGCGCACGAGCCTCTCCGAGCAGCTCGACCAGGCGTACGAGGTGCTCGGCGTCAGCCCTCAGGCGAGCAACGAGGAAATCGCCAAGGCCTATCGCCGTCAGCTGAGCCGCCACCATCCGGACAAGCTCAAGGCGAACGGCCTGCCCGAGTCGATGATCGAGCACGCCAAGCAGCGCACCCAGCAGATCATCGAAGCATATGAGCTGATCCGCGGGCACCGGGGGATGTAGACTTCCCATCCATGCTGCCTCGCTGGATCGCCCCTTCGATTCTCTCCGCGGACTTCGCACGCCTCGGCGAAGAGGTGAACGCCGTGCTCGCGGCGGGTGCGGACCTCGTGCACTTCGACGTGATGGACAATCACTACGTGCCCAATCTCACGATCGGGCCGCTCGTGTGCGAGGCGCTGCGCAAGCACGGCATCACGGCGCCGATCGACGTGCACCTCATGGTCAAGCCCGTCGACCGCATCGTGCCGGACTTCGCGGCGGCAGGAGCCACGTACATCACGTTCCATCCGGAGGCGTCGGAGCACGTCGACCGCACGATCGAGCTCATTCGCGAGCACGGGTGCAAGCCGGGCCTGGTGTTCAATCCGGCGACACCGCTCGACTGGCTCGACTACACGCTCGAGAAGCTCGACATGGTGCTCATCATGTCGGTCAATCCGGGCTTCGGCGGGCAGAAGTTCATCCCGAGCGCACTCACGAAGCTTCGAGAGGCGCGGCGGCGCATCGATGCGTCGGGCCGGCCGATCCGGCTCGAGATCGACGGGGGCGTGAAGGTCGACAACATCGCCGAGATCGCGCGCGCGGGTGCGGATACCTTCGTCGCCGGATCGGCGATCTTCGGCAGCAAGGACTACGCGGCGACGATCCGCGCGATGCGGGAGCATCTGCGATCCGTCGCACCGGCGGGCACCTACACGGCGTAAACCCGCGAGTTCAGGCACCCGGAAAGCGGAAGGCCCGGAGCCTTGCGGCACCGGGCCTTCGCACATCCGACTGCCGGCTCGCGCCGGAGCTCGTTCAGTCTTCGTCGTCCTCGTCGTCGAAGTGCGCAGCGCGCGCCGCCGGTGCAGCGGCAGCCGACGCGGCCGCGGCGGCGGGCTTCGCCGGCACGATCACGGGGCGCGTCTTCATCTTCGGGCGGGCGTTGAAGACGACGATCGTCTTGCCCGTGGCGCGCAGCAGACCCTGCTCCTCGAGCACCTTCAGCACGCGGCCCGCCATCTCGCGCGAGCAGCCGACGAGGCGCGACAGCTCCTGACGGCTGACCTTGATCTGCATGCCTTCCGGATGCGTCATCGCGTCCGGCTCGTTGCAGAGGTCCATGATCGCGTGCGCGACCCGGCCCGTGACGTCGACGAACGCGAGGTCGCCGAGCTTGCGGTTCGTACGGTCGAGGCGCGTGGCGAGCTGAGTGGCGAGCTCGAAGATGAGCCCCGGGCTTTCCGCCGCGATCTGGCGGAAGCGCGGGTACGTCATCTCGGCCAGCTCACACTGATTGCGCGTGCGCACCCATGCGCTGCGCGTGGGCTGCTCGTAGAAAAGGCCCATCTCGCCGAAGAACTGACCCTTGTTGAGGTAGGCAAGAACCATCTCGTTGCCTTCCTCGTCCTCGATCATCACTTCGACGGAGCCGCTGATTATGTAGTACAGGACGTCGGGGAGGTCGCCCGCGTGGATGACGACCGTCTTCGACGGAACCGTGCGGATCCGGCAATAGCTGAGAAAGCGGTTGATGGCTGGTATGTCGCTCAGCGGCCGGATGTTTTCTTCCATTTTTCACTGCCCCCCGAGATCGCGTGATGTGTGACGCGATGGCGGCTTTTTATACATATGTTCGGTGAACTGCAAGCGAGAACGGCGTCACGGGACTCCGAACTTCCCGCGACGGTCGCGTTTTCTGTGACGTGCGTCAGAGCCAGTACGCCGTAGTGGTCATGACCTTCGCGGTCGCGCGCATGAGCGCCCGGACCGGACCGGGGAGCTCTGCTGCACCTGCGGCACGAGCCTTCGCGCCGTGCGCGATCTCATCTTCCCGCATGGCGATGAGGATCGCGCGGCTGCGCGCGTCCTGCCGTGGAAGCCGCTCCAGATGCCCGTTCAGGTGACCTTCGACCTGCCGCTCGGTCTCCGAGACGAACCCGAGGCTGACCCGGTCGCCGAAGGCTGCCGCGAGGGCGCCGATCGCGAACGAACCCGCGTACCAGAAGGGCTTGAGCAGGCTCGGCCGCGAATGCAGCTCCTCGAGCCGGGTCTCGCACCAGGCGAGGTGATCCGCCTCCTCGCGGGCCGCCTTGAGGAGCATCTCCCGCGTTTCGGGCGACCGGGCCACGGCCGCCTGGCCGTGGTAGAGCGCCTGCGCGGCGACCTCACCGGCATGGTTGACCCGCATCAGCCCGGCTGCGTGGCGCCGCTCGGCTTCGGACATGGAGGCCTCGTCTCCCGGCTTGCCGGGGGTGGGCCGCGAAGCCTTGGCTTCGGCAAAGATGGAGCGCAGGGCCCGGTCGGCGGCGGTGATCAGGGGATCGAGGAGGCGTTCGGCTGGCATGGCCCAATTATAAGGAGAGCGGCAGCAACGGCTCGTCCGGCTTTGCATTGCACGGATGGCTTGAGTACACTTCCGCGCCTTTTCGATAGCCCGCCTGCGCCTTGGTCGAGGCGCCTTGCGGCGGGTGGAGCCAAGAGGATGAAGACGGTTTTCGCCAAGCCCGGCAAGGTCCGAGGCGACTGGTATCTCATTGACGCGACGGACAAGACGCTCGGGCGTCTTGCCACGCAGATCGCCCATCGCCTCAAGGGCAAGCACAAGCCGGACTACAGTCCGCACGTCGACATGGGCGACCACATCGTCGTGGTCAACGCCGAGAAGATCCGTGTCACGGGGCGCAAGCTCCGCGACAAGATCTACTACCACCACACCGGGTACATCGGCGGCATCAAGTCGATCGCGCTCGAGAAGCTCCTCAAGGAGCATCCGGAGCGGGCGATCGAGTTCGCGGTGAAGGGCATGCTGCCGAAGAACCCCCTCGGGCGGCGGATGTTCAAGAAGCTCCACGTCTTCGCGGGCGCGGAGCATCCGCACACCGCCCAGCAGCCGAAGCCGCTGGAAGTCTAGTTCGAGGTTCAGGTAAGGCTCATGGCACTGATTCAGCATTACGGCACCGGCCGCCGCAAGACCGCGACGGCGCGGGTGTACCTGCGGCCCGGCACCGGCAAGATCACGGTGAACGACCGGCCGCTGGAGGAGTTCTTCGGCCGCGAGACCGGACGCATGATCGTCCGTCAGCCGCTCGAAGCCGTGCAGCTCGCGGACCGCTTCGACGTGATGGTCCGCGTCTCCGGCGGCGGCACCACGGGGCAGGCCGGCGCGATCCGTCACGGCATCACGCGCGCGCTCATCCAGTATGATGAGACGCTGCGCAAGCCGCTGCGCGCTGCGGGCTTCGTCACGCGCGATGCGCGCGAGGTCGAGCGCAAGAAGGTCGGCCGCCGCAAGGCCCGCCGCGGCACGCAGTACTCGAAGCGCTGAACTTCCCCGGCCGGCCCCTGCATCTGGCAAGGGCCGGCACTGGGACGGTAGTATTTCGGGAGCACTCGGCGGGCGCTGCGCGGACCGCCACCGCCCGTCGGCAAACGATCTTCTTGGGGGATCGTCTAGCGGTAGGACAGCGGACTCTGACTCCGTTAACCTAGGTTCGAATCCTAGTCCCCCAGCCAAACACGAAGGCCCGCCACACGGCGGGCCTTCTCCTTTTCCGGGACGTTCTCCGCGACGCGCGTCCACGCGAGACAGCCGAGCGCGACAGGCGAGTCGGTCACGAGCAGCGCGCCGTGCCGGTAGAGTTGTGCGGCGTCGCGAGGGGTGCGCACGTCGACCGCCCACAGCGCGCCCGAAGGGTCGGCCCACACGATACCGCCGCCGATCCGTGTGAGACCGTCGAGCAGCTCGTTCGCCGTCGCATCCGGCCGCATCACCACCATCAGCGTCGTCGCGCCGGCAGGCGGGAGCGAGGCTCCGAAGCCTGCAGCGAGCACAGTGAGCGTGAGCACCGAGAGTGCCGTTCGGCCCGCTCCGCGAACGTGATCACGTCCCGCATTTCTGCGTCGCAGTGCGAGCCCGGCTGCGACGAAAGCCGCTCCGAAAGCGAAGAACCACAGCAGGTCCCAGACGAGCGGTACTTCCGAATCCATCCGGATGCGATGGATCGCGAGGATCCAGTGCGACAGCACGCCATCGAGCACGTGCCACACGCCGAAGCCGATCAGCAGTCCCGCGAGCAACCGCCGTCCTCGCGGCACCGCCGTCGATGTCCGATGTGCGCGCCAGAGCAGCCACAGTCCCAGCACGCAGATCACGTACATCAGCGCGTGAAACAGACCGTCGGCGAGGATCTGCACGCGCAGATCGCGGAACGCGGCGCCGTCGAGTCCGCTCAGCAGGTGATGCCACTGCAGCACCTGGTGCAGGAGGATGCCGTCGAAGAAGCCGCCGAGCGCGAAGCCGATCAGGAGGCAGGCGCTGTCGAAGCGTCGCAGCGAGTCATTCGATCCGGGTGATGCAGTCGCTGAGTGCGGCACGAGACACGCTCCGCGGCGTCGCGAGCCATCGCATGAGCAGTCTTCGTGCCCGCGTCGGCGCGAGAGACGGGATGACGTCTCGCGCCGACCCGAGTGACGCGCGTCTTCAGATCGTGCGCACGCCGTCGTTCGTGCCGACGAGCAGCACGTCCGCCGGCCGCTGCGCGAAGAGACCCACCGTGACGACGCCGGGAATCTGGTTCAGCTCGCGCTCGAGCGCGACCGGATCGGGGATCGTGAGGCCGTGCACGTCGAGGATGTGATTGCCGTTGTCGGTGACGAAGCCCTGGCGCCAGACGGGACGGCCGCCGAGCGCGGAGAGTCGGCGCGCCACCGACGAGCGCGCCATCGGGATCACCTCGATGGGCAGAGGGAAGCGGCCGAGAGTCTCGACCAGCTTGCTCTCGTCGACGATGCAGACGAAGAGCCGCGAGGCGTCGGCGACGATCTTCTCGCGCGTGAGCGCGCCGCCGCCGCCCTTGATGAGACGTCGGTCACGGGTCGCCTCGTCGGCGCCGTCGACGTAGAGCTCCAGCGCATCGACGTCGTTGAGGTCGCGGACCTCGATGCCGGCGGCGCGCAGGCGCGCGGTCGAGGCCTCGGAGCTCGAGACGGCCGCAGCGATGCGTCCGCGCGCGGCGAGGGCATCTATGAAGTAGTTCACGGTCGAGCCGGTGCCGACGCCCACGATCATGTCGTCCTTCACGTAGGCGAGGGCTGCCTGTGCGGCCCGGCGCTTCTGCTCGCTGGTGTCCATCTGCGGCTCGCCTCCTGCGGCGGTTTCACTCCTGCAGAAACGAAGATGCCCGCTTGCGCGGGCATCTTCAGGGATTCGATTCGGTGAGCGCGGAAGCCGGTTCCGCGCTCACCGAGTTCAAGGCCTACTTCTTCTTGGCGGCTTTCTTCTTGGCCTTCTTTTTCGCTTTGGCCATGTTGGCTCTCCATTGTCGGGTTAGTCCGAGGTCGGAGTATATACACGCGAAACGAAATTACAAGCAATCACCCTTGACATCCGGACGTGCATCACCTCGCGGCGTGCTCGAGTGAGAGGATCAGCTTCCAGTGCGAGGGATCGACGGGCATCACGGAGAGACGATTGCCCTTCTGCAGAAGAGGGAGTCCCGCGAGCTCCTTCGCGTGGCGGCGCAGCTCCGCGAGCGTGATCGTGCGGGCGAGGCGCCGCTTCAACTTCACGTCGACCATGTACCAGCGCGGCGCGGCCGGATCGCTGTCGGGATCGTAGTAGCGACTGCCGCGCTCGAAGGCCGTGTGATCGGGATAACCCTCCTTCACGACCTCGACGATGCCGACGATGCCCGGTTCGTCGCAGCTCGAGTGATAGAAGAAGGCCAGATCGCCCTTCTTCATCTGGTCGCGCAGCATGTTGCGGGCCTGATAATTGCGCACGCCGTCCCATGAGGTCGTCGCGTGCGGCGAGGCCGCGAGATCGTCGATGGAGAAGGTCGAAGGTTCGCTCTTCAGGAGCCAGTAGCGCACGTCACGATCCCCTCTTCGGTCACGACCGCATCCAGCCACACGTCGTGCGGAGCGGATGCGAGCCGCGGCACCTGCTGAAACGAGTACGCGAGTCCGATCAGCCGCGGCCCGCGCCACACGCGGCGCAGATGCCGGAAGGCGAACGCGCGGTCGTAGTAGCCGCCGCCCATGCCGAGACGCATGCCCCGCGAGTCGAAGCCCACGAGCGGCACGAACGCCAGGTGGAGCCAGCGCGCGCCGATCGTGCGGCCGCCGCGCGGCTCGAGAATGCCGAGCCTGTTGGGCCGCACTTCGCCTTCGAGACGAACGAAGCGCATGCGGCGCGTACGGGGCTCGATGCGCGGCAGATAGATCTCGCAGCCACGCGAGCGCGCGAGCTCGATGAGCGGTCGCGTATCGAGCTCCTCGGGCAGGGAAGCGAAGAGGGCGATGCGCCGGCCGGGGGCGAGACGGACGTGGCGGTCGACGTGACGGGCCACCAGCTTCGCGGCGCGGGCGCGCTCCGCGGGAGGCACCGCCCTTCGGCGGGCTCGCAGCGATGCCCGCAGTTGCCTGCGGGCATCGGCGAGCGGGGAATCAGGATGCGCCACCCGCATGTGCCGGTGCGAACCGTTGCTCTCGAGCCAGAGCAACAAGTGGGACAGGCTGCGACAGGTAAGGCTTTCCGCTCATGGCGGACCTGCACAATTCTGCCGGCAAGCCCGTGTGTCCCATGGGTGTTTCAATTAGGGTCGAGAGGTAACCCGGCCCGCTTGTCGAACACCGCAGGCGACGCACCTTCACTTTACACGAGTGCGCCCCGCGGAGGGAGGCCGCATTTCTGCTTATCTGCTCACAGCTCGAGCTGCTGACCGCGCTCGAGCGTGGCCTCGACCTGCTCGCGCATGCGGCGCAGCCGGCTGCTCACTTCGGCATCGAGCGCCGCCTCGCGCTCCTTGAGCTTGAGCAGCTCGTTCGCGAGATTGAGAGCGACCATCACCGCGATGCGGTCGTGACCCACGACCCGGCCGCTGTCGCGGATCTCACGCATGCGGGCGTTGAGATATTCGGCGGAATCGAGGAGCGCGGAGCGCTCTTCGTAGGGGCAGGAGACGAAGTATTCCTTCTCCAGAATGCGCACGCTGACGCGTGCCTGGTCCTGTGAGCTCACGACGGGCCGTGCTCCATGGTCTTCAGCCGCCCGATCATCGCCTCGACGCGCGCCCGGACCTGCTCGTTCTTCTGCACGAGACTGGCACGCTCGCCGACCAGCGCCTCGTGCCGCTGCCGCAGCGCACGGTTCTCTTCCTTGAGCTGCTGCACCGTGGCGACCAGCTCTTCGATGCGTTGTTCAAGGCGCCTGAGCTCGAGATCGAGCTGCGTTCTTGTTGTGTCGCTCATGTCGAAAACTATAGAGCCCCGCTTCTCACGGGGTCAACGAGAAAAGAGCGGGCATCCGGCTTCAGGCATAATGTGCACGAGGATGCACGCGACGACTTATTCCAGACTCAGCCAGGCGCTGCGCGACGCGCACTCCATGGCCAACGCCGCCGAGGCGCACGGGACCCTCACGGGTGCGCTCTGTGCGACCGTCGGCTATCGCTTCGAGGACTGGCTGAACGAGATCCTCCCGGACGGGCAGGCGCAGCCCGAGTCGACGGCCACCCTCGAGGAGATCTTCCGCGAGACGGCCGAAGCGCTCGCGGGCCGCAACATGGAGTTCCAGCTCCTGCTCCCCGAGGACGACGAGCCGATCGCCGAGCGCGCGGCGGCGCTCGGTGAATGGTGCGTAGGGTTCCTCTATGGTCTCGGCGCGAGCGCCCTGGCCGATCCCCGGCAGCTCCCGGGCGAGGTCGGCGAGATCGTGCGCGACCTCACCGAGATCAGCCGCGTCGGCGTCGACCGCACCGCGAGCGAGGAATCGAACGAGAGCGCCTATGCCGAGCTCGTCGAGTTCGTGCGCGTCGGCGTGCAGCTCGTCTTCGAAGAGCTCGAGCCGCTGCGCCAGCCCATCGAGCGTTCCTCCGGCACTCTCCACTAGAAGATGCGGAGAGTCCGGTCGATTCCGAAGGAGGAGTTCGCGCGCCGGCGGCGCCAGCTCATGCGGCTCATGGGCCGCGACGCGATCGCCATCGTCCCGGCGGCACCCATCCGCCATCGCAACGGCGACGTCGAGTACCCCTATCGCCAGGACAGCGACTTCTTCTACCTGACGGGCTTTCCCGAGCCCGAGGCCGTCGCCGTCCTCGTGCCCGGACGCGAGCAGGCAGAGTACGTGCTCTTCGTGCGCGAGCGCGACCCGGCGCGTGAGACCTGGGACGGCAAGCGCGCGGGCCCCGAAGGCGCGACGCGCGACTACGGCGCGGACGACGCCTTTCCGATCACCGACATCGACGAGATCCTCCCCGGGCTGATGGAGAACCGCACGGCGGTCTACTACGCCATGGGCGTGCACCCGGAGTTCGATCAGCGGGTGGTCGGCTGGGTCAATCAGCTCCGCGCGCAGGCGAAGCACGGCCGTCATCCGCCGCACGAGTTCGTGGCGCTCGACCACATCCTGCACGACATGCGGCTCTACAAGTCGCGTGCCGAGCTCGCGCTCATGCGCGAGGCCGCGCGCATCGCCGCGCAGGCCCACATCCGCGCCATGCGTTTCTGCCGGCCGGGTGTCCACGAGTACGAGGTGATGGCGGAGCTGGTGCACGAATTCCGCCGGCACAACGCCGATCCGGCCTATCACCCGATCGTGGGCGGAGGTGCCAACGCCTGCATCCTGCACTACCGCGAGAATGACCAGGTGCTGCGCGACGGGGATCTGCTCCTCATCGACGCCGGGTGCGAGTACCAGTGCTACGCCTCGGACATCACGCGCACCTTCCCCGTGAACGGCCGCTTCACGCCCGAGCAGCGCGCCGTCTACGAGATCGTACTCGAGGCCAACCTCGCGGCCATCGCGAAGGTGAAACCCGGCAATCACTGGAACGAGCCTCACGATGCCGCGGTGCGCGTCATCACCCAGGGTCTCGTGAAGCTGGGTCTGCTCAAGGGACGCGTGTCGGCCCTGGAGCGCGAGGGTGCCTACCGCCGCTTCTTCATGCATCGCACCGGCCACTGGCTGGGCATGGACGTTCACGACGTAGGGGACTACAAAGTAGGCGACGAATGGCGCGTCCTCGAGCCGGGCATGGTGCTGACGATCGAGCCGGGCATCTATATCCCCGCGCATCTGCGCGGGGTGCCGCGCCGCTTCCGCAACATCGGCATCCGCATCGAGGACGACGTCGTCGTCACGCGTGACGGCGCCGAAGTGCTCACCTCCGATGTGCCGAAGGACCCCGACGAAATAGAAGCGCTGATGGCAGCCGCATGAGCTCCGTGTCCGTGCCTTCCGCCGATCGTACCGTGCGGGATCAGACGGGTTCCCGTGCGGGAGAAACAGGAGTGAGCGGCGGTCGCCGGGTGAACGAGGCACTGAAGACGTTCGATGTCGCCATCGTGGGCGGCGGCATGGTCGGCGCGAGCCTTGCCCTCGCGCTCTCGGGGACGGGGCTCGCGGTTCTGCTGATCGAAGGCGTCGCGCCGGACAGCGACGCCCAGCCGAGCTTCGACGACCGCACCACCGCGCTCGGCAACGCCAGCCGGAGAATCCTCCAGTCCATCGGCGCCTGGGACGCCATTGCGCCGTACGCTGCGGCCATCCGCACCATTCATGTTTCCGACGCCGGTCGCTTCGGCTTCGCGCGCCTTCGCGCCGAAGAGCAGGGCGTCGAGGCATTCGGTTACGTCGCCGCCAACCGCGTCATCGGCCGTGCGCTGTGGTCGAAGCTCAGGGACGCACCCGGCATCGAGATCCGCGTACCGGTACGCACGGAACGCGTCGAGCTCGCTCCCGACCTGGCGCGTCTCGATCTCGTGCACGGTGACGGAACACCGGAGCGCGTGAGCGCCCGGCTCGTCGTCGCCGCGGACGGTGCGCACTCTGCCGTGCGCGCAGCAGCGGGTATCGGCGCGCGGGTGGAGGACTACGGACAGGTGGCCGTCGTCGCGAACGTCGCAGCGGACCGGCCGCACGACGGCACCGCTTTCGAGCGCTTCACGTCTTCGGGCCCGCTCGCCGTTCTGCCGCTCCACGATGGCAGCTACACGGTCGTGTGGGCGCTCACGCCGCAGCGCGCCGCCGAGATGCTCGCTCTCGACGCTGCGAGCTTCCTGCGCGAGCTGCAGGGGCGCTTCGGCTGGCGCGCGGGGCGCTTCGTCCGCATGGGCCGGCGCGCTTCCTATCCGCTGAAGCTCACGCGCGCGGAGCACACGGTCGCGCAGCGCGCGGTGCTGATCGGCAATGCCGCCCAGGCGCTGCATCCGGTGGCGGGACAGGGTTTCAATCTCGGGCTGCGCGATGCGGCAATGCTCGCCGAGATCCTCGTCGATGCGCGCGAGGACGTGGGCGCCGCCGAGCCGCTCGCACGTTTCGCCGAGTGGCGTCAGACGGATCGCCGCGGTGTGATCTCCTTCACCGACGGCCTGGTCAAGCTGTTCGGCGATACGCGGCCGGGCATGAGCTTCGTGCGCAACCTCGGGCTCCTGCTCTTCGATCTCACGCCGCCGGCGAAGAGCGCGCTCGCGCGCGTGAGCCTCGGATTCGGCGGGCCTTCGCCGCGGCTCGCGCGGGGACTCTCGCTCAGATGAACGACACGCTGGACGTCCTGATCGTAGGTGGCGGGCCCGTGGGCGCCTGCCTCGCAGGACTTCTCCTGAGCGGCGCGGGTGGCCCGGCGCTGCGCGTCGCGGTGCTCGAGCCCGAGCGTCCGCGTGCGCCCGAACCTGGTTCGCCGTTCGACCTTCGCGTTTCCGCGTTCTCCCGCGCGAGCGAGCACCTGCTCGCGGCCTGCGGCGCGTGGGCGAGGATTCCGCGGGAGCGCCTCAGTCCCTTCGAGCGCATGCGCGTGTGGCACGCCTCCGCGGCGCCGCACGGACCCGACGTGCTCGTCTTCGACGCCGCGCACGCCGGCGAGCCCAATCTCGGTCACATCATCGAGAACCGTCAGGTGCAGGCGGCGCTGCTCGATGCCTTCGAAGAGGCGGGCGGACGCATCATCCCGGCGCGGCTGCGCGATCTCGAGATCGGCGAGGATCGCGTCACCGTGACGACGACCGAAGGGACGCTCGCGGCGCGCCTCCTGGTCGGTGCCGACGGCGCGCGCTCCGCCGTGCGCGAGGCGATCGGGCTCACCGCCGACGTCCTGGAGTACGGCCAGTCCGCGATCGTTGCGATGGTGACGACCGAGCGGCCGCACGAGCGCACCGCCTGGCAGCGTTTCCTCCGAAACGGGACGCTGGCGTTCCTGCCGCTCGCCGACGGCACGAGCTCCATCGTGTGGTCCATCGACACGGCGCGTGCAGCTGCGCTGTGTGAGGCTTCCCCGGAGGAGTTCGCCGCCGAGCTCGAACGCGATGCGGATGGTGCGCTCGGGCGCATCCGGCTCGTGAGCGAAAGGGCCGCGTTCCCGCTGCGCAGGCTCGCGGCACATCGTTACGTCGTTCACCGCTGCGCGCTGGTCGGAGACGCGGCGCACGTCGTGCACCCGCTCGCCGGGCAGGGCGTGAATCTCGGCCTGCTCGATGCCGCCACGCTCGCGGAGCTCATCCTCGACGCCCGCAGCGAGCGCGAGGACCCGGGAGCCCTTCGGGTGCTCAGGCGCTACGAGCGCTGGCGCAAGAGCGAGAACCAGCTCATGGGCTCGATGATCCACGCCTTCAATCGCTTCCTCGCACACGGTTCGGGTCCGCTCTCGCGTCTCGCGCAGCGCGGTCTCGGCTGGGTGAACCGCAGCGAAGAGCTCAAGCGCTTCTTCATCGGCCGCGCGCTGGGTCTCTCCGGCGAGCTGCCGCGGATCTGCACTGCGAAGGCGGGAATCGAAGCAGGTGCGCCATGAGAAGCGCGCCGTTGATCCTGGCCGCCGTGTTCGAAGGAGTCGTCATGGCCCAGACACCCGTGCAGGTCCCCGACGAAGCGGACATCCCGCGCCCCGTGCCCGTCGAGACGTCGCTCGCCGGAGCTGAGCGGCCCGACATCTCGCGCTTTCTCAACGTACGCACCGCGCGATCACCGTCGCTGTCGCCCGACGGCCGACGGCTCGCGTTCAGCACGAACATCAGCGGCTCGCCGCAGGTGTGGGTCGTCGATGCCGCGGGCGGCTGGCCGGATCAGCTCACTTTTGTCGAGTCGGCGACCTTTCACGAATGGTCGCCCGCGGGCGACTGGATCCTCTACGGCACGGATCGCAGCGGCAACGAGCGCGAGGGCTACTACCTGCTCAGCCCCGACGGGCTGCGCGAGCGCGAGCTGCTCGCACCGTCCGAAGCCTTCCGCGTGTTCGGCGGCTTCAGCCGCGACGGCAGGTTCGTCGCGTACGCGACGACCGAGCGCAACGGGCTCGACTTCGACATTCACCTCATCGATGTGGCGTCGGGTGAGGACCGCGAGGTGTTCCGCGGCCGGATGGGTCTCTATGCCGTCTCGTGGCATCCCGACGGGAGCGCCGTGGTGCTTTCGGAAGCGCGCGGGGAGGACGCCAACGACGTGTATCTGCTCGATCTGCGCACGGGCGGGCTCGAGACACTGTTCCGTCCGGAAGAAGCCTCGCGGTATTCCGGATTCGCGTGGACGCCGGACGGCGCGGGCTTCTACGTCGTCACCGATCAGGACCGCGAGCTCACGGCGCTCGCGTACTTCGATCTCGCACGGCGCGAGCTGCGCATCGTCGATGCGCCGGACGTCGAGGTGGAGGACGTCGCCATCACGAACGACGGCCAGTTCCTCGCATGGATCCTCAACGACGGCGGATACTCGCGGCTGCGCGTGCGGAACCTGCGCACCGGCGCGGATGTGGCGCCTCCGGAACTGCCGCAGGGCACGTACACCATCCGCTGGGCGCCGCGCGCCCCGATCGCCGCCATCGCCGTCACCGGTCCGCGAGTGCCGGGAGACATCTGGGTCTGGAATGCGGCCACCGGCGAGCTGCACCGCGCGACCCGCTCCGCGCACGCCGGCCTCGATCTCGATGCGATGGTCGTCCCGACTCATCACAGCTTCCCGGCACGCGACGGCACGATCATCCACGGGTTGCTCTATCTGCCTCGGGGGCTTGCGCCGGATGCCCGCGCGCCCGTGGTTCTCGCAGTGCACGGCGGGCCGACGGCGCAGGCGAGGCCTGATTTCTACGCTCCGCATCAGTATCTGCTCGCCCGGGGCATCGCCGTGTTCGATCTCAACTACCGCGGGTCGACCGGCTACGGCAAACGCTTCGCGCGGCTCAACGATCGCCGTCTGCGCGAGAACGAGCTGTATGACCTCGCGGACGCGGTCGCCTGGCTGAAGAAGCAGCCGCAGCTCGACGGGAACCGGGTCGCGATCATGGGCGGTTCCTACGGCGGTTATCTCACGATGGCCGCGCTCGCGCGTCTGCCGGATCTGTTCGCGAGCGGCGTGGCCCTCGTCGGCGTATCGGACTGGATCACGGCGCTGCAGGGCGCGTCACCGCAGCTCAAGGCGAGCGACCGCATCGAGTACGGCGACATCGACGATCCGGAAGACCGGGAGTTCTTCCGCCGGCTCTCGCCCATCACTCACGTCGCGGGCGTCCGCGCGCCGATCATGGTGATCCACGGCGCGAACGACCCGCGCGACCCGGTCACCGAATCGGACCGTTTCGTGCGTGCGATCAGGGAGCGCGGAGGCACGGCGGAGTACCTGCGCTTCCCGGACGAAGGTCACGGCATCCGCAAGATCTCCAACCGGATCATCGCCTACAGGCGCATCGCCGCCTTCCTCGAGCGCACGCTGCAGATGACCGGCGAGTGATCGTCTGCGGCCGCGCTCAGCGCGTGGGGATGCGGTCGATCTTCGCGGCGCAGATGAAGTCGTTCTCCGACAGGCCGCGGATGGCGTGCGTGGTGAAGGTGATCCTGCAGTAGTCGTATCCGATCTCGAGGTCCGGATGGTGGTCCTCGAGGTTCGCGATGTGCGCGACCGCGTTGACGAAGCTCATCGTGCGGTAGAAGTCGCGGAAGCGCAGCTCGCGGCGGATGGACTTCGCGTCCCCGGCGAGCTGCCACTCCGGCGCGAGCTTCTTCATGAGCGCCTGGGCCGCATCGCGCGTGAGCGGCTCGACGCCGCCCTCGCACGGCCTGCACTTCTTCTCGGCGAGCTCGGTCATGGTGCTTCCCTTCGCGCGTACTTGCGCGCCACGTACTGCTCGATGATCTCCTGGAACTCCTCGGCGATGCGCTCGCCCTTGAGCGTCACGGTCTTCGCACCGTCCTCGTAGACGGGCGCCACCGGACGCTCGCCGGTGCCGGGCAGGCTGATGCCGATGTTCGCGTGCTTGCTCTCGCCCGGGCCGTTCACCACGCAGCCCATGACCGCCACGGTCATGTTCTCGACACCGACGTAGGTCTTGCGCCACTCGGGCATGCGGCTGCGGACGTGAGACTGAATGCGCTGCGCGAGCTCCTGGAAGAACGTGCTCGTCGTTCGTCCGCAGCCGGGGCAGGCGACGACGAGGGGCGAGAAAGCCCGCAGGCCCATCGTCTGCAGGATCTCCTGCGCGACGATGACTTCCTGCGTACGGTCGCCGCGGGGCTCGGGCGTGAGCGAGACGCGGATCGTGTCGCCGATGCCTTCCTGCAGCAGCACCGCTATGCCTGCGGTCGAGGCGACGATGCCTTTCGAGCCCATGCCCGCTTCAGTGAGGCCGACGTGCAGCGGGTAGTCACAGCGCGAAGCGAGATCGCGGTAGATCGCGATCAGGTCCTGCACGCCGCTCACCTTCGCCGAGAGCACGATGCGATCGTGCGGCAGCCCAAGCGCCTCGGCTCGGCTCGCGCTCTCGAGCGCCGAGAGCACGACTGCGTTGCGCATGACCTGCTGCGCGGGCAGCGGCTGTGACCGTGCGGAGTTCTCGTCCATCAGGCGGGTGAGGAGATCCTGATCGAGACTTCCCCAGTTGACGCCGATGCGCACCGGTTTGCCGTAACGGCAGGCCGTTTCGATCATCTCGGCGAACTGAGGATCGCGCTTGCTGCCGCGTCCGACGTTACCGGGATTGATGCGGTACTTGTCGAGCGCCTCGGCGCAGGCGGGATGCTCGCGCAGCAGCTTGTGTCCGTTGAAGTGGAAGTCGCCGATGAGCGGCACGCTCACCCCGAGCTGCTCCAGCCGATCGCGGATGTGTGGTATCGCGGCCGCCGCCTCGGACGTGTTGACGGTGACGCGCACCAGCTCGGAGCCGGCCCGAGCGAGCGCCCGCACCTGCTGAGCCGTCGCTTCGACGTCGGCGGTGTCGGTGTTGGTCATCGACTGCACGGCGATCGGGTTCGATCCGCCGACGCGGACGGTTCCGATCTGCACGACGACGCTGCGGCGGCGCTCCTGGGTCATGATTCGCAGGCGGGACAATGAAACCGGGAAGATGCCGCTATTGTACCGTCCCTCCGCTCCCGCCCCCGGACATTCGCCACGGAACGGGAGGTGTTCAGGGCGGCAGCACCGTGGACTGCCAGGCGGCGAGCTGCCAGCGCCCGTCCCGGCGGACGTACACGTCCGTGAACACGAGCCGCATCTTCGAGGGCTTCCCGCCGAGCTCGCCCTCGACCCTGATGACGCCGTGGAGGATGCGGGCTCCGTCCGCCTCGCGTTCACGCAGACTCTCGACCTCGATGCTGCGATAGCGGATGCGGCCCGTCGCAATCGTCTGGAGGAATTCGCTCCGGCTCTCGCATTGGCCGTTCGAATGACAGTAGACGAGGTCCGAAGCCAGCATCGGCTCGAGGGCCGCGGTGTCCTGACGGACCATCGCGGCGAAGCGTTCCCGCTCCAGGGCTTCGATGCTCTCGCCGGCGCGAGGCTGTGTCGCGCACGCGGCGAGAAGCAACATGACGGCGGCACCGAGATATGCCGGGATGTTGTCTGATCGCATCCGCACGTGTCCTCACGAGCTTGATCGCGGCCGGATCATCGCCGCCGAGGCCGTTCACGGCAACAAGAAGCGTTGTCTGGTGCAGCTTGGGTTGGCGGGGTGCGGCTGATATCATCCGCGCGCTCGCTCGAAAACCGACCCGTCCGGAGAGATTCCGACGCCGGCCCGAAGCCCGCCCGAGGTGAGCGCGGCCGCGCGATCGGAACGCCGAAGGCGCAAGTCCCGCCCGGAAACGCTCAGGCACATGAACGGCGGATCGTCCGGGGCGAGCTCTGGAGAGTGGCGGACGTACGTGCGAGCCGGCTGCGGCAGCGCGGCGTGAAATCCGCCCACCGAAGGGGAGCGGCGCGAAGGCGCCTGATCTCTCAGGTCGAAGGACAGAGGGGCGGCAGGTGCGGCGAGCGCACCTGCCGCCTTTTTTGTTTTCGCGGGCTGGCGTCGTGTACCGCAGACCGGAGGACACATGGGACGCAGGACACCGCTTTACGAGCTGCACCGCACCCAGGGTGCACGCATGGTCGAGTTCGCGGGCTGGGAGATGCCGCTCCACTACGGCTCGCAGATCGAAGAGCACCACGCCGTGCGTCGGACCGCCGGCATGTTCGACGTTTCACACATGGGCGTCATCGACGTGCGGGGACAGAAGGCACGCGCGTTCCTGCGATACCTCCTCGCCAACGACGTCGCGCGGCTCGGGCGGCCGGGCAGGGCGCTCTACTCCTGCATGCTGAACGAGAGCGCAGGGATTCTCGACGATCTCATCGTCTACTTCCTCGGTCCGGAGTCTGCCGGCAGCGAAGCTTTCCGCATCGTCGTGAACGCAGGCACCCGCGAGAAGGATCTCGCGTGGATCCGCGAGCGGGCGCAGACCTTCGAAGTCGAAGTCACCGAGCGTGACGAGCTCGCGATGATCGCGGTGCAGGGACCGCAGGCGCGCGAGCGGCTCGCCGCGTTGCTCGCGCCCGAGGACGCGCAGACCGCGCTCTCGCTCTCGCCTTTCAGCGCGGCGGCGTTCGGCGAGTGGTTCGTCGCGCGCACCGGATACACCGGTGAGGACGGTTTCGAGGTCATGCTGCCTGCATCCGACGTGCTGCGCGTCTGGCGCGAGCTCGCCGAGCGCGGTGTCAGCCGCTGCGGCCTCGGCGCGCGCGACACGCTGCGGCTCGAGGCGGGAATGAATCTCTACGGCAGCGACATGGACGAGAACACGCATCCGCTCGAGTGCGGACTCGAGTGGACCGTCGCCTTCGAGCCTGCCGACAGAAGCTTCGTCGGCCGCGAGGCTCTCGAGGCGATCCGCGCCCGGGGCTCCGCGCGCAGGCGCGTCGGCCTGCTGCTCGAGGAGCGCGGAGTACTGCGATCGCATCAGAAAGTGATAGTGCCCGGCGTCGGCGAGGGGGAGATCACGAGCGGCACGTTCTCCCCGACGCTGCAGCGCTCGATCGCGCTCGCACGCGTGCCGGCGGCGC
This sequence comes from Pseudomonadota bacterium, assembly GCA_003242685.1. Classification (GTDB taxonomy): domain Bacteria; phylum Pseudomonadota; class Gammaproteobacteria; order Steroidobacterales; family Steroidobacteraceae; genus ZC4RG24. The sequence continues at coordinate 9,284 of QGVD01000033.1, read as the reverse complement.
AGTTCGATCGTGTGCAGGTGGACGTGCGCGGGAAGCTCCTGCCCGCGCGCGTCGTCGAGCCGCCGTTCGTACGGCGCGGCAAGGTGCTGGTGGGCTGAGGTCCGGGAGCGTTCCAGAAGAACTTCCGCGAGAGGAAAGCCATGAGCAGGGTTCCGGCCGATCTGAAATACACGAAGAGCCACGAGTGGGTGCGCGAGCTGCCCGACGGAAGCGTCGAGGTCGGCATCACCGATCACGCGCAGGACGAGCTCGGCGAGCTGGTCTTCGTCGAGGTGCCGACCGAAGGACGGACGGTGCAGGCCGGCGAGGCCTGCGCAGTGGTCGAGTCCGTGAAGGCGGCGTCGGATGTCTACAGCCCGGTTTCGGGCACCGTCACGGAAGGCAATCCGCGGCTCGCGAGCGAGCCCGAGCTCGTCAATCAGGATCCTTACGGCGCGGGATGGCTCATGCGCCTCAGGCCCTCGAGCCGCGACGAGCTCCAGCAGCTCCTGTCCGCCGCCGACTATGAGGCGCAGCTCGCGGAGGGAGACGCCTGATGGCCTTCACGCCTCACACGAGGGAAGACGTCGCCGAGATGCTCGCGGCGATCGGCGTCGAGAGCATCGAGCAGCTCTTCGACGAAATCCCTGCGAACCTGCGCGTGAAGTCTCTGGAGCGCATTCCGGAGGCGCTCAGCGAGATGCAGATCGCGCGGCTCATGACCGAGCGCGCGCGCCAGGACGGCCGTCCGCTGTGCTTCATCGGTGCAGGCGCCTACGAGCATCACATTCCCGCCGCAGTGTGGGCGATCACGACGCGCGGAGAGTTCTACAGCGCCTACACGCCCTATCAGGCGGAGGCGAGCCAGGGCACGCTGCAGACGATCTACGAGTTCCAGACGATGATCTCGGCCCTCACCGGGCTCGAGGTCGCGAACGCGTCGCTCTACGACGGCGCATCGGCGCTCGCGGAAGCCATGCTCATGGCCGTGCGAGCGAACCGCCGCTCGAAATCCCAGCGCATCCTCGTTCCGACGACCGTTCATCCGCACTATCGCAAGGTCGCCGTGGCCACGACCGGCAACCAGGGGCTGATCCTCGAAACGCTGCCGTACTCGTCGACCGACGGCCGCACGCCGCTCGAGGCGCTCGAGCCTTACGCGAACGAGGACATCACGGTGCTCGTGATCCAGCAGCCGAACTTCTTCGGCATGCTCGAGGACGTCGACGCCCTCACCGACTGGGCGCACGAGCGCGGCGCGCTCGTGATCGCCGTCGTGAATCCCATCGCGCTCGCGCTGCTCAAGCCGCCGGGCGAGTGGGGCAGGGCCGGCGTGGACATCGCAGTGGGCGAAGGCCAGCCGCTCGGCGTGCCGCTGTCGTCCGGCGGTCCGTACTTCGGATTCATGACGGCCCGCATGTCTCACGTGCGCCAGATGCCGGGCCGCATCGTGGGCCGCACGCTCGACCTCAACGGCAATCCGGGATTCACGCTGACGCTCCAGGCGCGCGAGCAGCACATCCGCCGCGGCAAGGCGACCTCGAACATCTGCACGAATCAGGGCCTGCTCGTGACGGCGGCCACCATCTACATGTCGCTCATGGGACCCGAAGGGCTCGAGCGCGTGGCGGCCGTCTCGCACGCGCGCACGCGCGAGCTGGTCGCGGCGCTCACGCGCATTCAGGGCGTGCGCCCGGCCTTCCAGGGGCCCTTCTTCCACGAGGCGGTTCTGCGGCTCGACAAGCCGGCGTCCGCCGTGCTGGCGAGCCTCGCGGAGCGCGGCATTCTCGGCGGGCTCGATCTCGCCGAGCACTATCCCGAGCTCGGCAGCGCGATCCTCGTGTGCGCGACCGAGACCAAGACGGCCGGGGACATCGAAGCCTTCGCGAGCGCGCTCGCCGAGGCGATGAAGTCCGTACGGGCGGCCTGAAGGGAAGGTGCCATGCAGACTCGAACCGAGCCTCTCGTTTTCGAGCTCTCGCGTACCGGTCGCGGTGCGCGCGAGCAGTGGCCGCAGGAAGCGCCGCCGGCCGACGATCTGCCTGCGACTCTGCGACGCAGGCAAAGGCCCGCGCTGCCCGAGGTGAGCGAGCTCGACGTCGTGCGCCACTACACGCGCCTGTCGCAGCTCAACTTCTCGATCGACACGCACTTCTATCCCCTCGGGTCGTGCACGATGAAGTACAACCCGAAGGCGTGTAACAGCCTCGCGATGCTGCCGGAGTTCCTCGCGCGTCATCCGCTCGCGCCGGAGTCGCACGGTCAGGGATTCCTCGCGTGCCTGTACGAGCTGCAGGAGCTCCTCAAGGAGATCACCGGCATGCAGGGCGTCGCGCTGAGCCCGATGGCCGGCGCGCAGGGCGAGTTCGCGGGCGTCGCGATGATCCGCGCGTATCACCGCGCGCGCGGCGATCTCGAGCGCAACGAGATCATCGTGCCCGAGGCTGCGCACGGCACGAATCCCGCAACCGCCACCATGTGCGGCTGCGTGGTGCGCGAGATCCCCGTGGACTCCGAAGGCGACGTCGATCTCGATGCGCTGAAGGCCGCCGTCGGCCCGAAGACGGCCGGCATCATGCTGACGAATCCTTCCACGCTCGGCGTGTTCGAGCGGCGCATCGAGCAGGTGGCGCGCATCGTCCACGACGCCGGCGGGCTCCTCTACTACGACGGCGCGAACCTCAACGCGATCCTCGGCAAGGTGCGTCCCGGGGACATGGGCTTCGACGTCATCCACATGAACCTGCACAAGACCTTCTCGACGCCGCACGGAGGCGGCGGGCCGGGTGCAGGTGCGGTCGGAGTCGGCAGCCGTCTGCTGCCGTTCCTGCCGGTGCCGATCGTCGGCCGGGACGGTGACCGCTACCGCTGGCTCACCGAGAAGGATCTGCCGCAGTCGATCGGGCGCCTGTCGGCCTTCATGGGCAATGCGGGCGTGCTGCTGCGCGCCTATGTCTATATCCGCATGCTCGGGCGCGAGGGCCTCGTCCGGGTTGGCGAATTCGCCACGCTCAACGCAAACTATCTGCTGGCGCGGCTCGTGAAGGCGGGGTTTGCGGCGGCTTATCCGTCGCGGCGTGCGAGCCACGAGTTCATCGTCACGTTGAAGCGCGAGGCGCGCGAGCTCGAGGTCACGGCGATGGATTTCGCGAAGCGGCTGCTCGATTTCGGTTTCCACGCGCCGACGACGTACTTCCCTCTGCTGGTGCCCGAATGTCTGCTGATCGAGCCCACCGAGACCGAAAGCAAGGAGACTCTCGATGCGTTCGTCGAGGCGATGGTGCGGATCCGCAGGGAGGCGGAGGATGAGCCCGAGCGTGTGCGCAGAGCACCTCACACTCTGCCGGTCCGGCGTCTCGACGACGTGCGCGCCGCGAAGCAGCTGGACCTGACATGGAAGCCGGCGACGCAGCCCTGAGAGAGAGCTCCGAAACGTCGTCCGGGCAGGCGAGGGGCAAGCGCGGCGGTGCCGCGCGCGTCCTGCGCGCCTGCGGGGCGAGCTGGCGCGGGCTCGTGGGGGCCTGGCGTGAGGAGCTGGCCTTCCGTCAGGAACTCGCTCTGGCTGCGGTCGTCATACCTCTGGGTCTGTGGCTCGGGCGTACGGGCGTCGAACGCGCACTGCTCGTTGCACCGATGCTGCTCGTGCTCATCGTCGAGCTCGTCAACAGCGCCATCGAGGCGACGATCGACCGTATCGGCTACGAGCGGCATCCACTCTCCGGGCTCGCCAAGGACATCGGCTCCGCCGCCGTGTGCCTGTCCCTGGTGCTGCTCGGGGCGGTCTGGCTCCTCGTTCTGCTCGGCCGCTGATCTTCTTCTCAGGAAATCACATGCGATTCGTACGACTGCTGCTCTGCCTGCTCGCCCCCTGCGCCATCTCTCTGGCGCAATCCTCTCTGCCGCCCGCAGAGCCCGAATCGCCGGCAGTCGTTCCCCCGCAGGCCGAGGGACCCGCGCAGCAGCAGGCCGAGGAAGTCGCCCAGCAGGCGGCGGCGGTCGAGGAAGATCCCGACTGGGCGGTCACGCTCGAGCGGATTGCCGGCAGTGTCGTCTCGATCAAGGTCGATGCGACCCGCGCCTTCGACACGGAGTGGAATGCATCCGCTCAGGCGACGGGCTTCGTGGTCGATGCCGAGCGCGGCCTGATCCTCACGAACCGGCACGTGGTCACGCCGGGTCCGGTCACGGCCGAAGCGACGTTCCTCAACCGCGAGGAAGTCCAGCTCTATCCGGTGTACCGCGACCCGGTGCACGACTTCGGTTTCTATCGCTACGACCCGTCGAAGCTGCGTTTCATCAAGCCGAAGGCGCTGCCGCTCTATCCCGAGGGCGCGCAGATCGGCCGTGAGATCCGCGTGGTCGGCAACAACGCGGGCGAGCAGCTCTCGATCCTCGCGGGCACGCTCGCGCGGCTCGACCGCGACGCGCCGCGCTACGGTCTCGCGAAGTACAACGACTTCAACACCTTCTATCTGCAGGCCGCCTCGGGGACTTCCGGCGGCTCGTCGGGTTCTCCGGTCGTCGACATCCGCGGCCGCGTCGTGGCGCTCAACGCAGGCGGCGCGAGCGGTGCGGCTTCGAGCTTCTATCTGCCGCTCGGGCGCGTGCGTCGAGCGCTCGAGCTCATCCAGAAAGGCGAGCCGGTCACCCGCGGCACGGTGTACACGGTGTTCCAGTACCGTCCGTACGACGAGCTGCGTCGCCTGGGGCTCACGTCCGGCACTGAAGCCGCGGTCCGCAAGGCGTTCCCCTCGCAGACCGGCATGCTGGTGGTGAGCGAGGTGCTGCCGGGCTCACCCAGCGAGAACGTCCTGCAGCCGGGCGACATCCTGGTGCGCGTGAACGGCGAGTACATCACTCACTTCGAGCCGCTCGCCGAGATCCTGGACAACTCGGTGGGGCGCACCGTCGACATCGAGCTCGAGCGAGGCGGCGCGCCGGTTTCCGCGACGGTGCAAGTCGGCGACCTGCACGAGATCACCCCGGATGCGTACCTGGAAGTGGGGGAGGCGATCCTGCACACGCTCTCCTATCAGCAGGCGCGTCACTTCAACGTGCCCGTGCGCGGCGTGTACGTCGCGAATCCCGGCTACATCCTGAGCGCCTCGGGGATTCCGCGCGGCGCGGTGATCACCGCCGTCAACTCGAAGCCGGTCAACAACATCGACGACATGCAGGCCGTCCTCGCGCAGCTCGGCGACGGCGACCGCATGACGGTGCGGTACTTCACCATCGACAACCCGAACGGCAGTCAGCTCCGCTCGGTGCGCATGGACCGCCGCTGGTTCCCCGCGCGCCGCTGCCACCGCGACGACGTGCAGGGCATCTGGCCGTGCGTCGCGCTCGAAGCGGGACCGGCGCCGAAGGCCCCGGTTCCCGGCGCCGCGGTGCTGCCGCAGATCGACGATCCGCGCCTCGCGCGCATCGCGCCGTCGCTCGTGTTCGTGAACTTCGACATGCCGTACTCGGTGTCGGGCATCACCGAGCGCAACTATCACGGCACGGGCCTCATCGTGGACGCGGAGCGCGGGCTCGTCGTGGTCGATCGCAACACCGTTCCGGTGTCCATCGGCGACGTGAGTCTCACGTTCGGCGGCACGCTCGACGTGCCGGGCCGCGTCGAGTACATCCATCCGCTGCACAATCTCGCGGTCGTGTCCTACGACCCGGCGCTGATCGGGAACACGCCCGTGAAGGCCGCGAAGCTCTCGCGACGGCAGCTCAAGGCCGGCCAGACGGTGTGGGTCGTCGGTCTCGGCTCCGACAACGAGCTGCGCTCGCGCAGCACCCAGATCGCGAACATCGATCCTCTGCAGCTTCCGCTCTCGCGCACCATGCGCTTCCGCGAGAGCAATCTCGAGGTCGCCGAGCTCGTCAATCCGCCGCGCGACTACGACGGCGTGCTGCTCGACGATTCCGGCGAGGTCGTGGGCCTCTGGTCGAGCTTCGCGTACGAGAGCGGGCGCGATCTCGTGCAGGAGAACCGCGGCGTGCCCATCGAGCTCGTGGCGGACATGATCGACCGCGTGCGGAACGACAGGCCGCTGCACTCGCTCGAGGTCGAGTTCGCGGCGCTGCCGCTCGCGGGCGCGCGCGATTTCGGCGTCAGCGACGAGTGGCTCACCAGGCTCGTGCAGCACAGCCCCTCGCAGCGTCAGGCGCTCACCATCGTGCGCATCGTGGGCGGGTCGCCGGCCGAGCGGGTGCTGCAGCAGGGCGACATCGTGCTCGCGATCGACGGCAAGGTCGTCACGCGCTTCCGCGAGGTGGAGCGTGCGGTGGCCGACAAGCCGCGCGTGCAGGTCACCGTCTGGCGCGGCCAGGAGCTGCAGACGCTGGAAGTGGACACCGTTCCGCTGACGGGGCTCGACATCGACCGGATCGTGCTGTGGGCCGGTGCCACGCTCCAGGCACCGCATCGCGCGATGGCCGCGCAGCGCGGGATCCCGCCCATCGGCGTGTACGTGGGTTACTTCGCGTACGGCTCGCCGGCCACCCGCTACGGCCTGTATCCGGGCCGGCGCATCGTCGAAGTGGACGGCGTCTCCACCCCCGATCTCGACACCTTCATCCGCGCGGTGGCAGGGCGGCCCGACCGGGCATCGGTGCGCCTCAAGACGCTCACCTGGAACAACGCGCCCGAGGTCATCACGCTGAAGCTCGACAAGCACTACTGGCCGGCCTACGAGCTGCGGCGCACGCCCCAGGGCTGGGTGCGTCAGTCGCTCGAGTAGGCCCGGGCAGGGCGGGCTGCGAAGTGCATCGCACGGGGCACCGGCAGCCCTTGGTAGAATCTGTCACATGGTGCGGATCGTCAGGGCGACACAGGTCGAGCTGGAAGCCGCCGTGCAGGCCCTGCGCGACGGCGAGCTCGTCGCGTTTCCGACCGAAACCGTCTACGGGCTCGGCGCGAACGCCCAGAATCCGGTCGCGGTCCGCAAGATCTTCGAGGCCAAGGGTCGTCCGACCACTCATCCCCTCATCGTCCATCTCGACAGCCCGCGCTACCTGCACCGCTGGGTGCGCGAGGTGCCCGAGGTGGCGGCACGCCTCGCCGAACGCTTCTGGCCGGGACCGCTCACGATGGTCCTGCCCCGTGCGCCGAACGTGCACGACATCGTCACAGGCGGTCAGGACACCGTGGCCATCCGGGTGCCTTCCCACCCGATGGCCCAGCAGCTCCTCACCGCGTTCGGTGGCGGCATCGCGGCACCTTCCGCGAACCGCTACGGCCGCCTGAGTCCCACGCGCGCGGAGCACGTGCGCGACGAGCTCGGCGATGCCGTGCGCGTCGTGCTCGACGGCGGCGAATGTCAGATCGGTCTCGAATCCACCATCGTCGCCTGCGACAACGACGGAGTGCGGGTGCTGCGCCCCGGAGCCGTGACGGTCGCGCAGATCCGCGAGGTGGTCGGCGATCGTCTCATCGAGAGCTCCACGCTCGAAGCACCGCGCGTGCCGGGGAGCACGCCTTCGCACTACGCGCCGCGCACGCCGCTCGTCATCGTGCCGGCGGGCGAGATCGACGCGCGCGCCGAAGCCGCGTCCCAGGGCGGCCGGCGCATCGCGGTGCTCGCGCAGCGTCTGCCGCTCAAGTCGCACAAGTACGTCACCTGGATCAACGCCGGGCGAAGACCCGAGCAGTACGCGCACGATCTCTACGCGAATCTGCGCACGCTCGACAAGGCGGGATGCGAGCAGATTCTCGTTCAGGCGGTGCCCGACGATGAGCGCTGGGACGCCATTCGCGATCGTCTGATCCGTGCGGCGAGCAGCATTTCCGACGCGGACGACACCGGCGCGACGGCCGTCCTTCCGTAAAGACTCCGGTGCGGCGCCCGTAGCGCTGCGACTGCACGGGGCTTACTCTTCGCACTATCCCCGGGTGCGGCTGCCTCGCGGAGGGGCCGGTCATGGCGGTCGATGCGGACTTCAGGCCCGAACCGGGGCCGTATGCGGTGGCAGTCCTCGCCACGTTTGCGGCAGTCCTGATCCGCTGGCTCCTCGATCCCATGCTGGGCGACGGCTATCCGCTCGCGCTCGTCTTCGCCGCGCTCGCCCTGGCGGTCTACATCGGCGGCATCGGCCCGGCAGTCGTCGCCCTGCTGCTCGGCTATCTGCTCAGCAACTTCCTGTTCATCGAGCCTCGCGGCGTGCTGTCGATCGGCAAGCCGCGCGAGGAGATCGCCGTGCCGCTCTACCTCCTCGGTGGCGGAATGATCATGTACCTCGGCGACGCCGCGCGGCGTGCGCGCCGGCGGGCCGAACGTCTTGCGGTTCTCTACCGTGAGGCGGAGCGGGAGACTCAGCGGCTCAACGTCGAGCTCAATGCCCGCATCCGCGAGCTCGATACGCTGCTCGAAGTGCTGCCCGTCGGCGTGCTGATCTGCGAGCGCGGCAGCGACGAGTATCGCGGCAATCCGGCTGCGTTCCAGCTCATGGGCGCGACGGGCGTGCCCCGGGGGCCGGTGGCTGCGCTCAAGTCGGCGCCGGCCGAGGCCTTCATTGCGCGGGCGTCGGTGAACGGGCGGCCCGCTTCTCTCGACGAGCTGCCGCTCGCGCGTGCGTTCAACAGGGGAGAGTCGATACACAACTTCCGTTTCGACGCCGTGGCTCACGACGGACGCGTGCTCAGCGTGCTTTCCGAGGCGGCGCCTCTGCGGGACGAGCAGGGAAACGTCCGCGGCGCGGTGGCCGCATACGTCGATCTCACCGAGGTCCAGCGGGCGCAGGCCGCCGTGCGCGCGAGCGAGGAGCGGCTCGCGCTCGCGACCCGTGCGATCCACGGCTACGTCTACGACATAGACGTGGCGCAGGACGTCAAGTCGAGCCGGATCCGCGTGTGGCGCGGCCATGGGCTGCGGGACGTCATCGGAGTCGACCCTGACGAAGCCCATCCGGACGTCCCGTGGTGGGAATCACGCGTGCATCCCGACGATCTGCCGACGCTGCGCGCGCGCCTCAGCGAGGCGTATGCCTCCGGCGCCGACAGCTTCGTGGCGGAGTATCGCGTCCGTCATCGCGACGGGCACTACGTCTGGATCGCGGACCGGGCGGTCATCCAGCGCGATGCCGGAGGGCGCGTCGTCCGGGTCGTCGGCAACGTCATCGACATCTCCGCGTACAAGCAGCTCGAGAAGCGGCTGGAGGAAACCATCGCCGACCTCGGCGCAGCCGATCGCTCCAAGGACGAGTTCCTGGCCACGCTCGCGCACGAGCTGGGGAATCCTCGGGCCCCGATCCCCAATGCGGGGGAGGTGCTGCGCAGAGGGACGCAGACGCCGAGCGAGAAGAACCGGGAGCAG
>QGVD01000032.1 GCA_003242685.1 Pseudomonadota bacterium | reverse complement strand
GCACAGCTCGAGCGCGCGGCGCATCGGCATCGCCGAGCGCACGCCGAAGCGGCGTGCTTCGTAGCTGGCTGCAGCAACGACGCCGCGACCGCCGATGCCGCCGACGACCACGGGTTTGCCGCGCAGTGAAGGATCGTCGCGCTGCTCCACGGAGGCGTAGAACGCATCCATGTCGACGTGGAGGATGGCGCGCGCGGTGCTCATGAGGAGTCCGCCGCCACCGCGCCGGTGGCGGCGGCCTGTATCACTCCGTGACGGTAATGGTGATCTTCTTCGACATCACCGGCGGATCGTGCGGGATGTGGTTGTGATCACCGAGGACGAGCTGCAGGGTGTGCTTGCCCGGGGGCAGATCGATCGTGGTCTCCGTCTGACCCTTGCCGAAGTGCACGACCTTGTCGGTCGTGGGCAGCGGCTGGCTGAGATCCGCGGGCGGATCGGTGTCGATGAGCAGGTGATGATGGCCGGCTCCCTCGAACTGCACTCCCGCCGGCGCGACACCCATTCCCTTGAGCCCGAACACGACCTTCACGGGGCTCTTCACCTGCTCTCCGTCCTTCGGACTGATGATGTACGCCTCGGCGCCCGGCGGTGAGGGCGTACGGCCCGGAGTATCCGCGAAAGCGATCGAGGCAACGAAAGCGACGGCGATCAGTGCTGCTCGCATGCATGCACTCCTGAATGTCCGGTCGGGACCCTCAAGCTTAAGGCCCTGAAACGCGCCGGCCAAGCGATGCGACACGGGATCTCACAGCGTCGCGATGCTCAGCAGGATCGTTACCACGAAAAGGACGGTGGCGAGCGTGAGGTACGTGACGCTCAGCACGGCGAACTTCGGCAGCGTCCGTGCGTGGCTCTCTCCGTAGACACGTCTCAGGGAGACGTAGAGGTACCACACGACGTAGGCGAACGCGGCGAACCCGGTAAGGCTCGAGACGATGCCGGCGGGAAGCGCGAGCGTGACGATCCTGTACAGCCCGAAGAAGAGAAACACGAACGCGTGCGTGTGCACCAGATAGAGCAGGTGCTCGACGTAATAGCGGCGCGGACGCCAGTACATCAGCTTCATCACCGCGCCGAACAGCGGGAGGAAGATGAACATCGCCCGGGGAACGTTCTGCATGAGGGCATTGCCGAGCGATCGGCCGCCGTCCTCGACCGCCTTGATGCAGCCTGCCCTGAGCCTCGGCCCGAGCCAGCCGTCAAGCGGTCCCGTGTAGTGCAGCGCGTTGCACGCGTCCTTCCCGCGAAGCGTGGAGGCGGGGTCGTCCGCATCCGCGGCGTTGCCCGTTACCGCGCCGGGAGCGCCCTGCGCGGCGCCGCGCACCTCGTTGCCGAGCTCGCCGATCACGACGCTCATGCGCTCACCGTCAGCCTGCACGCCGGCTTGCGGCCCGCTGTCGGGAAGCGCGGCGATCAGAAGGAAGAACAGCAGGCTGATGATGAAGTAGAGCCGGAACGGCGGCAGATACCTCGCGCGGCGGCCGGCGAGGAACTCGTTCGTGAGGAATCCCGGTCTGCAGAGGAGAGGGCCGAGCGTGCGCCACAGCCGCGAATCGGCATGCGTCATCGTCTCGAGGGCCTCACTCAGGAACTCCCGCAGCGAGTGGACGTGTGCCTCCGCGCGCTGGCCGCAGTTGCTGCAGTAAGGTCCCGTCAGCTCGCTGTCGCAGTTGTCGCAGCGCCGCGTCTCGCGCGGGAGAGAGCAGGTGCCGATCCGCGATTCGGCGAGCAGTGACTTCGTTCCCGTCTGCACGTGCTCGCCGAAGTGCGATGCCGCTGCCGCGAGCAGCGGCGGCTCGCGATCGCGCACGAACGCATCGAGCGCCATGCACGAAGCGAAGTGCAGCATCACACGCGTCGTCCGCCGCGGCTGATCTGCCGCATCGTCGAAGACCGAGATCGCCGTGAGCTCCGGCAGAGTGCGGAGTTCATCGAGGAGTGATTCACGCCACGCGGCGAATCTCTCCTGCGCATCCGGCGCGACGCTGAAGGCGATCTCGCGGACGGTTGCGCGGGAGACGGCCGGCGCCGCCGGCGAGACGGCATTCTCCCCGGCCTGCGCCGCCGGGACGCTCACGACCCCCCGCTGATCGGTCACGTTGCTCTACGCCATCTCGACGCTCGGCTTCGTCACGGGCCGCTGCGCCGCCTCGGCCTGTGCCATCGTCCCGAGCTCGTGCGGTGCGAAGTCGTCGACGTTGATGATGTCCATGACCTTGCGGTCGTAGTCGCGCAGCATCGCCGCTTCGCTTTCGGAAATGATTCCTGCCGCCAGTGCCTGCTCGATCTGACCCGGCAGGTCGAGCGCGGTCACCCGACCGGTGCGCACGCCTTCGACGCGGAGGCGCTTCTCGATCGGCTCGGCCGTCTGCGCGAGCACCAGCGCTTCCTGCAGCAGACCGAGCGGATTCGACGGCTCGAGCGTCGTGTAGGCGTAGCGGCAGATGCGCTCGCGCGTCGCGGTGGGATTCGTGACGAGCTCGGCGAGCCTGCGCCCGAGTCGGTCGGACGGCGCGAAGTACGTCAGCCCGCGCGGGAAGATGAGCACACGCATCAGCCCCGCGAGGAAGCGGTTCGGGAAGTTGCGCAGGAAGCTGTGGAGCTGCTCCTGCGCACCGTAGAGGAGGTTGCGGCACGCCCACTCGACGACGGGCAGATCGGCTTCCGGCCGGCCCTGGTTCTCGTGGTGCTTGAGCACCATCGAGGCGAGGTACATGTACGAGAGCACGTCGCCGAGACGCGCCGAGAGATTCTCCTTCTTCTTCAGATAGCCGCCGAGCGTGAGCATCGCAACGTCGACGGCGAACGCGAACGATGCGGAGAACCGCACGATGTGCTGGTAGTAGCGCGCGGTGGGCCCGGTGACCGGCACCTTCGTGAAGCGCGCGAAGGTGAGCGCCATCACGAACGAGCGCACGGCGTTCGAGATCGTGAAGCCGATGTGGCCGAAGAGCGCGTCGTCGAACTCGGCGACGCCTCTGCGGCGATCGGGATCGCGCGCGGCGTTCATCTCGCGCATCACGAACGGATGGCAGCGGATCGCGCCCTGGCCGAAGATGATGAGATTGCGCGTGAGGATGTTCGCGCCTTCCACGGTGATGGCGATCGGCACGGACTGCCAGCCGCGGGCCAGGTAGTTGCGCGGACCGAGGCAGATGGCCTTGCCGCCGTGCACGTCCATCGCGTCGTTCGCGACCACCCGGCCCATCTCGGTGACGTGATACTTGAGCATCGCCGCGGGCACCGAAGGCCTCTCGCCGCCGTCGATCGCGCCGGTCGTGACCGAGCGCGCGGCGTCCATCGTGTAGGTGAGGCCGACCATGCGCGCGATCACCGACTCGACGCCCTCGAACCTGCCCACGGGCATGTTGAACTGCTTGCGGATGCGCGCGTAGGCGCCAGTCGCCCATACGGCGGCTTTCGCACCGCCCGTCGCGTTCGACGGAAGCGAGATGCAGCGGCCGACGGAAAGCTGCTCGATGAGCATGCGCCAGCCCTGGCCCGCCATCTTCGGCCCGCCGATGATGAAATCGAGCGGGACGAAGACGTCGCGGCCCTGGATGGGCCCGTTCTGGAAGGGAATGTTGAGCGGGAAGTGGCGTCGCCCGATGGTGATCCCGGGCGTGTTGCGCGGAATGAGCGCGCACGTGATGCCGACGTCGACCTTGTCGCCGAGCAGCCGGTCGGGATCGAACAGGCGGAACGCGAGCCCGATGACGGTGGCGACAGGCGCGAGCGTGATGTAGCGCTTCGAGAAGTTGAGCCGGATGCCGAGCACCTCACGGCCCTGCCACGTCCCGCGGCAGACGATGCCGGTATCCGGAATGGATGCCGCATCGGAGCCCGCACGCGGACCGGTGAGCGCGAAGCACGGCACTTCCTCGCCGCGCGCGAGCCGCGGCAGGTAGTAGTTCTTCTGCTCGTCGGTGCCGTAGTGGACGAGCAGCTCCGCGGGCCCCAGTGAATTCGGCACCGCCACCGTCGAGGACACCGTGGTGCTGCGGCTCGCGATCTTGGTGAGCACGCACGAGTGCGCGTACGCCGAGAAGCCGAGGCCACCGTATTCCTTCGGGATGATCATCGCGAAGAAGCCGCGCGTCTTGAGGAACTCCCACACCTCGGGCGGCATGTCACCGCGCCGGTGCGTGATGTCCCAGTCGTCGAGCATGCGGCAGAGCTCCTCGCACGGACCGTCGAGGAACGCCTGCTCTTCGGGCGAGAGCTGAGGGGGCCTCGCGGCGAGGAGCTTGTTCCAGTCGGGCTTGCCCGTGAAGAGCTCGCCGTCCCACCACACGGTGCCGGCTTCGAGCGCTTCCTTTTCCGTCTGCGACATCGGAGGGAGCAGACGGCGGTAGGTCTTCATGAACGGCCGGGTGATGAACGTCCGGCGCAGCGGCTTCACGTTGAGCAGCCAGAAGACGGCGAGGAGGCCCCACAGGAACGCCTTCCAGACACCGGCCGGCGCGCCGAGCACGGTGTAGACGGCGAGCAGCGCCGTGAACGCGATGGTGAACGTCAGCAGGCTCAGCCGCTGGTACGCGAGGATCAGTACCGTCGCGATGAAGGCGAGCGTCACCAGCCCGCCGATGCTGAACAGTGCGAAGACTACGGCGGCGGCGACGAGAAGGGTGACGATGGCGGCGAGCATGACGGTCCTCGCGAGAGTCGTACCGGGCCGCGTGTGACCGCGGAACCTCGGCCGACTATACCTCAGGGAGGAGGGCGCACGCGTACGCCGCGCGGCCGCGCGGCACGAGGTAGGGCGCGAGCGCGGCCGAAGCTCGCATCGGCGCGGCGGCCAGGCGCCGCGCGTCGAGCCTTCAGCCGAGAAGCTCCTTCACGCCGTCGCGCTCCTCGAGCAGCTCGGCGTACGTTGCATCCATGCGCTTGCGGCTGAACTCGTCGATGTCGAGCCCCTGCACGATGTGGTAATCGCCGTTGCTGCACGTGACGGGGTAGGAATAGATGACGCCCTCGGGAATCCCGTAGCTGCCATCGGAAGGAATGGCCATGCTGACCCAGTCGCCGGGCGGGGTGCCGATGAACCAGTCGCGCACGTGATCGATGGCAGCGGATGCGGCCGAGGCGGCCGAAGAGGCACCGCGGGCCTTGATGATGGCGGCGCCGCGCTGCTGGACGACCGGAATGAACGTCTCCTCGACCCACTTCTGATCGACCAGGGACTTCGCGGGCTTGTCGTCCACGAGGCAGTGGCTGATGTCCGGGTACTGCGTGGACGAGTGATTGCCCCAGATGGTCATGCGGCGAATCCGCGAGACGTGAGTACCGGTCTTCTCGGCGAGCTGCGCGAGCGCGCGGTTGTGATCGAGGCGCGTCATCGCCGTGAAGTTGCGCGGATTGAGATCCGGCGCGTTCGCACGCGCGATCAGCGCATTGGTGTTGGCCGGATTTCCGACGACGAGCACCTTCACGTTGCGGTCGGCGACTTCGTTCAGCGCCTTGCCCTGCGCAGAGAAGATCTGCGCGTTCGCGAGCAGCAGATCCTTGCGCTCCATGCCCGGGCCACGCGGACGCGCGCCGACGAGGAGCGCGACCTGGCAGTCGCGGAAGGCGACCTTCGGGTCGTCCGTCGCGACGATCCGGCCGAGCGTCGGGAAGGCGCAGTCGTTGAGCTCCATCACCACGCCCTGCAACGCGGGCAGCGCGGGCGTGATCTCGAGCAGATGAAGGTTCACGAGCCGGTCCGGCCCGAGCATCTGACCCGAGGCGACGCGGAAGGCGAGGGCATAACCGATCTGCCCGGCCGCGCCAGTGATCGCGACATTGACCGCTTCAGCCATGACGGAGCTCCGCGAGAAAAAGAGCCGGCAATTCTAGAAGTTTGCCGCCGCCCTTCAATACCGGCGGCGCTTGCCGGTCATTCCACGGCGGGTGCGGCCCCCGAGACGGTGGCGCGGCGGGCCGGCCGGTAATCCGGATACACCTTCCGGAACGCCTCGAGCTGCCTCTCGGCTTCCTCCGTCTGACCGCTCGCGCGCAGCCTCTCGATGCGTACGAGCCACGCTTCCGGGGCGGACATCGGCCCGGCAGGCGCCGCGAGACTCGGCGCGACGTGCACGGGCCGCATGGTACCCAATGCCGGAGCAGCGCCACTGTCGGTCGCGTCATCCGGCTCCTGGACGGCGCTCCGGACGCTCGCCGTCTCGACACCGACTCCCGTGACCGCCGCGATCTCCGCGAGCGACAGGCCGGATTCCTCTGTGTGCGATTCGGAACAGGAAGGTGCGAAACCGGGCACGCGGCTCGTAGCGCGCGCGGCTCGCGATGACGCGGCTCCATACTTCCTGGAAGAGATCGCTCGTGACGTCGGGATCGCGCGTATGCCTGAGCAGATAGCGATACAGCGCCGTGCGATGCCGCGAATGGAGCGCTTCGAACGCCCGGAGATCGCCGCGCGCAAAGCGCTGCATCAGCTCGCCGTCGTCCTCGTGCGCCATCGAAGGGACTGTACGCGCGCACCTGCCCGGCGGGTACCGCGAATCCGCCGGTGCGCCGGCGACCTCCTGCACGGCGGCTGTCGTCATCTCTCTCCGCTTTCCCGCGGCTCCGGGGCCGGTCATGGCCTTTAACGGCCGGCGGCCGGCTGCGGGGTCAACTTCGGCTGGGGCGTTTCGTCCCCCTCCGGAGCTGTTTTGGTGTACTCGCTTGACACAGGAGTAGTGATGTAGTTATATATAACACCAAGACGACAGCGGCCCGCATGGGGCTGGGCCGGTCGGGGTAAGGAAGGAGAGAGTCATGAACGCCGCCAATGTCATCAGCCTGCGGAACCTGGCGATCCTGGCAGTCGCCCTCGCGCTGACGGCGGTCCAGAGCTGGAGCTTCGTCGAATCCACGTCCACGGTCCGCTGGGTCTCGCCCCACGACATCGCGACGCTGGAGGACGAGAGCCTCATCCGGCTGGCCCAGGTCGACTCCGCTGCTCTGGTAGATTAGTGAGCTACCAGTCCCGAACGGGATGGCCGGAGTGAACCCGGAGTGAACATGGATCCGCAGTGGGACGACAGCGTGCCGATCTACCGGCAACTGCGGGACCGGGTGGTCGCGATGATCCTCGAGGGAGCGCTGAAGGAAGGGGATCCGCTGCCCTCGGTCCGCAGCGTCGCGGCAGAGTTCCGGCTCAACCCTCTCACGGTGCTCAAGGGCTACCAGCAGCTCGTCGACGAGAATCTCGTCGAGAAGCGCCGCGGCCGCGGCATGTTCGTGAGCGAAGGCGCCCGCAGCGCACTGCTCAAGGACGAGCGCCAGCGCTTCCTCGACGAGGAGTGGCCCAGGATCTACGCGACGATCCAGCGGCTCGGCCTCTCGGCTGCCGAGCTGCTGCGCAACGGCGCGCCGCCCGCGCCGAACACTCCGTGGCCATCCACGCCAGGACAGAACGATGACACCAGTGATTGAAGCCCGAGGGCTCTCGAAGAACTACGGCCGCACCCGGGCGCTCGACGGTGTGAGCTTCACGGTCGCACCCGGCCGCATCGTGGGTCTCATCGGCCCGAACGGGGCAGGCAAGACGACCGCGCTCAAGGCCATCCTCGGTCTCACGAGTTTCGAAGGCGAGCTCCGCGTGCTCGGCCGCGACCCTTACCGCGAGCGCGACGAGCTCATGCGCGACGTGTGCTTCATCGCCGACGTCGCCGTGCTGCCGCGCTGGATCCGCGTGTCGCAGGCACTCGACTACGTCGCCGGCGTGCATCCGCGCTTCGATCGCAGGCGCGCGGAGGAATTCCTCGCGAAGACCGACATCCGCATGCGCAGCCGCGTGCGCGAGCTGTCGAAGGGCATGGTGACGCAGCTCCATCTGGCGCTGATCCTCGCCATCGACGCGCGGCTCCTCGTGCTCGACGAGCCGACGCTCGGTCTCGATCTGCTCTACCGCCGCCAGTTCTACGACACGCTCGTCAACGACTACTTCGACAAGGAGCGCACGATCCTCCTTACTACTCATCAAGTGGAGGAGATCGAGAACCTGCTCACCGACGTGATCTTCATCAATCACGGTCACATCACGCTCGAGAGCCCGGTCGAGAGCCTCGCCGAGCGCTACGTGCAGCTCATCGTCAACTCCGATCAGGTGAGCCGCGCCCGTGAGCTCAAGCCGTTCTACGAGCGCGAGGTGTTCGGGCGCACGGCCATGTTCTTCGAGGGCCGCACGGCGCACGAGCTCCAGCCGCTCGGCGACATCCGCACGCCGTCCATCGCGGATCTGTTCGTGGCCAAGATGCAGGCCCACGCGACGGCCTGAGCGAGGAGAACGACATGAACGTCATGCCGATACTCATCCGGCGCGAGTTCTGGGAGCATCGCGCGCTCTGGATCGCGCCGCTCGTGGTCGCGGGACTGCTCCTCGCCTCCAGCTTCTTCGGCGATCCCATACCCGACCACATCCAGTTCGAGGCATCCGGAGGACGACTCGAGCCGTTCACACCCGAGGAAGGGCAGGCCGTCCTCGCGATCTCGCACCTGGTTCTGACGCTGCCGCAGATCCTGGTGATGCTGATCGTCCTCGTGTTCTATCTGCTCGACAGCCTCTACGCCGAGCGCAAGGACCGCAGCATCCTGTTCTGGAAGTCTCTGCCGGTGTCCGACACCGTCACGGTGCTCTCCAAGCTCGCCGTCGCGCTCGTCGTGGTGCCGCTCGGCGTCTGGCTCCTTACGCTCGTGACGAACCTGCTCATCACAGGCGTGCTCGCCGCGCGGTTCGGCACCGCAGGCTCCGGCGGGCTCGTTCCCTGGGACACGCTGGCGTGGCTCAAACTCCAGGGGATGATGCTGCTCGCGGTAATCCTCAGCGCGCTGTGGTACGCCCCGGTCGCCGGCTATCTGCTGCTGGTATCGGCCTGGGCGCGCCGCAACGTGATCCTGTGGGCGGCGCTGCCGCCGGGGCTCGCGGCCGTGCTCGAACGGATCACCTTCGGCACCGATTACATCGGCAGCTTCGTCGGGTACCGGCTGACCGGCATGTGGAAAGAGCTGGAGTTGCACGTGGACGACCGGATCGAGTTCTCGGCGCACGGCGTGCTCGACTCGCTCGAGGTGGCGTCGTTCTTCACGAGCCCGCACGTGTGGTTCGGGCTCCTGGCGGCGGCCGCGCTCGTCTACGGTGCGATCCGCATCCGCCGGCATCGCGACGACACGTGAAGCCTCCGACACCGGAGTCTTCCGCAACCGGCCGCCGTCAGGCGGCCGGTTGCGTCTGAAGTGAATCGCCTGCGGACGGCGGGGCGCAGACGGTAGACTTGTGCCCCATGTTCATCGTCGCGAGGCGCAGCGCCGACCGACTCGAGCTCGAACTCGCGGGCGAATGGCGCGCCTTGCGGCTCGCCGAGATCGCCGCGGAGCTCGATACCGTGCGGCTCGACGGCGCGCGCCGGGTCACCGTCTCCACCGATCACGTCGCGTCGCTCGATCTCTCGGGTGCCTGGCAGCTTCGCGAGCTCATCGAGCGGCTGCGGAGCGCCGGTGCCGAGGTCACCGTGCACGGTCCGGGCGCGGACACCCTGAAACTGATCGACGACGCGCTCGCGGACGGCTCCGGAATTCCCACGATCGACAACGGCACTGCGGTCGCACAACCGGTGCAGGCGCTCGGCAGGCAGGTCGTGCGCCGCTGGCAGGAAACTCTGGCCGGGCTCGACTTCCTGGGGCGGATCAGCGTTCTGCTGCCGCGCACTTTCACGAGCCTCCGCCGCCTGCGTCCGACATCGATCACGCGCCACGTGTACGACACGGGCATCACGGCGATTCCGATCGTCTCGCTGATCGCGTTCCTCATCAGCGTGATCCTCGCGTACATGAGCGCGCAGCAGCTGCGCAACTTCGGCGCCGAGGTCTTCGTCGTCGATCTCGTGACCATCGGCGTGCTGCGCGAGCTCGGCGTGCTGCTGACGGCGATCATCGTCGCGGGGCGCTCGGGCAGCTCCTTCGCCGCCGAGATCGGCGCAATGCGCCTCAACGAGGAGGTCGACGCGCTGCGCGCCACCGGCGTCGATCCGCTCGAGGTGCTCGTGCTGCCGCGCATCTTCGGACTCGTGATCGCGCTGCCGCTCCTCACCATGATCGCCGATCTCGTCGGGCTCACGGGCGGCGCGGTGCTGTGTCATTTCCTGCTCGACATGCCGATCGCACAGTTCATGGACCGCGCGGACGATGCGATCGGTCCCACCACGTTCTGGGTGGGCATCATCAAGGCGCCGGTCTTCGCGCTGCTCATCGCGATGGCGGGCACCTACCGCGGCATGCAGGTCCGGCAGTCCTCGCGGGAGCTCGGACGCCTGACGACGGTCGCCGTGGTGGAATCCATCTTCCTCGTGATCCTCGCGGACGCGCTGTTCGCGGTGATCTTCATGGAGCTCGACATCTGATGGCGGAATCGCACCGGGTCGTCATCGAGGTGCGCGGGCTCGTCAACCGCTTCGGCCCGCAGGTCGTGCACGACGGCCTCGACATGCAGGTGTACGAAGAGGAGATCTTCGGCATCGTCGGCGGCTCCGGCTCCGGCAAGTCCGTTCTGCTGCGCTCGATCCTCGGGCTGCACCGCCCGCAGGCCGGCACCGTGCTGCTCTCGGGCCGCGACGTCACGCAGCTCGATCCCACCGAGCTGCGGCGGATCAAGGCCGAGTACGGTGTGACGTTCCAGCAGGGTGCGCTCTTCACCTCCCTCACCGTGCTGCAGAACGTGCAGCTCCCGATGATCGAGCACCTGAGGCTGCCGCCGCGGACGATGGACGAGCTGGCGATGCTGAAGATCCGCCTCGTCGGTCTGCCCGCCGATGCCGCGCGCAAGTACCCGGCGCAGCTCTCGGGCGGCATGGTCAAGCGCGCGGCGCTTGCCCGTGCGCTCGCCCTGGATCCGCGGCTGCTGTTCCTCGACGAGCCCACCTCGGGGCTCGATCCGATCAGCGCCGCCGCTTTCGACGAGCTGCTGCTCTATCTGCAGCGCCACCTCAGGCTCACGGTGGTGATGATCACGCACGATCTGGACACGATCTTCCGTACCTGCAATCGTGTCGGCGTGATCGTCGACCGGCGTATGGAAACGGACACCCTCGAGGGGATCGTGAATCACCCGCATCCCTGGATACAGGCCTATTTCCACGGCCCGCGCGCGCGGGCACGGGTGAGCGCCGATGGAGCGTGAAGCGAACTACGCGGCCGTCGGGGCCTTCGTGCTGCTGGTGGTGGGGCTGGCGGGACTCTTCGTCTACTGGTACTCCGGTGCGCACGAAGCCCGCAACTTCACGCGCTACGAGATCTACTTCCAGGGAAGCGTCAGCGGCCTCGAGCGCGGCGCGCCGGTGCGCTATCTCGGCGTCGACGTCGGTCGTGTCGCCGACATGCGCATCGACCCGCGCAGCTCGGGGCGGGTGCGGGTCATCGTCGACGTCGACGCCGCGGCGCCGGTATCGGAGAGAACCGTCGCCGAGCTCTCTCTGCAGGGCGTCACGGGGCTGCTCTACATCGATCTCGTGGAGCACACGGGAAGCCGCCCGCTCACCGAACCCGTGCCGAGTCTCGAGTACCCGGTGATCCGGTCGGTGCGCTCGAACTTCGACGTGTTCCTCTCGAGCCTGCCGGGACTGATGGCGCAGCTCACCGACGTGGTCGATCGCGCCTCACGGCTCCTGAGCGACGAGAACCTCGCGGCGGTCTCGAGCACGCTCGCGAACGTCGAGCGCGCCAGCGACCGGCTGCCCGGCACCATGAAGGAGTTCGAGGCGCTGACGAAGGAGCTGCGCAGCGCGGCTTCTGACCTGAGCGCGATGTCCGCGAGCGTGCGCGCGATGACGGACGGCGCAGGCCCCGACCTCGCCGCGGCACTGCATCGCGTGCGCCAGATCGCCGACAATCTCGCGGCGGCCACCGAGAAGCTCGATGCCCTGATCACCGAGAACCGGGGCGAGCTGCGCTCCTTCACGCGCAACGGCCTCGCGGAGCTCGAGCGGCTCGCGCGCGACGGGCGCGCCGCGGCGCGCGAGATCCGTGATCTCTCGCGCAGCCTGCGCGAGAATCCTTCACAGTTGCTCTATCAGCCGCGCGAAGACGGCGTGGAGATTCCGCGATGAGATCCCTTGGCCGTGCGGCGCTCGGCGTTGCGGCCGTCTGCCTGATGTCCGCGTGCGCGGGCGGGCTGCGCAGCGCGGCCGTGCCGGCACAGATCTACGTGCTGCGCCCGGCGCCCGCGACAGCGACGCAGGCGGTGAACGTGTCGCCGATCGCGGCCACGCTGCGCATCGTCCAGCCGGAACCGGGACCCGGGCTCGACTCGGATCGCATCGTGCTCGTGCGCTCCGACCGCCGCATGAATTTCTACGCCGCGAGCCGCTGGCCCGCGGATCTGCCCGAGATGGTGGAGGCGCTGATCGTCGAGGCGTTCCGTGACGGCGGCGCCTGGGCGGCCGTACACGATTCGCGCAGTCCCTTCCAGGCGGACTATTTTCTCGAGACGTCGATCCGCAACTTCGAGGCGGACTACACCGGAGGCGGCGAGTCGCCCGAGGTCCGCGTCCGCATGGACTGCGCGCTCGGCCGCACGCTCGACCGCGAGGTGGTGGCGACGTTCACCGTCGAAGGCACCGCCACCGCGGCGGCGAACCGCATGAGCGACGTCGTCGCGGCATTCGAGCGGGCAGCGGGCGCAGCGCTCGCGCAGCTGACCGAGCGCGCCGCGGCGGCCGTCAGAACGTCGACAGTCCAGTCGACTCCATGATGCGGTACAGCCAGTAGCGCGACTGAGCCGGATCGGAGTACACGCCGAAGTCCGCCGTGTACTCGGTTCCGAGCACGGCACGGTTGCTCCACAGAGTCTCGAAGTACTCGCGCGCCTGCAGCGCGAGGAGCGAATCGCTCGCCACTTCCACCGCCACGTTCGCCTCGAGGTTGTAGTCGTCGAGATTGCGGCGGGTGAGGTTCGCCGATCCGGCGGTGAGCCAGAACCTCTCCGGCCCGTACACCATCACCAGCTTGGTGTGGAACTGCTCGCCGTGCGTGCGGTACCAGCGCACGCGGATCGCGCCGTCGCTCGCCGCGACGAGCTCCGTCGCCATGGGGCGGTTGGGGATGCCGGATTTCGCTCGTCCGAACGCGTCCTTGTTGGGATCGAGGATCAGCCGCACGCGCACGCCGCGCCGGCTCGCGGCGAGAAGCGATTCCGCGACGTGGCGGTCGGACAGATAGAACATCGCGATGTCGACCGAGTCGCCTGCGACTGCCGCGTCGATGCGCTCGAGCAGGGCGCGCTCGATCGCGCCTTCCGTCAGCACCTGAACGCGTGCCGCGGGCACGGGCCGCGGCGCGGGTTCGGATGCGATGGAACCGCTCCGCGGGTTGCCCGCGCGCGGCAGCTCGCCCTGCCAGCCCGAGAATCGTGCGATGGCGAGCTCGCTCTCGAGCAGCGGCTCGAGCGCCGGGCCCTGGATGCGCAGCGCGACGTTCGAGTGCGCGCTGCTTCCATCGTGCGGGTTCGCAGAGGTGACGAGACCCACGAGCCCGCCGCGTCCATCGTCCGCGATGACGAGCTTGCGGTGGTTCGCCTTGAAGTTCGCGAGCCGTGCCCAGGCGGCGAGGCCGACACCCGGCCGGTCCTCTGCGAAGGGATGGGGCAGGAAGCCGCCTTCCCCCGAGCCGCTCCACCAGCGGAGCGCGAGTCGCCAGAACGCCGAGTACAGGAAGTTCGAATCGCGCAGCCGCTCGAGATCCGTGATCACCACGTCGATGCCCGCCTCGCGCAGCCGGGCGAGATCCGGCGACTTCTGACCGCCGTACACGTCGTTGACCGGATCGGTGATGAACAGGATGCGAAGCCCCGGTTCCAGCCGCTTGCGAGCGATGAGCGAGTCGCGCAGCTCCGCCGTCAGCGGGCGCAGCGGAAGCTGCGCGCCGTCGGGGCTTGCTGCGAAATCATTGAAGAGGAAGAAGTCGAGAACGACGAACTCGCGTGCCGCGTCGACGATGGCGAGAATCTCGTCGAATATCGCGTGGCTCGTGAACACGCGGCCGTAGCCGTCCGCCGCCGTGATGTCCGCGATGAGCTCGACGTGCTCCTCGGGTACCTCGTACCACTCGCCGGCGACGTGCACGCCTTCGGGCAGCGGCTTGTGGGTGTGCCACACCGCGGTCGCCGCCCACGACGCGAGCAGCACGAGGAGCAGAGCGCGAGCGAGATTCCGGCGCCGGCGCGCCGGGCGGACCTGAGCGACAGCGAGCGAGTCGTCACTCGGCGGCGGCATGCGCTTCGAGAGCCTCTCCGATCTCGAGCCAGCGCGCCTCCAGCGCTTCGATTTCCATCCTGATCCGGGCGTGGCGCTGCGCGAGCGCCTGCCGTTCCTCGAGCGGCCGGGTCGTGTAGAGCTCCGGATCCGCGAGCTCGCGCTCGAGCCGATCGCGCTCGGCGCCGAGCTCCTCGATGCGACGCTCGATGCGGCGCTGCTCGGCCCGCAGCGGGCTCAGGCGATTGCGCGCCTCCGCCTCCAGACGCCGCTGCTCGCGGCGCGCTGCCGCCGAGCGTTCGG
Organism: Pseudomonadota bacterium; assembly: GCA_003242685.1. GTDB lineage: Bacteria > Pseudomonadota > Gammaproteobacteria > Steroidobacterales > Steroidobacteraceae > ZC4RG24. The sequence continues at coordinate 24,124 of QGVD01000032.1, read as the reverse complement.
GATTGGGCCGCGCCGGCGCCGAATCCGGCGCCGGCGTTCTCAGCCACGCGGCATAGTCCTCCAGGTCGCCGTCGAACTCGCGCACCGTGCCGTGCCCGACCAGCACGAAGCGGTCGCACGCGCCGCGCAGCAGCGCGCGATCGTGAGACACGACGACCACGGCGCCCGGGAATTCCTGCAGTGCGAGCAGCAGCGCCTGCCGCATCTCGAAGTCGAGATGGTTGGTCGGCTCGTCGAGCAGCAGCAGATTGGGCCGCCGCGCGACGAGGATCGCGAGCGCGAGCCGCGCGCGCTCGCCGCCCGAGAAGCTCGCCGTCGGTTCGAACACCCGATCGCCGCGGAAGCCGAAGCGTCCCAGGTGATCGCGGAGCTGCTGCTCGCTCCAGGAGCGCGTGAGCTCGCCGCCGCGGCTCGCGAGCTCGCCGATGGGAGTGCTGCGCGGATCGAGACGCTCGAGCTCCGATTGAGCGAAGAAGCCGGTGACGACGTCGCTCGCGAACGTGACCCTGCCGCCGAGCGGCGCGAGCTGTCCGGCGAGCATGCGCATCAGGGTCGACTTGCCGGCACCGTTGCGGCCGAGCACGCCGAGCCGGTCGCCCGGATTGATCGTGAGCGATACCTTCTCGAGCACGCGCCGACCGGGATAGCCCGCCGCGACCTCTTCGAGGCTCACGAGCGGCCGCGGGAGCTTTGCAGGCTCCGCGAATTCCCATTCGAAGGTCTCGTCGACGTGCAGCGGCGCGATCGTCTCGAGGCGGGCGAGCCACTTGAGGCGGCTCTGCACCTGGCGCGCCTTGCTGGCCTTGGCCCGGAAGCGCTCGACGAACGCGCGGATGCGCTCCACTTCGCGCTGCTGACGGATCATCCGGGCGCGCGTCTGCTCGCGCTGTGCGGCGTACTGTGTCTCGAACGCGCTGTAGTTGCCCGCGTACGCGCGGAGTTGTCCGCCCTCGATGTGCACGATGCGCCCCACGATCGCATCCAGGAGTTCGCGATCGTGCGAGACGAGGAGCAGCGTGCCCGCGTACTCGCGCAGCCACTGCTCGAGCCACAGCACGGCATCGAGATCGAGGTGGTTGGTGGGCTCGTCGAGCAGGAGAAGATCCGAGCGGCGCATGAGCGCGCGCGCCAGATTGGCGCGCATCTGCAGACCGCCGGAGAACTCGCGCACGGGCCGCTCGAGTTCGCCCGGGTCGAAGCCGAGCCCGTCGCACAGCCGCGCCGCGCGGGCCCGTGCGGCGTAGCCGCCCAGCCGTTCGTACTCCGCGTGCAGCAGGGCGAGGCGCGCACCGTCCCCGCTCTCGGTTGCCCGCGCGATCCCGGCTTCGACCTGCCGCAGCTCGACGTCACCGTCGAGCACGTACTCGACGAGCGGTGCGTCCGTCTCGGGCAGCTCCTGCGCCACCCACGAGATCGTGAGCCCCGGTGGGGCCGTGTACTCGCCGGCATCGGGTGCCAGATCGCCGCAGATCAGCGCGAGGAGCGTCGACTTGCCGCAGCCGTTGCGCCCGACGATGCCGATCTTCTCGCCGCGGAACACGGTGAGATCGGCTCCCTCGATGAGCACCTGGGAGCCGCGGCGGAGGCGGACGTCGGAGAGAACGAGCACGATCAGGCGCTGCGCGAGACGGCCCCCTCCTGGGGCAGGAGATGCGCAAAGGGTGGAGTGCCCGCGGCCTGACGGGCGAGCAGCGCGAGCAGCTCCTCGCACGTGCAGGGCTCACCGAAGAGCCGCCCCTGTCCGTACTGGCAGTGATGCCGGCGCAGGAACTCCAGGTGGCGGACCGATTCGATGCCTTCCGCGACGACGTCCATGCCGAGGCTGCGGCCCATGTCGATGATGGTGCGCACGATGGTGGCGTCGCCCGCGTCGTCGCCGACGTCGCGCACGAAGGACTGATCGATCTTGAGCGTGCCGATCGGGAACTGCTGCAGGGCCGAGAGCGAGGAGTAGCCCGTGCCGAAGTCGTCGATGGAGAGGTGCAGGCCCATCGCGTAGAGCTCGTCGAGCAGCCGCACTGTGCGCTTCGCGTCGGCCATGAGGGTGGTCTCGGTGATCTCGAGCTCGAAGGAAGTGGGCGAGACGCCGTACTTCCGGAACACCGAGCGGCAGCGCAGGATGAAGCTCGCCTGCCTGAGCTGCTTGAGCGAGAGATTCAGCGAGATGCGGCCCGGATCGGCGACCTGCTGCTGCATCTCGCGGTAGTCCATGCACACGCGGTTCAGCACCCACTCGCCGATGTCGAGGATGAGGTTCGTCTCCTCCGCGAGGGGAATGAACTGTCCGGGCGGAATGTCGCCGTGGCCCGGCAGCCGCCAGCGCAGGAGCGCCTCGGCGCCGATGATGCGCCCGTTGCGCAGGTCGACCTTCGGCTGGTAGGCGATGACGAACTCGTCGCGCTCGAGCGCGCGGCGCAGCTTGCTCTTCAGCATGAGCCGCTCGACCGCCGCGGCGTTCATCTCGGGCGAGTAGAACGCGAAGGTGTTGCCGCCGTTCTGCTTCGAGTAGTACATGGCGGCATCCGCGTTGCGGATGAGGTCGATGACGTTCTCCGCGTCGCGCGGGCAGAACGCGATGCCGATGCTCGCCGTGAGGAAGACCTCGTGCTGGTTGAGCTGGAACGCCCGGCTCACCTCGGTGAGGATCGAGCGCGCGAGGTGGGCGATGGGTCCGCGGTTGTCGGATTCGAGCGGGAGTCCCTCGACGATCAGCGCGAATTCGTCGCCCGCGAGGCGGCCGATCACGGTGTCCCTGGGCAGCGCGCGCGTGAGGCGTTCCGCGAGCACCTCGAGGACACGGTCGCCCGACGCATGCCCGAAGGTGTCGTTGACCTCCTTGAAGCGATCCATGTCGAGGTACAGCAGCGCCACCGCATGGCCGCTGCGCAGCGCGCGCGCGATCGCCTGCTGCAGCAGGTGGTGGAACTGCATCCGGTTCGGAACCTTGGTGAGCGCGTCGTAGCGCGCGAGGTAGCGGATGCGGCGCTCGGCGCGCTTGCGGTCGGTGATGTTGCGCGCCACGAAGATGCAGCCCTGGAACTGCGGGTCGTCGCTCACGATCTGCGATCCGGTGAGCGCGACGGGAATCGTCTGACCCTGGCGCGTGCGCACGACGGTCTCGCGCGTCTCCTGCGCGGCCTGCGCGATATCGAAGTTCTGGCGCTCGCGCTCGTCGAGCATGGAACGCAGGCTCCGGCCGAGCAGCTCTTCCTCGCCGTAACCGAGGAGCTTGCAGGCGGTCTGGTTGGCCACCTTGATCACGCCCTCCGGCGAGGTGACGAACACGGCGTCCGTCATGCCGTTGAGGACCGTGTACAGGTAGTCCTTGGTGATCATCGTCTGCCGCAGCTTGTGGCGCATGCGCTCGAGCGCCTGCTGCAGCTCACCGATCTCGTCGCGGCGCTCCACGTTGAGCGGCCGCGTGTAGTCGCCCTGGCCGATGCGGTCCGCGCTCTTGATGAGCGCGACGATGGGCCGCTCGAGGCCACGCGCCGCGCGCCAGGCGATCCACGCACCGAGGATTCCGAGCCCGGCCGCGAGGGCGAGGCCGATGACCAGCGCGCGGCGGGAGTCCCGGTGCACCTCCGCCGCCAGGCGGCTGGCGACGTTCGGGGCACGTGACGCGGCCGCCTCGGCGACCACGAGACGCACCTCCGCGACGGTCCGCGGCGTCGGAACCCCGGGCATCGCCTCGACCATCGGCCGGACGGGTTCGACGGCTTCGGCGGTGAGGATCCCCGAAGTCGTCCCCTCGGGCCGCCGCCAGTCGAAGAGGACGCTTCCGTCGAGGTCGCGCACCGTGAGCTCGAGGAGCGTCGGGTCGGCGAGTACGGGCTCCAGGCTCCGGGCCAGCGCGGCGGTGTCCCGGGTCAGCGCGGCGTCCTGAGCCGCCTGCGCGGCCAGGCGGGCGCTCACGACCGCGCGGTTGCGCAGCTCGAGCAGCACGCTCTCCTGTACGGCGGACTGTGCCAGCGCGCCGAGGCGCTCGGCACCTCCGCGTTGCTGCCACAGCACGAGGGAGAGGATGGCGGCGCCGGCGATCAGGGCCGCAACGAACGCAGCGCTGGCGTACTTGAGCTTGAGACTGACGATTCCCACGATGTACGCCGGCCTGCCCGGAAGAACGGGCCGGCGATCCCCTTTGGTTGTACAGGGGATATTAACTGCCCGGAGGCGCAAGCGGCCATGCCAATAAGGGCCGATGACGCCGTGAACGCGCCTTCAGCGGGGTTTGCCGGGAGCCGTTTCGCCGCGGACGCGGCGCTAGTCGCCCGACCAGGCCTTCTTGATATAGCGCAGCATCAGGCCGCGCATCTCGACCATGGGATCGGGCAGGGCGGAGAAGATCGGCGGATTGCGCCTGAGCATGCGCCAGTTCTCGCTGCGCAGGATCTGGCGCAGATAGTCCGCGTTGCGGTCGATCGCCTCCATGTAGGGATTGCGGCCGCCGAAGAGGATCTCGAGGTAGCGGTAGGCACCTTCGAACTCGCCGTCGAGCCGCTTCGAGCGCACCTCGGCGATGAATTCCGGTGTCTGACGCAGCAGATCGAGTCCCGATGCGTACCGGACCTCGCGGCCACCATTCGCCGCGATCGGCAGCGCGACGCCCCCGAGCACGAACTCCGCGTACAGGCGGTCCCGGCATTTCTCGAGATAGCAGCGATCGGCCATCTGGGCGATGAGATCCGCCGTCCCGAGGAGGTGCCCGAGCTTGACGTCCCGTGGATCGCTGAGCCGGATCTGATCGAAGGGCACTTCGTAGCCCGTGAAGTGGACGATCTGCGTGGCGACGTCCGTCCAGTGATCGAGGCCGACGATGGGGAGGTATTCGGCGAGGAAGCGTGCGCCGCGCGAGACGTGGATGCGGGTGAGCTCGGCGCCGTTGACATAGTGACGGTCGTCGTCCGTGCGGCGGAGATAGCCGACGTCGTGGAACAGGCCGGTGATGATGCCGACCACGGCGCGCTCCGCGCCGAAGCACAGCTCGGGTTCCTGCTGCCGCTCGTATCCCACCATCAGCCGCGCGAGCGCCAGGGTGATGTCGAGCGTGTGCTGCCGGTCGTGGTAGACGGTGTCGACGCCGAAGAAGCCGGGGACCTGACCGGCGAACAGCCGTTCGAAGTAGTCGAACGCGTGTGCCAGAGGCTCGAGCGCGATATCCGGCCACGCGCTCCGGAGCAGCGACTCGACCGCACTGCGTACCGCGGCGGGAGAGCTGACCTGAACGGTATTGGTGACGTCGTAATCGCTGCGACGCGCGCCTGTCATTCGGTATTGATCCGCGGCCTGTGGCAGCCGCTCGGCCTTCCCCCCATCCGCGAGACCCAGTCTAGGCAGGCGCCGGGATCGCGGCCGAGACACGCCGCACACTTTCACGAGCGGGCAACGTCCGCCTTCAGGGTGTGTTCTGTCGCATCGCGCCGCTGCGTCGCGACGCGGCGATGCATGGGTACCGGCCGGCCGGTGGCCGACGGTCAGATATCGAAGCGTGCGAGAACGGGAGCGTGGTCGGAGGGCCGCTCCGCGCGGCGGGGCTCGCGATCGATGCGGCATTCGCGGCAGCGGGGAGCCAGGCGCTCGTGGGCAAGGATCAGGTCGATGCGCAGTCCGTGGTTGCGACGGAAGGCGAAGGCGCGGTAGTCCCACCAGCTGTAGGTGTCAGGCGGCTGGTCGAACAGCCGGAATACGTCCACCAGGCCGACGGCAAGGAGCGAGCGAAGTGCCTGCCGCTCCGGCTCGCTCACGTGAACGCCGCCCTCCCACGACGGCGGATCGTGAACGTCACGGTCGTCCGGCGCGATGTTGAAATCGCCGAGCACCACGAGCTGATCGTGCCGGCGCACTTCCTCGCGCAGCCAGCTCTCGAGCGCGGCCAGCCAGCGCAGCTTGTATTCGAACTTGTCGGAACCGACCGTCTGGCCGTTCGGCACGTAGACGTTCACCACGCGCAGGCCGTTGGTCGTCGCGGCAAGGACGCGGCGCGCCGGGTCTTCGAAGCCGGGAATGTCGGTGACGACGTCCTCGCAGGGCCAGCGCGAGAGGAGCGCCACGCCGTTGTAGGTCTTCTGGCCGCTGAATACGACGTGAAAGCCCGCGGCCTCGAGCTCGGCGCGGGGAAACTCGGCATCGGTGAGCTTCGTTTCCTGCATCGCGAGCACGTCGGCGCCCGACTGCGGGAGCCAGGCGAGCACCTGAGGCAGCCTCACGCGCAGCGAATTCACGTTCCATGTGGCGATGAGCACGGGCGTGCACTCCGCGGCTTCGATCGAGGGTTCAGTAGATCTTCAGTCCACCGTACTTGCGGCGGATGCGCCGGTCGAGCGCTTTCCAGCCGAGCACGAAGCCCGCGACCAGGGCGAGAACGGCAACGGTGACGATCCATCCCCAGGAAAGCGTGCGCTTCGGCGCGCCCGAGCCGATGATCGGCGGCTGCGCCGGCGGCTGCGCGGAGCCGAGCTCCGCCGCGGCGGCAACGGGTGCGGTTTCCGTGCGGTTCGCGGCGCGCGCATCGGCGAGCTCGCTCTGCAGCCGGCCGAGCTGTGCGCGCAGCTCTTCGAGCTCGCGCGTGCGCTCGTCGAGCCGCTGCCTCAGCGGCAGCTCGCGCGAGAGATACGACGCGCGCACCCAGCCTTCGATTCCCGATGGCAGGCGTACGCGGGCATGATCGCCGTTGCGCTCGACGACCTCGACACGATCGCCGCTGCGGATCGAGGCGAGCCTTTCGCCCTCGCCGCCCGGCTCGCTGTTCACGCCGACGACGAGCTGCTCGATGACGTACATCGGCTCCGCGCGCGCGACTCCGACGCACACGAGGAGCGCGGCGGTCAGCGCCGCCGCACCGAACGGCCTCAGGCGAACCAGACGAGGCGCCGGATGCCGCGGACGGAAACTCATGCGGCGAGCTCACCCGTCGCAGTGATGCCGTGCTGACGCAGGAGCGGGCGGATGTCCGGCTTGCGGCCGCGGAACTCGATGAAGGCGTCGAGCGGATCGCGCGTGCCGCCGCGCGAGAGGATGGCATCCAGGAAGCGCCGCGCCGTGCCGCTGTCGAACACGCCGTTCTCCTCGAAGGCGGAGAAGGCGTCCGCCGCGAGCACCTCGGCCCACTTGTAGCTGTAGTAGCCGGCCGCGTAGCCGCCCGCGAAGATGTGCCCGAAGCTGTGTGCGAAGCGGTTCCACTCGGGCACCGGGACCACCGCGACCTCGCGCCGGACCTCGTTCAGTGTCTCGAGGATCCGGCCGCCGCGCGCCGGGTCGTAGCCGGCGTGCAGCCGGAAGTCGAACAGCGCGAACTCGAGCTGCCGCATGAGCTGCAGCCCCGCGTGGAAGCTGCGCGTGGCGATGAGCTGCGACTGCATCTTCTCGGGCAGCGGCTCGCCCGTGCTCACGTGACACGAGATGCGCTGCAGGACGTCGGGATGCCACGCGTAGTTCTCGAGGAACTGGCTCGGCAGCTCGACGGCATCCCACGCCACACCGTTGATGCCGGCGAGACTCGGGTAGCTGACCCGTGTCAGCAAGTGGTGCAGCCCGTGCCCGAACTCGTGGAACAGCGTGAGCACGTCGTCGTGCGTGAGCAGCGCCGGGCGGCCGTCACCGGGCGGCAGGAAGTTGCAGACCAGATAAGCGATCGGCAGCGCCGTACCCGTGCTCAGCCGCTTGCGGCCGATGCACTCATCCATCCAGGCGCCGCTGCGCTTGTTGGGACGTGCATAGGCGTCGAGATAGAAACCGCCGATCGTCTGTCCGGTACGGTCCTGCAGCTCGAAGAAGCGCACGTCCCCGTGCCATACCGGCACGCCGCTCCGCTCGCGGATCCTGAGCTCGAAGAGCCGCTCGGCCACCTCGAAGAGACCCTGGAGTACCCTCGGCAGCGGGAAGTACGGCCGCAGCTCTTCCTGCGACACCGAATAGCGGCTGCGCTGCAGCCGCTCCGAATAGAAGCTCACGTCCCAGGCGGCGAGCCGGCGCCCCGCGAAGGCTTCGAGCTCGGCGAGCTCGCGCTCGGCCGCCGGCCGTCCCGCGCGGGCGAGGTCCTGCAGGAACTGCAGCACCTCGTCGACGCTGCGCGCCATGCGCGTCGCGAGCGCGTATTCGGCGTAGTTCCTGAAGTCGAGGAGCTGCGCAGCCTCGTGGCGCAGCCGGAGAATCCCTTCCATGACCTGGGTGTTGTCCCAGCGGCCCGCGTTGGGTCCGCGATCCGATGCGCGCGTCGTCCAGGCTTCGTAGAAGGCGCGGCGGAGCGTCTCGGATTCCGCGTCGGTGACCACCGCCACGTACGTCGGCTGGTCGAGCGTGAGGAGCCAGCCCTCGAGGTGCTGCTCGTGCGCACGGCGCCGCGCCTGCTCGATGATCGTGTCGTTGAGGCCGCGCAGCTCGGCCGGGTCCGTCACCCGGTACGACCAGCCGTTCGTCGCATCGAGAACGTTCTCCTCGAAGCGCGCCTGGAGCTGGGTCAGCTCCAGCATCACCGCCTTGAAGCGCTCCTTGCGCTGCGGATCGAGGCCGACGCCGGCGAGCCGGAACTCGCGCAGCGCGTGCTCGAGGACCTTCCGCTGGTCGGGATCGAGGCTCGGCCCCTCGCGCTCCTCGATCAGCCGGTAGGCCCGGTAGAGCGCCTCGTTCTGCTGAAGGTCGGTCTGGTACTCGGACAGCAGGGGCAGGCAGGCGTTGTAGGCCGCGCGCAGCGAGTCCGAGTTGAGCACCGCGTTGAGGTGACTGACCGGCGACCACGTGCGCGCCAGCCGGTGATGCAGCTCCTCCAGCGGCTCGACGACCGTGGCGAAGGTCGGGTTCTCGATCGCGGCCAGCCTTTCGATCTCGGCCCGGTTACGGGCGAGCAGCTCGCGGATCGCGGGCTCGACGTGCTCCGGACGAATGTGCGCAAACGGCGGCAGGGGCTCCTGGCCCAGCAGGGGATTTTCCATGGATTTCTCGCGCCTCGGGCCCGGCATTCTAGCAGTGCATGGGCGGGCCGGGCGGCAGCGGGAGCGTGAGCGGCACGTGCGGTCCGGGCCAGCGCCGCGGGCCGGACGGGTAAGATCGGGGACCCGGCACTTCGAAAGCGGCAGGACATGGCGGATTCCTACGACCTCATCGTGATCGGCGGCGGCAGCGGCGGGCTGGCCTGCGCGCAGCGCGCGGCGGAATACGGGGCGCGTGTGGCGCTTGTGGAGGCGGCGCGCCTCGGCGGCACCTGCGTGAACGTCGGCTGTGTGCCGAAGAAGGTGATGTGGAATGCCGCCGAGATCGCGCATGCCATTCACGACGGTCCTGAATACGGTTTCGACGTCGTCCTCGAAGGGCACGACTGGAGTCTGCTCAAGCAGAAGCGCGACGCGTACGTCAGGCGACTGAACGAGATCTACGAGCGCAATCTCGAGAAGCGCGGCGTCACGCTCGTGCGCGGGTTCGCACGCTTCGCCACGCCCCGCAGGGTCCACATCGGCGAGCACGTGCTCACGGCGCCGCACATCGTGGTGGCGACGGGCGGCAGGCCGCTGCTGCCGGACGTTCCGGGAGCCGAGCTGGGCATCACGTCGGACGGATTCTTCGAGCTCGAGGCACGCCCGCAGCGAGTCGCGGTCGTAGGCAGCGGCTACGTGGCCGTCGAGCTCTCGGGCATCTTCGCGGCGCTCGGCTCGAGCGTGACGCTCCTCATCCGCGGGGAGCGCGTGCTCAAGTCCTTCGACGTCATGCTCGGCGAGACCGCGACCGAGCACCTGCGCGAGCAGGGCGTGGAGCTCCTGACGAACTCCTGGCCTGCCTCGCTCGAACGCACGTCGTCCGGTGAGCTCGAGCTCGAGACGCGCGACGGACGCCGGCTGGGACCGTTCGACTGCGTGCTGTGGGCGATCGGGCGTGGGCCGTGCGTCGACGGGCTCGGTCTCGAGCATGCGGGCGTGCGGCTCGACGCCTACGGTTACATCGAGACGGACAAGTACCAGGCGACGAGCGTCGAGGGCATCTACGCCATCGGCGACGTGACGGGGCGCGCCCCGCTCACGCCGGTGGCGATCGCCGCCGGAAGGCGCCTCTCGGATCGTCTGTTCGGCGGCCAGGCCGACCGTCATCTCGATTACGAGAACGTGCCGACGGTGATCTTCGGTCATCCGCCGATCGGCACCGTGGGGCTCACCGAAGCCGCCGCGCGCGATCTGCACGGGGACGAAGCCGTGCACGTCTACACGTCGGAGTTCGTGCCGATGTACCACGCGCTGACCACGCGCAAGCCGCGTGCGCGCATGAAGCTCGTGACGGTGGGCCCGGAGGAACGCATCGTCGGCGTGCACGTCATCGGCGAAGGCGCCGACGAGATGCTTCAGGGCTTCGCGGTGGCGGTACGCATGGGGGCGACCAAGCGCGATTTCGACGACACCGTCGCCATCCATCCGACGAGCGCGGAAGAGCTCGTCACGATGCGCCAGCGGACGCGCTGATCTGCGCGGCGAGCGCCGCGAGCACGGGCCGGGTATCGGGCCGCACCCCGCGCCAGATGCGGAACGACTCTGCCGCCTGCTCGACGAGCATGCCGAGTCCCTGTTCGGCGCGCGGGCAACCGTGTCGCAGCGCCCAGCGCACGAACGGTGTGGAATCGGGCCCGTACGCCATGTCGTAACAGAGCCGCGTCTCGCGGGCGATCGCGGGGTCGAGAGGCGGCACTTCGCCGGAAAGGCTCGCCGAGGTCGCGTTGATCACGACGTCGAAACGCGAATCGCCGAGCTCCTCGAAACCGCAGCCCGTGACCGGACCCAGCCGCGCGAAGTCCGCCGCCAGCGCACGCGCGCGCTCCGGTGTGCGATTGGCGATGACGAGGCGCTCCGGTCCGAGCTCGAGCAGCGGTCCGATGGCGCCGCGCGTCGCACCTCCTGCACCCAGGATCAGAATGCGCGCGCCGCCGAGGCGGATGCCGAGGTTCTCCGTAAGGTCGCGCACGAGCCCGAATCCATCGGTGTTGTCGCCGAGGATCCGTCCATCCTCCCGAAGGGCAAGCGTGTTGGCCGCCGCAGCGAGAGCCGCGCGGGAGGTGAGCTCGTCGGCGAGCCGTGCCGCGGCGAGCTTGTGCGGCAGGGTCACGTTGAGGCCGCGTCCACCGGAAGCAAAGAAGGCGCGCACGCGTTCCCCGAACTCCTCGGGTGTGAAGTCGAAGAGCTCGTACGTGATCGAGTGCCCGGTCTGCTGCGCGAACAGGCCGTGGATGAACGGCGACTTGCTGTGCGCGACCGGATGGCCGACGACTCCGTAGCGGTCGGGAGACGATGTGCTGTCCTGCATTGGAAGTGCGAGCTTATACGAGCCGGGCCGGTTGCGGTGACGCGGGAGTCAGCCTCTGCCCGGAGCCTTCTTCCCGGCCGCCGATATCAGCGGCCTCACGCTCGTGCCGCCGGTTCCTCTCGTGTCGAGGTGCCGGCACAGCTGCGGAAGCCACTCACGCATGCGCTCGTCGGTCCGGTACGGGGGATTCACGATGAGAAGTCCCGAGCCGTTCAGCGCCGCGCGCGAATCCCTGGGATAGAGCCACAGCTCGCTCACCAGCGCCTCGCGCGAGATCCGTGGCGCGAGCGCCGCGAGCCAGCTTTCCGAGTCACGTGCGTGCTTGATGGGGTACCACACGACGATCACACCGGTGGGAAAGCGGCGCAGCGCTTCCACGATCGCATCCGCGGCCCTCTCGCCGTCGCGACGGGATTCCTCGTACGGCGGATCGATGAGCACGAGCCCGCGTCTCTCAGCAGGCGGCAGATACGCGCGCAGCCGCTCGAAGCCGTCCGCGCACTCCACTCGCACGCGAGGATATTCCGCGACGGCGCGCTCGAGCGCCTGTGCTTCGGTTGCGACTCGCTCGATGAGCACCGCGCGGTCCTGAGGACGCAGCGCCTGCGCGACGATGAGCGGCGAACCCGGATAGGCGCGCGGATTGCGCTGCCGGGCGCGGAAGGCGCGCACGACGCCGAGATAGCGCGTGAGCTCCTCGCTCGAGACGTCGTCGCCGAGCCGGTCGATGCCGGTGCGGGACTCGGCGTTCTCGGCGGCGTTCCCCAGGTCGTACGCTCCCCGGCCGGCGTGCGTCTCGAGGTACAGAAAGCCCTTTTCCTTCTGCTCGAGCGTTGAGACGAGAGCGAGCAGGGCGACGTGCTTGTGCACGTCCGCGAAGTTGCCGGCATGGAAGCTGTGGCGGTACTTCATTCGCTGTCGTCGTATGCTGATCGCTGAGAAGGAAGGCCGGTGTCACGCATCGTGCACGATCGCGGTTCACGCAGGATAGAGGAGTCGGTCGATGCTCAAGGTATCGAGGTTTCTGATCGCGCTCGCGGGCGCGGCGGCTGTCGCCTGCACGGCCCCGCAGGCTGCCGATCCGGAGGATGAAGGCATGCGTCGAGTCGGTCCGAGAGTCACGCCCGCGCAGATTCCGCCGCGCGTGCCGAGCGGGCCCGAGGAGCCCGAACCGCGCGTGACCGGCGAGGTTCCGGGAGACGTGATGGCACGGCTCAGGGAGGATCTCGCGGCGCGCGCGGGCCAGGATGCAGCCGGAGGGGCGAGAGTTGTGCGTGCCGAGAGCGTCGAATGGCCGGACGGCTCGCTCGGCTGCCCCGAGCCCGGCCAGATGTACACGCAGGCCATCGTTCCGGGATACCGCGTCGATTTCGAAGTGGCGGGCAGGCTCTACTCCTATCGCGTCGATCAGCGCGGCAACTTCAAGCTGTGCGAGGCACTGAGTCGCGGGCCTGGCGCCCGCTGAGCGTCACGCCGTGCGCCGTTCCCCGCGCAAGCGGGGCGCTCTCATGAAACGCACATGAAAGAAGGCCCGGACGTTTCCGCCCGGGCCTTCGTTTCGCATCGGTTCAGTGAGGCGACTGCGCGGGCCGCCTTACCGGAGGGCCTGTCGGTCAGGGCTCACTTGCCTTTTCCCTTGCCCTTGTCGTCCTTGTCCTTTCCCTTGCCTTTGTCGTCCTTTCCTTTGCCCTTGTCCTTATCGTCCTTCTCCTTGCCCTTTCCCTTGTCCTTGTCGTCTTTGCCCTTGTCTTTGTCCTTTCCCTTGCCCCTGTCGTCCTTGTCCTTGTGTTTGTCCTTGCCCTTTCCCTTACCCTTGTCGTCCTTGTCCTTGTCTTTACCCTTGCCATCGCCCTTGCCCTTAGGCGGCTTGGTGACGACGTCGACCTTCACCGCCTCGGCCTCGCGGTTGGTCGGCGCGTCACGGTACATGAGCAGCAGACCGGTCTGGGACGGCGAAGCTTCGTCGCCCTCCGGAATGTGCTCGACGGTGAGCACCGAAAAGCCACCGGCGGGCACGCCGTCCGCCGGCGCATCCGGCACGAAGAACCGCGGGAAGGCCGGCGTGTACACCATGTTCTCGATCACGTCGCTCACCAGGCCGGTGAAGTAGTTGTCGTAGGCGTACACCGTGAACGAGAACGTGGACGTCGGCGTCAGGCCCATCACCGACAGCGGAGCGGTGAGGATGATGTTGCCCGAGTTCAGATCGGCGTCCGCGTAGAAGTACGCGGTGGCGGTCGTCGTGCCGGCTCGCTGGACGTAGACGACGGTCTGTCCGGTCGAGAAGGCCTGCCCCAGCTCGCGGTTGAACACGAACCAGTCCGGATTGCCGTCCAGGTCCGTGTCGATGTCCACCTCGAAGCCGCCCGGATATGCCGGATGCGCGCGCTGCCCGTAGGTGTTGATCGCGAACTGGATGCCGAACTGCCCGCCGCCGATGCTGACGAGTCGCGCACCGACGGCCGCGAGATCCACCACGGCGACGTTGTCACCTTCGCCGGGGAGCTGCGAGCGCGGGATGCGCGGGCTCGTGCCCGTGAGCGAGAACACGTCCACACGGCCTGCGAGCGCCCTGCTCGTGTTGAGGAGCACGAGCGAGCCGTTCTCCCCGTTGAAGAGCTTCACGTTGCGGTTCACGGCGCGGACGTCCGCAGCGCGGTGCGGGAGCACGTGCCACGGCAGGTGGATCTGGTCGCGCCCGTCGCGCAGATGGACGAAGCCGTCGAACTCGACGCCCTGCAGCCGGAATCCGTCGCCGCCGAACGGTCCGCCGTTCAGCGTCCACTCCGGGAGCTTGCGCGGATCGATGGTGAGCGTCACGACGAACTCGCTCGTTCCGTGCGGTCCGACGACGATCGACGACGGTGTGTGGATCTTCACGGCGCCGCTCGCCTCGTCGTCCGCGTAGCGGAACGACGTCGTGATGCTGTACCGGCGTGCGTACGACGCATAGTTGCGCACGCGGACGTGCCGGTGGAGCACCACGGGCTCGGAGACGGTGTGATAGCCGAACGACAGGCTGCCCGTGCCGAGCTTCGCGTCCCACGCGGCCGTCGTGCTGGCGAGCGCCGCATCGACGCGCACCTCACCTGCGCCGATGCGCGTGATCGGCGCGAGCACGCCGGGCTGCATCACGGGGTTGATGTACAGCTCCGGGTCCGCCGTGTTCATGAGGATCGACTTGATCTCCGCGGGCGTGCGCTTCGGGTACGCCTGCAGCAGCAGCGCCGCGGCGCCGGCGACCATCGGCGACGCGCCGGAAGTGCCGCTGAAGGGCGTCATTCCCGAGCCGGTACCGACTTCCGCGGAGACCGATCCGCCCGGTGCCGCGATGTCGGGCTTGATGTGATTGAAGCTGTGGCTCGGTCCGCGGGACGAGGAGGTGATCACGCTGCCGACGAGCGGGATCGCATTGGCCTCCGACACGGTGACATTCACCGTGGCACCGGCCGCGAGCTGCGCCCGGATGAGGTCGGCATAGCTCTGGATGATCACGAGCGAGGGAACGAACGTGTCGCCGCCGCCCTGGCTGAAGCTCACCGCGTCGCCCGGTGCGACGAGACCGAGCAGCACGCCGATCGCGCCCGCCTTCGCGGCCCGGTCGATCTTCACGCTGACAGCGCAGTCTCCGCGGTCGATCAGCGCGATTCTGCCGGCCGGATCGGCGAGGTACGGATCCTGGGGCTCCACTTCCGGAGTCGTCTCGTCGTCGCGGCAGCCGCGGCCGACGTACACGACGTCACCCGTCACGCCGTCGCCGATCGGAGCCCAGTCGATCGTTGCAGTGTTGGTATAGGTGCCTGCGATGGCGGCCGGCGAGTTGATCACCAGCGGAACGGCGAGTGCGGTCGGCACCTGAGTGTTCGCGACGCTGATGACGCCCGGCGTGGAGGCCGGCGATGCCGTGATGTACGGCCGGTCGCCGTTGTTGCCCGCGGCGGCGACGACCACCACGCCCGCGCGCACCGCGTTTGCGGTGGCGCCGGCGATGTCGTCCTCGATCTGGCCGTAGCCCGCGCCGATGGACAGGTTGATGATGTCCACCGCGTCGTCCATCGAGCCGTCACCGTTCGGGTCCATCGCGAAGTCGATGCCCCGGAGCATCGCGGCGCCGTTGCACGACGTCGAAACGGCGCTGCAGACCTTCACCGCATACAGCAGCGCGCCCGGCGCCACGCCGACGTGCGATCCGTCAGGGCTGCGCCCCGCGATGATGTCCGCGACGTGCGTGCCGTGGCCGCCGAAATCGATCGGATCGGGATCCTCGGCGAGCGGCCCGTTCGGCCACTCCTCACCGACGAAGTCCCAGCCGCCGATCACCTTCGCGGTGGGAAAGAGTCCGTCGAGCGTCCTGTTGCGCGGATCGGAAGGATCCGTGCCATAGGCCGCCTCGTACGCCTCGACCGTTCCCGGTCCACCGAGGTTGCGATGCGTATAGTCGATGCCCGAGTCGAGCACCGCGATGCGGATGCCGGTGCCGTCGTAGCCGGAGCCCTGCACGCTGGAGGCGCCGATGTACGGCACGGTGTTCTCGAGCGCGAGGCGATACTCGCCGACCGGACGGATCGTCTTGACGTTGCTCAGCCGTGCGATGGAGCTCAGCTTCTCCGCCGCGATGCGCACGATCACCGCGTTGTACGCGATGCGCACACGGCCGATCTCACGGCCGCCGAGTGCGAGCAGCTGCGCGTGCAGAGCGTCCTGCTCCGCGCGCACCTTCGCGGAGTGGGCGATCTGCTGCGCGCGGTTGAAGCGGCCGCCCACGCGCCGCGCGTTCTCGCCGTTGGCGACGGCGAGCGGCGGCTCCGAGAGCTGCACGATCACGTCGACTTCACCGGTCGCATTCGCGAGCGATTCGTCGATCTTGCTGAGATTTCGCGCCGCAGGCAGCGCGAGCTGCGAGATGTTCGAAGACTGAACCGCGGAGATCGGACCGCTCATGACTGGAGATGCCAGAGCGGCTCCCAGGATCACGGATCCCAGGAACACGGGAACGGGGCGTCTCATCAGTGGTCTCCCTTCACCCGAGGACGGCAACGCGGACCGTCGCTCGTTCGCCGTTGATTGTTCTTCTGCGAGTACAACGGCTGCTGCGATGAGCGGCCGAAATACTCCGCAGCGCTCGTTATGTAAGCAGTGAGGGGCTTATATCACACGCATCGCGGCGCCGTCATGACGGGACGCGTCGAGCGGTCGTCTCGATTTGACGTAATTCGGGAAATGCACCGCGAGTGAACGTCGCGACGCCCGCCTGCACCGTGCAGGAAGCCCGGCGTGCGGAACGACGCGAGAGACGAAACGCGGCCCGCGGCGCTGCTAGCCGCGGGCGATTCTGCGGCCGGCGCCTGTCGCAGTCTGCTGCTTGCTGCCCGCAGACTGCTTCTTCTTGACCACGCGCGCCGTCTTGAGGTCCACCGCCTGCGCGGTCGCACGGGCTGCCGCCCTGGTGCGCGGTTTCGCGGTCTCTGCGGGCTCCGCCGCCGCAGGTGTTTCGGCCTCGCTCTTGCCCTTCGCTGTCGAAGCGGCCTGTGCGCGCTTCCCGCGGCCGAAGCGTCCTCCGCGCTCGGGCGCCTGCGCGAGCAGCTCGCGGCACTCCTCGAGCGTCAGGGACTTCGGATCGCGGTCCTTCGGGATCTTCGCGTTCTTCTTGCCGTCCGTGATGTACGGCCCGTAGCGGCCGTTCAGCACCTGGATGCCGTCCACGCCGAAGTCCGCGATGATGCGGTTCGCATCGGCTTCCTGCTTCGCGCGGATCACCTCGAGCGCGCGTTCCAGGGTGATGGTGTACGGATCGTCTTCCTTCAGCGAGACGTACTTGCTGCCGTACTTCACGTACGGGCCGAAGCGGCCGATGTTGACCGTGACTTCCTCGCCTTCCGGCGTCTGCCCCAGAGTGCGCGGCAGCTTGAAGAGCTCGAGCGCCTCCTCCAGGGTGATCTCGTCCATCTTCTGACCCGGACGCAGACCCGCGAAGCGCGGCTTCTCCGGATCGTCCTTCGTGCCGATCTGCACGAACGGTCCGTAGCGTCCCATGCGCACGCTCACCGGGCGGCCGCTCGCGGGATCGATGCCGAGCTCGCGCGCCTGCGCGACTTCCTCGCGCGTGACGTTCTTCTCGGTCTTCTCGACCTGCTGGATGAACGGCTTCCAGAACTTGCGCAGCGGAATCGTCCATTCCTCCTCGCCGCGCGAAACCGCGTCGAGCTCGTCCTCCATGGCCGCGGTGAAGCCGTACTCCACGTACTTGTGGAAGTGACGCGTGAGGAAGCGGTTGACGATCTTGCC
This sequence comes from Pseudomonadota bacterium, assembly GCA_003242685.1. GTDB lineage: Bacteria > Pseudomonadota > Gammaproteobacteria > Steroidobacterales > Steroidobacteraceae > ZC4RG24. The sequence continues at coordinate 6,565 of QGVD01000032.1, read as the reverse complement.
GATGTCGGTCGGCACGAAACGCCGGTTCTCCATCACGACGTACTCGCGGTCCTGCAGCGTCGAGATGATGGTGGCGTAGGTCGACGGACGACCGATGCCGTGCTCTTCCAGCGCCTTGACGAGCGAGGCTTCCGAGTAGCGCGGCGGCGGCTCGGTGAAGTGCTGATCCGCGCGCAGCGCGACGAGGCGCACGACGTCGCCTTCATTCATCGGCGGCAGCGGATGATCGCCTTCGTCGGCGGTCGCCTCGTCGGTGCCTTCCTGGTACACGGCGATGAAGCCGGGCTTCACGAGCGTGGAGCCGTTCGCGCGCAGCAGATGCCGCTCGGGGCCGTCGGGTCCGGCGAGCAGATCCACCGCGACGGTGTCGAACACCGCATGGCTCATCTGGCACGCCACGGCGCGCTTCCAGATGAGCGTATAGAGACGATAGAGATCGTCGTCGAGCTTGCCTTCGACGTCCGCCGGCGTGATCGAGGCCGAAGTCGGCCGGATCGCCTCGTGCGCCTCCTGCGCATTCTTCGACTTCGTGCGGTACACGCGCGGCTCGTCGGCCACCGCGTCCTTGCCGTAGAGGCGAGCGGCGACCTCGCGGATCTCGCGCACGGCTTCCTCCGCGAGCGACACCGAGTCGGTACGCATGTAGGTGATGAGACCGACGTTTCCCTCGCCGATGTCGACGCCTTCGTAGAGCTGCTGCGCGAGCCGCATCGTGCGCCGCGCGTTGAAGCCGAGCTTGCGCGCCGCTTCCTGCTGCAGCGTCGACGTCGTGAAGGGCGGTGCGGGGTTGCGGCGGCGCTGCTTGCGCTCGATGGCGATGACGCGCAGCGCTCCGAGCGCATCGCCGATGTCCGCTCCGGCCGCGGCGCGCGCCGCCTCGCGGATCGCGGCCTCGACCTCGCGCGCCTGCGCCTCGTTGACGAAGCTGAACTGCTCGACCTTCCTGCCGCGGTACTCGACGAGCTTCAGCGGAAAGCGCTGCGCCGAGTGCTCGCCTTCGCCGTCGATCGTCCAGTATTCCTGCGGAACGAACGCCGCGATCTCTTCCTCGCGCTCGCAGATCATGCGCAGCGCGGGGCTCTGCACGCGTCCCGCGGACAGGCCGCGCTTCACCTTCTTCCAGAGGAGCGGCGAGAGATTGAATCCGACCAGATAGTCGAGCGCGCGCCGCGCCTGCTGCGCGTTCACGAGATCGAGCGAGATGTCGCGCGGTTTCGCGATCGCCTCGCGGATCGCGTTGCGCGTGATCTCGTAGAAGACGACCCGATGGACCTTCTTGCCGTCGAGCGCGCCGCGCTCCTTCAGGATCTCGAGCAGGTGCCAGGAGATCGCCTCGCCCTCGCGGTCGGGGTCGGTGGCGAGATAGAGCGCCTTGGCCTTGCGCAGCGCACGTTCGATCGCATCGATGTGGCGCTCGTTCTTCTCGAGCACCTGGTACTGCATCGCGAAGCCGCGGTCGGGATCGACGGCGCCTTCCTTCGGCACCAGATCCCGCACGTGGCCGTAGGAGGCGAGCACCTCGAAGTCCTTGCCCAGGTACTTCTTGATGGTGCGCGCCTTCGCTGGCGATTCGACGATGACGAGATTCTCAGCCATCTCTAGAGAAGTTCTTCCGCTTCCATGAACAAAAAACCGCGGACTGGCCGCGGGTAGTGGAAATTCCGTACCGAGTGAGCCCGCGGCATCAGTGTGGTGCGCTCAGGCGGCCGTCGTCCATCAGCGTCTCCATGCGCTCGAACGCACCTTCCTGTCCGGGCTGGCTCGAGAGCACCATGAGCACCACCCATTTGAGCTGCTCGGTGTCGAGCTCGTCGGTGTCGAGGGCGAGCATGCGGTCGATCACGATCTCGCGCTGATGAGGCGAGAGGATGCCGAGCCGCTCCAGCGTGAGCAGATAACCGCGGCACTCCGTCGACAGCCGCGTGAGCTCGCCGTCGCAGTAGATGCGCATCGACTGGCCGTTGCCCGCGATGCGCGGACGCCCGTGCTCGATCGCGAGCCCGGCGAGCCAGTCGAGCGCACGCTCGACGTTCGCGTGAGCGAAACCGGCCTGCTGCAGGTCGCGCGCGAGATCCTCCCGCTCGGGTACCTCGGGCGCCTCGTCGAGCATGTAGCGGTCGAACACGTAGATCAGGATGTCGAGAACGCTGCCGGTCATCGCTCAAGAATCAGAGAATGCGGCAATAGCGGCCGCCGGCCTGGAGCGCGACGCGCCCCTCGAGCTCGAGAATCAGCAACATCGAAGCGATCGACTCGCCCGGCAGGCCGGTACGAGCGACGAGAGCGTCGATCGTTGCGGGTTCAAAGCCGAGAGCATCTAACAGCATTTCATATTCCTTGTCCAATGCGGGCGCTGCCGTGGCGGTGTTCCGCGCGGCTTCCTCGCGCGTCGCAAGTTCCTGAGCTTCGAAGGAAAAGTGCAGCTCGGAGAGCACGTCCCCGGCGCTCTCCACGAGCTTCGCGCCCTGACGTATGAGCTGATGGCAGCCGCGCGCGAGGGGATTATGTATGGACCCGGGAATCGCGAAGACCTCGCGCCCCTGCTCGCCGGCGTACTTCGCGGTGATCAGCGCACCGCTGCGGCGCGCCGCTTCGACGACCAGTGTGCCGAGCGTCATGCCGCTGATGATCCGGTTGCGCTGGGGAAAGTTCTCGCGGCGCGGAGGAGTGCGCGGCGGAAACTCCGAGACGAGCGCGCCGCGCTCGCGGATGCGATCGGCGAGCGCGCGGTTCTCGCGGGGATAGACATCGTCGAGACCGGTGCCGCACACCGCGATCGTCAGGCCGCCCGCGGCGAGCGCGCCTTCGTGGCTCGCCGCATCGATGCCGAGCGCGAGTCCGCTCGTGATCGTGAGGCCCGCGCGTGCGAAGAACGCAGCGAAATCGCGCGCCGTGACGCGGCCCGCCGGCGTGGGATTGCGCGAGCCGACCATCGCGAGCTGCGGCGTGCGCAGCACCGCGGGATCGCCCAGCACGTAGAGCACGGGCGGCGCACCGCGCACCTCGGCGAGGAGCGGCGGGTAATCCGCAGACGTGCACGGCACGAGCCGCGCGCCGCTCGAGGCGATCCACGCGATGTCCGAATCGATGGCTGCGGTGTCCGGCGCGGCGAGCCACGCGCGCGCTTCCTCGGGGAGCTGCAGGCTCGACAGCGCACGTCCTGCACCGAGCGCGCGCTCGAGATCGCCGAAGTGCGCCACCGCCTCGCGTACGTGTTCGGCGGTCAGCCGCGGCGTACGCGCGAGGATTGCACATGCCCGGACGAGATCCATGCGCACGAGCATAGAACAACGGCTTCCCCGCGGCGCCGGACCTTAAGTGATGCAGGCGGCGAGAAAGCAGCGGGAACTTCCGGGACGTCCGTCCTCATGAGCTGCAGGCCGAAGGGTCCACTTTCGGCGCTTGCCCTCTCCCCCGCGGTGCGGGGGAGAGGGTGCCGGACGGAGCGAGCCGGGATTGGAGCGAAGAAATCAGGGATTGCGGACGACGTCGTTCACGCGCATCGGAGCCGATGCGCCCACGATGAGCCCGAAGCTCATGCGGTCGTAGCTCTTGAACACGAGCAGCGTGCCCGCGCGCTCGTCGGGGAGCTGCACCCGCGGCGCGAACGCTTCGCCGAGGCTCATGCGGCTGAACGCGTTCGCGTGACGGTCGCGCACGACCTCGCCGGCCTGATCGACGGCGAGCACGTGTCCGGGCTCCACGCCGTGGCGCGTGCCGCGATTGATGGCGACGATCTGGTACTGGCCGATGAGCTCGACGCCGTCGAGCACGGCGATGATCCGTCCGCGCACTTCGCCGCGCGGTGCGCCCAGCGTGAAGTTGAGCGGCACCTGCGTTTCGGCGGCGAACAGACGGTCACCCTCGAGCGTCTCGCGCGCGGACTCGGTCAGCACGGCCTTGGCCGGTTTCGCTCCGCTGGCGGGAGCCATCACCTGCGCGGTGCCGGTGTAGATGCCGAGATAGCCGATGACGTCGCCGTCGTCGGGATCGCGCAGCGGCTCGCCCACGCGGATCACGCTGAAGCGGGCGTTCTGCGGAGCGTCGAGATTGCGCACATAGATTTCGTGTCCCGCGCCGCCGACCAGATGGCCGTCGCGCATGGCGAGCACGTGCGGCGCGCGGCGCGCGTCCTCGGCCGACACGATGGAAGGCCGTGCGAGGAACGCCGCGATTGCCGAGTACGGAATCGTCGGGATGGCGCCTTCGAGCGGCTCGCTGCGCAGGCGCGGGCTCATGCGGGCGGCACCGCCGCGCTCGAGGCGGATCTGCGGGCGCCCGTCGGCCCCGTAGGCGAGCGTCAGCACGTCGCCGGGATAGATGAGGTGCGGGTTCGCGACCTGCGGGTTGACGTACCAGATCTCGGGCCAGAGCCACGGATCGCGCAGGAACATCGAGGCGATGTCCCAGAGCGTGTCGCCGCGCTTGACCACGTAGCTCCTCGGAGCGGAAGGATTGATGATGTCGGACGACGGTTCCGCCGGTCGGGCCGACGGAGCCTCGCCTTCCATCGCGATGGCCGCTTCGGTGGCGGTGAGCTCGGAATCGAGCTCCTGCTCGACCGTCGTTTCGGCGGGAAGCGGCGGCGGAGTCTCTTCCGCTCGCGTGAGCGATTCGCCGGAGGAACAGCCCGCCGCGCCCAGGATTCCGCTGACCAGAACGATCAGACCCGCGGCCCGGCGAGCCTCAAGTCGTTGATTGGAAAACATCCTCCACTCCCTCATATCGGGTGGGGCAGGCGACCCCCGCTGTTATAATCGCGCCCAGCCGCTGGCACACGGTTTAATGTCAACTTTGTGCGCTGGATCACGGGCTTGACCGGGCCCGGCGGCGCGCTCGCCGGTCGCTGTCGTTTCCGGCAGACGGGCGAACGTTAGCAGCAGTTGCGGGTCGAATTCACGAAGTTCACGAGGCGTGTGCAATGGCTCTTCTGACGATTCTGGAGTACCCCGATCCGCGTCTGCGCACCAGGGCGCGTCCGGTGCTGCCCGAGGACTTCGGGCCCGAGCTCGACCGGATGATCGACGACATGTTCGAAACCATGTACGCGGCGCCGGGCATCGGGCTCGCGGCCACTCAGGTCGACTTCCACAAGCGGCTCATCGTCATCGACGTCTCCGCGGAGAAGAACGAGCCGCTCGTCTTCATCAATCCCGAGATCCTGTCGCGCGAGGGCAAGGCCGTGATGGAAGAGGGATGCCTCTCCGTGCCCGGCATCTTCGATGAGGTCGAGCGCGCGGCGAAGGTGCGCGTGCGCGCCCAGGACCGCACCGGCGCGACGTTCGAGCGCGACCTGGACGGCATTCTGGCCGTGTGCCTGCAGCACGAGATGGATCACCTCGAAGGCAAGCTCTTCGTCGACTACCTCTCCGACCTCAAGCGCGAGCGCATCCGCAAGAAGCTCGAGAAGGATCGCAGGGAGCGCGCTTCCCGTGCCGGAGCGGCAGCCACGGCGCGTGCGCGCGCCTATCGCTGATCGGGCAGCGGGTCGAACCCCGGTCGTGCCTCCGTGTCCGCACTGCGCGTCGCCTTCGCGGGAACTCCCGAGTTCGCCGTGCCGGCGCTGCGCGCCATCGCAGGCTCGTCGCACACGCTCGTCGGCGTACTGACGCAGCCCGACCGGCCGAAGGGCCGCGGGCGCGTGCTCACGCCGAGTCCCGTCAAGCAGGCGGCGCTCGAGCTCGGCGTGCCCGTCGCGCAGCCCGAAACCCTGCGCACCGAAGCCGGCCGCGCGGCGCTCGAAGAGTGGCGGCCCGATGTTCTCGTCGTCGTCGCCTACGGTCAGATCCTGCCGCCCGAGGTGCTGAAGCTCCCGCGGCTCGGATGCGTCAACATCCACGCCTCGCTCCTGCCGCGCTGGCGCGGCGCCGCGCCGATCCAGCGGGCCATCCTCGCTGGCGACCGTGAGACCGGCGTGACGATCATGCAGATGGACGAAGGGCTCGATACCGGCCCGATCCTGCTGCAGCGAAGCCTGCCCATCGAGGCGACCAGCACCGCGGCGACGCTCCATGACCGTCTGGCGGCGCTCGGCGCCGAGGCCCTGCTCGAAGCGCTCGAGGGACTCGAGCGCGGGGATCTGGTTCCCAGGCCGCAACCTGCCGAAGGGGTTACTTACGCGGCGAAGCTCGAGAAATCCGAGGCGCTGATCGACTGGTCGCGCACGGCCGACGAGATCGAACGGCAGGTGCGCGCGTTCGATCCCTGGCCCGTCGCGGAGACGCGCTTCGAAGGGGAGCAGCTCCGCATCCACGCGGCACATGCAGTCCGCGGCGAAGAGGTCGCTCCGGACGTCGCGCCGGGCACGATCGTGGCCGTGAAGCCGGACGCAATCCTCGTCCGCTGCGGACAGGGATTGCTCGCGGTCACGCGGGTGCAGCGTCCGGGACGCCGCCCGGTCGCGGCCCACGAGTTCGCTCTGGGCCGGCGCCTCGAAGGCCTGCGCCTTGGCTGAGCCGATGCAGGGAGGCCCGGCAAAGCGTGCCGGCTGGGCACCGGGCGCCACGACGCTCGCAGCTGCCGCACGGGCCGTTGCCCTGGTCGTCGGCAAGGGCCGGACGGCCGA